>JAYVOF010000022.1:0-6716 GCA_043758105.1 Rhodospirillales bacterium | reverse complement strand
ATCAACACAGAGGCACGGAGACATGGAGATAGGGTCGCTTTGCTACCAGGCGGCGGTTTGCAGTGATGGGCTAGAGTAGCAATTGCTACCACTCAGTTGCGATGGGCCAGCAATTGTGAGATTAATTGCTGATTAGACACGCGAGGGAATTATGGTTGCCGTGGGGGTCACGCCCATTCTGGGCATCCGGGACGAGGTCGCAGCACTCAAGCGCGAGCGCACGATCGAGGTCGCGGTCGAGTTGTTCTACGAGCGGGGCTACGAGAACACCTCGCTCGACGCGGTAGCCGAGGGCCTGAGTGTCACCAAGCCGTTCATCTACGCGCACTTCGCGTCCAAGGCGGAGCTGCTGGCCGAGATTTGTTCAAGGGGCATCGCCTCCTCCCTCGCGGCGCTCGACGGCGTGATGTCCTCGCCGCTACCGCCCACGCAGCGGCTGGAGCAGGTCGGACGCAGCTTCGTGGAGGCCGTGCTGCGCAACCAGCGCCATATCGCGATCTTCGCGCGCGAGGAAAAGAATCTCGCGCCGGCCGACTTCATCCGCATCAGCGACATGCGGCGGGAGTTCGACCGCAAGCTGGTGGAATTGCTGGACGAGGGCGTGGCGGCCGGCGCGTTCGACATTGCCGACACCCGCATGGCCGCGCTGGCGATCGGCGGCATGGTGAGCTGGGCGTACGTCTGGTATCGGGCGCCGGGCCGGTTGCCGCTGGAGGAGGTGAGCGCCGAGCTGACCCAGATGATCCTGCGGATCGCCGGGGTGGCCGTGGTTGCCAAGCCGGCACGCGCCCGGCCGAAGGTCGCCCGGCGGGCCTGATGCGCACGCAAATCGCCCGCACGCTCGGCTGCGACGTGCCGATTTTCGCCTTCTCCCACTGTCGCGACGTGGTGGTGGAGGTGACGAAGGCGGGCGGGTTCGGCGTGCTGGGTGCCGCGACCTTCGGCCCGGATCAGCTGGAGCAGGAGCTGCGCTGGATCGATGCGCACGTGGCCGGGCGGCCCTATGGCGTGGACGTGCTCATCCCCAATAACTACGACCGGGACGCCGAGACCGCCGGGGCCGACCTCAAGCGGCTGATTCCGGCGCAGCACACGCAATTCATGGAGGCCCTGCTCGAAGCGGCCGGCATCCCGGCGCTGCCGGAGGATGAGCGCGCCCGGGTCGAGCAGGAAATCGTCGAAGGACGCGGCAACATGACGCCGGACGGCGCGCGCCGCCTGGTCACGATCGCGCTGCAGCACCCACAAGTGAAGCTGGTGGTGAGCGCGCTCGGTGCGCCACCGCGCGACGTGGTGGACCAAATTCGGGCGCATGGCGCCATGGTCGGGGCACTGTGTGGCAAGGCGTCCCACGCGCTCCGTCAACGCGACGCCGGGGTGCAGTTGATCGTGGCGCAGGGCACCGAGGCCGGCGGCCACACGGGCGACATCTCCACCTTCGTGCTGGTGCCGCAAGTGGTCGAGGCGTGTCCAGACATCCCCGTGCTGGCCGCCGGCGGCATCACCCATGGCCGCCATATCGCCGCCGCCCTGGCGCTGGGCGCCGAAGGTGTCTGGTGCGGCACCATCTGGCTCGGCACCCGCGAGAGCGAGCTGACGCCGTTCGAGAAACAAGCGGTGTTCGCCGCCCGGGCAGAGGACGCCGTGCGCCGTAAGGCCCGCACCGGCAAGACGGTGCGCATGATCCGCAGCACGCTGTCCGAAGCCTGGGAGCAGCCCGGTGCGCCCCCCTATCTGCCGACGCCGCTGCAAGGCGTGCTGTATAACGAGTTCCATGCCCGGGTCGTGCGGGCGCAGCGGGCGGATTACTATTCGTTCCCGGTCGGTCAATCGGTGGGTGCCGTCACTGCGGAGACTTCCGTTCGTGACGTCATGACCCAAATGCAGCTGGAATATCTAGCCGCGATGGACCGGCTACGATCGATCGAGGCTGCGTCCCAAGAAACAATCTACTGAATAACGGAGTGAACGCCGTGCTGCAGATCGCCCCCTCCGCCTACACCGTGCCAGAGATGTTCCAGGCCGGCGTGCTGGATGATGACCGGGCCTGGATGCCCGTTGGCAATATCGGCCACAGCCGCCCCTTGATGTATGACACGACGCATGGCGGCTGGGTCAGCATCCTCCGCGCCCGCGCCGCCGGCACCATCCAGCGGCACCGGCATGCGGCACCGGTGACGGCCTGGACCCTGGACGGCGCCTGGGGCTACCGCGAGCATGACTGGGTCGCGCGATCCGGCAGCTTCGTCTACGAACCCGCCGGGCACATCCATACCCTGTATATCGATGAGGAGGTCGGTCACATGACTGCGGTGTTCCACATTTTCGGGCCGTTCGTGTACGTGGACGCGGACGGGGTCCCCCAGGATTATGAAGACGTCTTCGTCCGCATCGACCGCTACGCCGCCTATTGCCGGACCGCCGGGCTCGGCGAGGATTGGATCCGGTCGCTTATTCGTTGAGTATAGCACGGTAGGGTGGGCTTCAGCCCACAATCGCCGATGACACAGGCTCGCCTTCTACCCGATTGCGCCGTTAATTGGGCGTGGTGTTCTAGAGCTCTTGTGTTGGATACTGGTGATTGGTGGGCTGAAGCCCACCCTACGGCTATGATGGCTTTGCCAAGCGGCTCGCAATGACGGCTTAATTCATCCACAACCCGCCGGTGATGTTGATCGCCTGCCCGGTCATGTAGCTGGCGGCGGGCGAGACCAGGAACGCCACCACGCCCGCCACATCCTCCGGCGTGCCCGCCCGGCGGAGCGGCACCGCATTCAGCCGCGCCGCGAGACCGGGCAAACCTTGCGCGCGGCCCAGCGCTTCCGCCTCGACCCGCATTTGCGTATCGACGATGATGCCGGGGCAGACGGCGTTCACCCTTATCCCATGCTCGCCCAATTCGAGCGCCATGGTTTGGGTGAGCCCGATCACCGCGAACTTGCTGGCGGCGTATGCGGCATGGTTGGCCACGCCCTTTTTACCGGTCCAGGACGACATGTTCACGATGATCCCGGCCTGCCGCGCTAGCATGCCGGGCAGGACCGCCTGCGACATGTGGAACACGCCATCGAGGTTCACGCCGAACACCTCGCGCCATTGAGCCTCCGTGATGTCGGTGAACGGCGCGGTCCGCAGGATGCCCGCGTTGTTCACGAGGATGTCGATCGGGCCCAGGGCGGCGGTCAGTTCGGCCGCACCGCGCAGCGCATCCGCACGCACCGCCACGCTGCCGGTTGCCACTGCCGCGCGGCGTCCGAGTTCCCGCACCAGCGTGGCCGTCGTCGCAGCACCCGCTTCATCCACGTCGAAGACGCCGATGTCGGCACAGTTCTGCGCCAGTCGCAGCGCAATCGCCCGCCCAATCCCGCCTGCCGCGCCGGTTACGATTGCGACCGTCATGACGCTCCGGCCCGACGCTTTGTGCCTTTGTGCCTTGGTGCCTTTGTGTCGAAACCTTCTCTACCGCGCGAGCGGCTGCCCGACGCGTATGGGTCCGAATTCGACACAAAGGCACAAAGGCACAAAGACACGAAGATCATCACGCCGCCCGCATATCGCGCGCCAGCGCCTGCCGATACCGCTTCGGGTCGAGCTCGAGCCCGTAACGCGGGCTGTCCGGGAATTGGCTGGCGGCCCAGTCGTGGTCCGCCTTGATCGCCGCCCGCATGGCCGGCTCGTCCGGGAGCTTCACGCGGCCGCTCACGACGGCGGCGATATACTCGGCCTGATCGTCCATCATACGGATGTTGCTGCCGCCGCTCACGTCGAAGAAGCCGATGAAGAAGACGCCGGGCATCCCAGGGTGGACCACGCGATTGTAGAGATCGAGCCGCGTGCCGGACGCGGGTGATTTGTCCGGCGGCAGATACGGGAACTCCGTCGTGTAGCCCGTTGCCGCAATGATGCTGTCCACCGTTTCCGTGGTGCCGTCCACGAAGCGCACGTCCCGGCCCTCGATGCTGGCAATGCCGGGTTTGACGCCGATCCGCTGCCAGGCGATGTGGGAAATCAGCGTCGGATGGCTGATCGGGTGGGTGCGTGTGGTGGGCGTGCGGAACCCCCATTGCTCCATGGTGCCGTGGAACATCCGGGTCAGCATGGCGCGGACCCACACCCGGATGCGCCAGGGGATGAACGGGCGTTCCAATTTCACGAGCGTGCGGGAATTCGGCGCGCCGAACATCATGCGCGGCATGATCAGCACCGGGGAGCGGGCGCAGAGCACGGTGTGCTCGGTGACGGTGCACAGATCGGACGCGATATCGACCCCGCTATTGCCCGGCCCGATCACCATCACCCGTTTGCCGGTGAACGGCTCCGGCACCCGGTAGGCATGGGCGTGCAGGTATTCACCGGTGAACGACGCCACTTCGGGCGGATGCCGCGGAATGCTTTGATGCCCAGTCGCCACCACGACGCCGTCGAATGTCTCCGTGGTGCCATTGTCGAGCCTGATGGTGTAGCGGTTCCCGTCCGGCTCGATCGCCACGACCAGGCTGTTGAACCGGATGCGCCGGGTCAGGTCGAAATGCGCCGCGTAATCGATGAAATAGCGGTGCATCTCCCGGTGGTCCGGGTAGAGCGGCACGCCGTCGCGGAATGGGAAATCCCCGAAACTGCTCACCCGCGCTTCGGAATTGATGTGCAACGAGCGGTAGGCCGGGCTCAACCCGCTATCGTTCTCATACACCCAAAGCCCGCCGATCTGCGAGCCGACTTCGAAAATGGTGGCGTCGATCCCATTCTTGACCAGGTTCTTGGCCGCACAGAGCCCGCCGGCGCCCGCACCGATGACGGCGAAGTGCATCATACGCTTTCGAGCTTGCAGGCGGAGGCGGCCTGCTCGCCATACAGCGCCTCGAGCCCGTCCGCGGTGCCGGGCACGCTGCGGATGACCTCCAGCGCCTCGTAGGGATCGGTGACGGTCTTGCGCACCTGCAGCAGCAAGAACCGGTGCATGAGCTGATGGTCCCATTCGCGGAAATACACCGGCAGATCCCCCTCCGGCAGCCGCGCCTGCTCGAGCCCGGACACGATGGCGCTCGCGTCGAGGGACCCGGCCTTCTCGATCCCGGCCAGCATCAAGCGCATCGAAACCGCGCCCAGGAAGGCGTTGCCCGCCGGCGGATGCCCGTATTTCTTTTTATAATCCGCCGCGAACGCCCGGTCGGACGGCGAGTTGTTCGGGTCGTCGTGATGCCAGAGCTTGCCATAGATCCCCGACGCCTGCTGCCCGGCCGCCACCAAATCGGTATCGGCCACAATCGGGCTCGTGATCGGCGGCCCATCCGCCATGCCCAAATCGGCATATTGCTTGAGCAAATTCGGCAGCTCGTTGCCGGACAGCGCGGTGATGACCACGTCCGGCTTGGCCTGGCGTATTTTCAGGATAAAGCCGCTGAAATCGGTCGTGCCCAGCGGCACCTTGTCATGCCCCAGCTCCGTGCCGCCCGCCTGGTCCAGGAACGCCTTATACGCGTCATACACATCGGCCCCGAACGCATAGTCGGGCATCAGGAAAAACCACTTCTTCCCCCGCTCCAGCAGCAACGGCGCCAGCGCCCGCACCGCGACCGTGGCCGGGGCGTTGGCACGGAACACGAACCGGTTGCAGTCCTTGCCCGTGAGCGTGGTGGCGCCGCTGGTGGTGATCAGCGGAATTTTGGACCGCTTGGCGAGCGAGCCGAGCGCCAGTGCCGTGGCCCCGCTGATGCCGCCAAGCACCGCGCTCACATGCTCCTCCTCAATCAGTTTTTGCATGTTTTGCTGGGCGGATTGCGGGTTCGGTTCATCGAGCCAAATGGTCTGCACCGGACGGCCCAGCACCTTGCCCCCCGCCTGCTCCAAGGTCAGCAGGGCCCCATTGGCGGCACTGGTGCCCAGCTCCGCAAACGTGCCCTGCTTGGCATACACAATGCCAAGCTTGACCGGTCCGCTCTGCGCCCGGACGATCGCCGGTGCGAAGAGTGCGGCCGTGGTGCCGAGGATTGCGCTGCGTCGTGTGATGGGTAGGGACGTGGGATGGGTGAAACCCATCACACCCGGAACCGCGTCGGGTCGCGTGATGGGTTGCACCCATCCTACGGTGTGTCGATCGGTCATGGTTTTGCTCCTATAGATCACGCCACGGCCCCAACCGGCTCGACTACGCCGAGCAGGCGGGCCTGCAAATCATGGTCGGCCGCGAGCGCCGCGCTGGTGCCCTCGTAGGCGACCTGGCCGTTTACCAACACATACGCGCGGTCAACGACGGACAGCACCTGTTCGGCATGGTGCTCCACAAGGATGATCGCCATCCGCGTGCGCAGAGTCTGAATCGCGTCCATCAATTCGGTCACCACCGCAGGGGCCAGGCCCTCGAACGGCTCGTCCAGCAAGATCAGCCGGGCGGGGGCCATCAGGGCGCGGGCGATGGCGCCCATTTGCTTCTCGCCCCCGGACACGTTCTGAGCCAGCACGCCCGCCCGCTCCTCCAGCCGCGGAAACAGCCGATACGCTTCGGTCAGCGTAAGGCCGCCGCGCCGCTGCGCGATCAGCAAATTGTCGCGGATCGTGAGGTTGGGAAACAGCCGGCGGCCCTCCGGCACAATAGCGACGCCGCGGCGGGCAATGAGGTGGCGGGCGGTGCCGGTGATGTCGTCCGCGCCGAACACGATCCGGCCCGATGTCGCTTTCACGGCGCCCATGATGGCCCGCAGCACCGTCGTCTTGCCCAC
>JAYVOF010000021.1:0-17904 GCA_043758105.1 Rhodospirillales bacterium | reverse complement strand
TGCTAGCGGGGCCGGCCGTTGTTTACCCCGATTGTGCCGACCGGCTCGTGTTGCCGGCCTTTGCTATTCCGCGGACGCCGATTTCTGCACAGTCGGATGCGATAACTCCGGGAAGTCCTTCAGCATGCTCACACCATAGAGCGGCTTGAACACCCCGTTATGGCAGGTATTGCAGGCGACCTTCGCCACATCACCCTCTTTGCCCAGCCGGTAATCGGGAAACACCGATTTCAACGGCGTCATGTATTCGTTGTTGGCTTGGCGGACCATGCGGATCCCATACCATGCGTTTGTCCGCGCTGGCGAGCTCTGTGACCAGTCGCTGAATGCCCGGCTGTTATGGCAATAAGTACAATTCACACCAAGCGACTGCGAAAAGTGGATCATGAGCGCAAATGTCCACTCACTCTCCTTGATCGAATGCGCGCTGCCACTCGGCAGCGCCGTCTCACCTTGCTGGCGAATATTGTAATCTTTCTCCAGGAACGGGGTGAACGGGTCCTGCGGCAGGGACGCGTTACCAACCGAACCGTGCGCACCGACGCCCATGCCCATATTGGCCTGCGCCACACCGCTGGTCCGCTGCTCACCCGGATCATTAAACCAGACGTTTACTGGAATATTATTGCCGCGGTGACATGTGTAACAGACGACGCCGGTCTGGTTCACGTGCGGCTGCCATTCGGCGTTGATGTTTTGCGTCATCTGGATCATGCGCCGGGCGACGACTTTGGTGTAGATGTTATCTTCCGCCATGTTCGCCGGGTTATGGCAATAAGTGCAGCCTTGCTTCGGTGCCACCCACTGAGTGATGGACACCATCAGCCGAGTGAACTGCCCCACGCTGAGATCACCCAGCACCTGCACATTCTTATAGACTACCGCCGCCTTGGGCCCGGCGGCCGAGGCCTGTGGCAGGTAGGCCGGGACCACGTTCTCCGCGATGAATTCCCTCATCGCCCGCGGATTGACGTTCTGGTCCATGCCGGTGCCACGGAAGCCGCGCTGCACGGTCGTCACGGGCGGCACTTCAAACTTCGTGATCATTGCGATGCCCATCAGGGTGCCGGCAATGATGCCGACCCCTGCCAGGCCATAGCCCAACCCCTTGATCATTTGATCACTCCTGTCACCGCCAGGCCTGGGTTGGTAAGGGCCGGGTCCACCACGACACCCCAAACCGCCGGGTAGGGTGACGAAAGACCATGCTTCACGCCCCAGAGATACCAGTTATCCACGACCGTCCCCGTCAGCAGAATGCCAATCCCGCCCGTAAGTGGGCATAGGACTGCGAACCACCAGGCCCAGCGATGGATGCTTTCTGCGGTCGCGCAGAAGCCCATCGTCCATCGCCAGAACAAGGCACCTCGCTCGAACGCCGTGCCCCGGTCGCTGATCTGCTCCAGTTCCCGCTCCCCGCCGTAGCGGCTGATGGCCAAGACCGTCGCAGCGTGCATGGCGAACAGCAATGTCGAGCCATACAGGAAGACGATGCTCAACATATGGAACGGGTTATAAAACAGATTGCCGTAGCGGATGGAGAACGCCGCCGTCCAATCCAAGTGCGGGAAGATGCCGAACGGCACCGCTTCACCCCAGCTGCCCATCAGCACCGGGCGGATGAAGCCCAGTACGAGATAGAGCCAGATGGCCGCCGCGAACGCCCACGCCACGTGCGTGCCCATGCCGAGCTGCCGGGCCCGGCGATACGTCTTGGCCCACCACAGCAGGATAGAGGCGGTCAGGAACATGCCGGCCATCAGCCACCAGCCGCCCTCGGCCAGTTTTGGGATGTGCAGGCCGTTGCTGGGCGCGGGGGGCTCGAGCGCCAGCCACGGCAGCTGACGCACGAACTCGACGAAGCTCCAGTTCACCGACGCCCACATGTTGAGGCCGATGATCTCGAAGGCGATGAAGCCGCAGATCAGCGAGGCGATACCGAGGAAGCCCAAATGGATGGGGCCCACCTGCGCGTCACCGAATATCCCGGCCAAGTGGACGAAGAACGGCTTGCCGGTGCGGGAGAAGCCACCCTCTTCGGCGGGTACGCCAGCATAGGCGGGGCCCCGGACCTGAACACGCGTAAAGATATTCTGATATTCAGCCATGGTCGCCTCCCTTCACTTCCAGATCGGCAGATTGAGATACCAGCCCCACCACTCGGGCCAGCCGCGGGTCCAGAACGGCCCGCTGATCAGGATGCACACCGCACTCCAGAACCCGGCGGACAGCGCCAGGAACAGGCCCAGCCGATGGATGCCGAGCGTGCCGATGGACCAGCCGATGGTGTCCCGGAAGAACGTGTTCTCGTGCTCGGCCGTCTTCATCTCCTGCCCTTTGGGCGGGTTGGCGGCGGACAAGACCAGCGCCCCATGCAACGAGAGCGCCAAGGTCGTGGTAAAAAAGAACGTCACCGCCAGCATATGCGCCGGGTTATAATGGAAGTGGAGATATTGATAACCGGTGTTCGACACCCAGTCCAAATGGCTCATGATGCCGTACGGGAAGCCATGACCCCAGGCACCCATCAACACCGGACGGATAATCACCAGGCTGATATAGGCGAATACTGCTACGCCGAACGCCACCGGCACATGGTAACCCATCCCGAGCTTGCGGGTGATCTCCACTTGGCGCAATGCCCAAGAGACGAAGGCGCCGGTGGCGCACATGGTAATGACCTGCCACAGCCCGCCCTCGCGCAACGGGGCGAAGCCCAGGCCATAGGACAGGTCCGGCGGGGCTATGTTGATGCGCCAAATGTTCCACGTGGGCCCAATGGCCGCGCCGTAGATGATCAGCAACGTGCCGAGTGTCGCAAAGAATATCGTCGTGACGCCGAAGAACCCGACGTAGAACGGCCCGACCCAGAAGTCGAACAGATCCCCGCCCACCAGCGTACCGCCACGGACACGGTATTTGGCTTCGAAATTCATCAACGCCATAGCAAATCTCCCTCAGAGAAGAGGTCGCGGCGGCAGGACCATACCCGCCACCGCTTACTTCTTTATCGCGGTGCCGCTTGCGGCAACGTGGACAACTGGTTCACACCCGGGCCCCGCACAGGACCTTCGAGCCAGTTGAACCGGCTGGTGCTGAGCAGGATGAAGTGAATGAGGATCGCCAGCACGAACAGGAACACGCTGAGCGCGACCAGAACCCGGCGGGGATCAAACAGCAACCATACACGCCACATGGCAGTATCTCCTTACGCTAGAAGTGACTTGGCGAAGTCTACGCCATCGATCAGCTGCGTGTAGCCGTTCGGCCCGGGCAGCCACGGGCGCCACTGCCAAACCAGGATGTGCGCGACCAGCGCGATGACTACGAAGACGATGAAGCTGGTCACGAAGATGCTGTGAAACTCCCTCGCTTCGCTATCGGTCAGCCCCGAAGTGGAGCTAGTACGGGACATGTCAGACATTAGTGAGGCCCTCCTTGGGACTGCCGTTGCGCCGCGCCTCGCCCGCGCGGCCGGGTTGCCGGCGGGGCGACGCGCCCCGGCGGACATGCGTGAGGGCGGCGCTCATGCGGCCTTCCCTGTCATCTCGTGTAGGCTTTGCTGGACGCGCGCCGCCGTGACCCGGCCTTCGCGGGCCAGGCGCGCGTCCCGCTCGACCCGGTCGCGCAGCTGCTTAGCCGTGCTGATCCGCACCAGGAACGGTGCCCGCTCCACGTGCTCATTGAGCATGACCAGGGCCTCGTCATCCCACGGATCGACGTTCCAGGCGGCGGCGTGGGTGGGTGTCACCTCGACCTTATCCATATCCGTGCTGAGCGGCAGGATGTGGAACAGCGCGTCGAATAGGGCGTTGCAGTATTCCTGGACGATGTAGGTCGCGCCCGCATAGCCCATGAACGGCGTGCCGGTATGCCGGCGAATGACGGCGCCGGGGAAGGACGCCGGGATATACATGCAGCGCGCGCCCAGTTCGGCCGCATACAGCCGCTCGTTATACGAGCCATACAGCACCAGCGGCGGGGTCGCCTTAAGCGCGGCTTTGACGGCCGCATTATCCGGCTTCGTGCCAGCGGTGCGGCTGAAGTGGAAGGTGCAGGGGATGCCGAGCTCCCCCTCCAGGAAACCCACCATGCCGCGCGCATAGGTGTCGGTCGCGACCACGGCGAAGCTGGCGGTGGCAAAGAAGTCCTGCGTCACCGACCGCCACAAATCCCAAATGGGCTTGATGGTGGTGTGCTTCTCCGCCTCGATGAACGGCTCCGGATCGATACCGGTGAGCTCACCCAGCGTGCGCAGGAAGTTGGTGGTGGCGAAGATGCCGATCGGCGCTTGCAGATAGGGCCGGTCTAGTTCTTCACACAACTGGCGACCGAACTCACGATACATGCAAATATTGACGTCGGCGTCCGGCAGCTTGGCCACATCCTCGATATGCGAGCCCAGCGGGAACACCAGGTTGATCTCGCAGCCGACGCCTTCGACCAGGCGGCGGATTTCGGCGAGGTCGGACGGCATGTTGAACGTGCCGTAGATCGGCCCGATGATGTTGACCCGCGGCTTCACGCCCTCGGCACGGGCCGGGCGCGGCTTGATCTTGGATTTCTTGGCGCCGAACTCGCTCCAGAGCCAATAGATCGCCCGGTCCGCCGCCTGCCACTGGTCTTCATCGATAGTGCGCGGGATGAAGCGCAGCAGGTTACTGCCCTCGGGCGTCACACCGCCACCGATCATCTCGGCAATACTGCCGGTGACCACGACGGATGGCATATCCTGCTCGAACGTGCCGGCGGCCTGACGCAGCGCGCCCTCGGTGCCGTTCATCGACAGGCTGTCTTCGTTCAGGCCCGTGACCACCACCGGCAGCTCATGCGGCGGCAGGCCGTCCGTGTAGTGCAACACGGCGGTGACCGGCAGGTTCTCGCAGCCGACCGGGCCGTCGATCACCACGCGGAGGCCGCGGATGGCGGTGAAAGCGTAGACCGCACCCCAGTATCCGCCCGCGCGGTCGTGATCGAGGACGAGCATCTAGGTCCCCACCGCTTCGACGGCCTTGGCCTTTGCGGCCAAGATCTTGCGGTAGCGTTCGCGCGAGCCCTTCGGCTCGACCGGCACGCCCTTGGAGCCGTAACCCGCGGTGGCGCCAGTGCCGACGCCCTCAAAGAACGACACCATGCGACCGAACCGGTTCACGCCGGCCGTCTGTGCCGCCACGATTCCAGCCAACGCACCCGCGCCGGCCGCGCCGAACAATGGACGGGCGGAGACCATATTCGTGAAATAAAGCGCCGGAATACCCAGCTCCTTGGCCTTCTGCACCAACGGCGTCGTGCCCACCGCCAGGTCCGGACGCACATCCATCATCGCAGCCAAATCATGTTCGAGCGACGCCCGGTATTGCACGTGCACGCCGCGGGCCAGCAGCCACTCGCGGTCCGCGTCACTCCATTCGGTGCGAGGGCAGGCGGTGCCGACATACGGTACTTCCGCGCCCGCTTCGATCAGCAGGCGCGCCACCAGCAATTCCGAACCCTCATAGCCGGAGACGGTAATGCGCGCTTTGATCGGGTTCGCGTCGAGCGCGGCCCGGATACGGGGCAAGGCCTGCGCCTTCGCTTCGTCAATCTGGGACGCATTTACGCCAGCCGCGGCACCAATAGCATCGAGCCAGGCAGCAGTGCCCTCGTAGCCCACCGGGCCGGAACCTACGACCGGACGGCCGGCGGCAGCGAATTCGCGAACCGTCGCGGTATAAAAAGGATGCGCCGCCGCGGCGACCCGGCAATCGAGCGCCGCATACAAATCGCGCCACTCACGAGACGGCAATTGCGGGGCGACGGCCATGCCCATGGGCGCCAGCAACGCGCCAACGCCGGGCGGATCACCAGGGAAAAACTCGCCGATCATGCACACGGTCGGCTTGTCTTGCGCCTGCCGTGGGCGCGCTACCGGGCCCTGCTCCGCCTCGGTCCGCGCGTATTTCAGCATGGCGCCGGCCAGCACGTCCTTGGCTTCCGCATGCGTCGGCACGCCGAAGCCCGGCACATCGATGCCGATCACGCGGACGCCGTCGATCTGCTTCGGTAGCCGGTCCAGCGGCACGCCGGACGCGGTGGGGACGCAGAGGTTGATCACCACGACGCAGTCATAATCCTCGGGCTTGGCGACCTGATACACCGCGTCCCGGATGTCCTCGAACAGCTTACCCTGCACCAGCGTCTCGGAATTGAACGGCACGTAGCCGACCGTCCGCCGCGCGCCGTAGAAATGCGAGGTGAAGGTCAGGCCGTATACACAGCACGCCGAGCCGCACAGGATGGTCGCCGTCCGGCGCATCCGCAGGCCGACGCGCAAGGAGCCGAACGCCGGGCACATGGATTGCGGCTGGTCGTGCGGGCCGCGGGGATAGTCGGCCATCAGCTGGTCCATGGTCGCGGACTTGCCGGCGGCGCGCGCAGCGGCGTCTAGCGTATCCTTCCCACCATGGCAGCCGCCGTCCATCACACGCCCTCGTAAATGACTTCGAGGGACGGCTTCACCACCGCGATCTGGCCGCACATGTCGGCCTCGGTTGCGGGCGTCAGCACCACGCCGCGGCCGACGGCGTCACCCTTGAACAGGTTCAGCAGCGCGTCATGCGTGAGCGGATTGGGGCGGACGGGCGGTGCCTCGGCCACCTGCTCGGCCAGTAGTTCGAACACCGCCGCCCACTCACCACCGGGCTTACCAATAATCTCGTAATTGGCGCTCTTGCGGCGGATGTCCTCGTTGGCCGGGATGGCGGACAGCACGGGGATGCCGACCGCATCGGCAAACGCTTGCGCCTCTCCGGTGCCGTCATCCTTATTGATGACCATGCCGGCCACGCCGACATTACCGCCCATCTTCCGGAAATAATCCACGGCCGAGCAGACGTTATTGGCCACATACAACGATTGGAGATCGTTCGACCCGACCACGATCACCTTCTGGCACATGTCCCGCGCGATCGGCAGGCCGAAGCCGCCGCACACCACGTCACCCAGGAAGTCCAGCAGTACATAGTCGAACCCCCAATCGTGGAAGCCCAGTTTCTCCAGCAGCTCGAAACCGTGGATGATGCCGCGCCCGCCGCAGCCGCGCCCGACCTCGGGCCCGCCCAACTCCATGGCGAACACGCCGTCCCGGATGAAGCACACGTCGCCGATGGTGACCTTCTCGCCCGCCAGCTTCTTCTTCGAACTGGTCTCGATAATCGTGGGGCAGGACCGCCCGCCGAACAGCAGCGAGGTGGTGTCGCTCTTGGGATCGCAGCCGATCAGCAGCACGCGCTTGCCTTGCTGCGCCATCATGTAACTGAGGTTGGCCAGCGTGAAGCTCTTGCCGATCCCGCCTTTGCCGTAGATCGCGATGATCTGCGTCTCTTTCTTGATGGGGCCGGTCGGCACCGCATCTGGCTCGTAGGACGCCTCTTCGCGCAGGGCCGCCGTCATATTTGGGACGATCGCGTTCATGCGTGGGCTCTCCAATCCAGGATCATTTTCAAGCAGGCCGGGTGGCCAAAGGCGGTTTCATACGCACCGGCGGCGTCCGCGGCCTCAGCCCGGTGCGTGATCAGCCCGCATAACGACAGCGCGCCGGACCCGGCCAATTCCGCGGCCATCGCGAGGTCCGCCCTCTGCCATTGCGCGGCGATGCGGATGCGGGCCTCGCGCATGAAGGCCGGCGCGAACGCAAAGGACAGCCGGTCCGCATAGAACCCGGCCAGCACGATCTCCCCACCGGGGGCCAGCCGCCCGACCAGCGAGTCCAGCAGCCCGGCGTCACCGCTTACGTCATAGATGGCGCGATAATCCCGTCGCGGGTCCGCGTCCGGGGTCAGCACCGCATAGCCCTGGGCGCCCTGCGCCCGCGCCGCATTCTTTTCCCACACGACCGGCGAGCCGCCGGCCAGCACCGTCAGCCGCGCCAGCAGCCGGCCCAGCGCGCCGTGCCCCACGATCAAATCCGGTAGCGCCTGCCCGGCGATCGCATGCTGCCCCGTGGCGGCCAGGGCCAGCAACACGCCATGCTCACCCAGCGCGTCCGGAATGGCGGTCACCCGGGCGCCTGGCACCACCAAATGGGATGCGGCGCCACCGAACAGGCCGCGGACGTCACCGAAACAGGTGGCGCCGGGCACGAACACCCGGTCCCCCTCGCGATGGCCGGACGCGGCACCCGCCTGGCTCACGCGGCCCACGGTCTCATAGCCTGGCACCAACGGGTACCCCATGCCCGGAAAGGGTGGCATCGCGCCGGTATAGAGCAGGCGCTCCGTTCCGGTGCTAATCCCGCTCCATTCCACCTCCACCACCACATCCGTCGAGCTGGCAGCATCGAGGGCAAGCTGACGGAGTGACAAAACCAAGGGGGCGCCGAGGACGACAGCTAGCGTATCCATTAAACCCTCCCCTGTTCTGCCCGGGCATGAGGACCCGCGATTAGTGTCAACGTAACCTGACGCTTTGCAATGTCAATTACCATTTACAGCCGTCAGTACGCTAACCAGCAGAGGGGTGTCGGTTCGCCGGTGCCGGATCTGGTCAAACCCGGCACGGGCGAGCATGGCGGACAGCTCCGCCCGGGTTCGCGCCCGTCCGCTGCCCATCGCCAACAGATACATGCCGAAATACGCATCGCCGATCGGCTCGGCGCCTGACGTCCCGGCCATTGGCTCGGCCAGGATCAGCGTGCCGCCGGGCGGAAGGGCGGCGCGGGCGGCGTTGAGGATGGTTTGCGCCAGCGCGTCATCGTGATCGTGGATGACGCGCACCAGGGAGATCACGTCCGCACCTTTGGGCAGCGAGTCGCGGCTGAAATCCCCGCCATGGGTGTCGATATGCGGATGCGCGAGCCGGGCGCGTTCGGCCACGGGCGGCAGGTCGAACAGCATGGCCTGCAGACCCGGCGTCGCGTGCGTGACGGCTGCCAGGAATGCGCCGTTGCCGCCGCCCACGTCCAGCAGGCGCTTGTGCGCGGCAAAGCTGTAGGCGCGCAGGATTTCCCCGGCCACCAGCGGCTGCGAGGCGGCCATCAGCGCGGTGTAATCGGCAGAGTGCGTATCTTGCAGCGCGCCCGGCTCCTGCGCCCGCGCATACGCCCAGTATTGGCCAAGCTGCGTCCCGTCCTGGTTGCGTAGCAGCGCCACCGGGTCGGCCAGGTCCGCGTAGAGCATACGATGATGCTGCACCATGCCGGCGATGGCGGCGTTGCCCACCATGGCGGCACCGAGTGGGCCGAGGCCGTAGCCGTCTTTACGTTTGTTCAATAATTTAAGTGAGATCGCCGCCAGCAACAGCCGCTCCATGGCCGGCTGCGGCAGGCCGGTCCGGTGCGCGAGCGCCGGGAGCGTGAGCGGTCCGCCGGCGAGCATGTCGAACAGGCGCAGCTCGACGCAGGCGTGCAGGATTTGCGAATAGACGAACCCGGCACAGAGGTCGAACAACGCGCGGGTGCGCCGCCGGGCGATGGGCCGGGTGAGCGGGAACGCGGCGGCCCAGCTGCGGAAGCGCTGGCTGGACACCAGCCGGTCCCGCCAGCGGAGCGGCAAGTTCAAGGAAAGTGAGTGCATCTTCTTCCCCCTCTCCCGCTTGCGGGAGAGGGAGCGGCGCAATCTACGCGGCATGCCGGCCGAGGCTGGCGGGGAGCAAGCGGTTGGTTTCGCTCAGAATATGGCTGCGCAGTTCCGACACGCCGCGGCACTGCGGCACCGACTCCACGGCCCCCGCCGCGAGATCGTCCAGCCGGGAGATGGCGCCGTGTAGCCCCAGTTCCCGCACCGCATTCGGACGGTCATGCGCCACGTCCTGGCCGACCGGCTTACCCACATCCTCGGCCCGCGCCGTCGCGTCCAGAATGTCATCCGCCACCTGAAACGCCTCACCCAGGCAGGCGCCCAGACGGCGCCAGGGCTCGGCCTCCACGCCGGCGGCCGCGGCCCCGGCGACGGTTGCGGCGGCAAACAAGGCGCCGGTCTTTTCCCGCTGATATTGCGCCAGGTCGATCGCGTCCTCACACTCCCACGCCTGCCCGGCCACGATCCCGAACGGCACGCCGACCGATTGGCCGATGGTCAGCATCAGCGGCGCGATCCGCAGCGGCACGCAGGCGGACGCCATCGCCACCGTCTGGAACGCCAGCACGATCAGCGCATCCCCCGCCAGCACCGCCAGCGGCTGCCCGAAGGCGCGGTGCACCGTGGGCCGGCCGCGCCGTGTATCGGCGTCATCGAAACAGGGCAAATCGTCATGCACCAGGGATGCGCAATGCAGAAGTTCGATCGCACACGCCGCCGCGTCCGCGACACCGGGTGCGTCCTCCCCAATGGCGCCGGCCACGGCCAGGCACAGACGCGGACGGATGCGGGCGCCCCGCGGAAACACGGCGTGGCGCATGGCGGCGGCGAGCTTCGGCGGGCAGCCCGGCGCATCCGCGCGGGCCAGGGTCGCTTGCAGTGTCCGCTCGATCCGGGTCATGACGTCCATGCTGCCTGCTCCCTCACCAGTTGTGTCAACCATTCTTGTCACATAGACTGTCAATCAATGCTGACACTCGCGTCAAGAGGAATGTGAACGATGCGCGTCGTGGTCATCGGCGCAGGGATGGGCGGGCTGGCGGCGGCGCTGGATTTGGCGCGGCAGGGCGTGGACGTGACGGTGCTGGAACGGGCCGAGACGCCTGGCGGTAAGATGCGCAACCAATCGCCGCTGCCGGGCCGTCCGATCGGCGCCGGGCCCACGGTTTTCACCATGCGCTGGGTGTTCGACAGCCTGTTTGCCGACGCCGGCGCGGTTCTGGAGGACCATGTCATTCTAACCCGCGCGGAAACCCTGGCGCGGCACGCCTGGGGCACGGATCGGCTTGACCTTTTTGCGGATATCAACCGTTCCGCCGACGCGATCGGCGCGTTCTGTGGAGAAGCCGCCGGGTTCCGGGCGTTCGCGGCCGAGGCAAGGCGGATCTATCAGACGTTGCAGAAGCCGTTTATCGAGGCCGCGCGCCCCAGCCCCTTATCGCTCACCCGCGGTGCCGGTGTTGCGGCCATGTTCGGTATCCGCCCGTTCGACACCATGGCGTCGGCGCTGGCGAAGCACTTCCGCGACCCGCGTTTGCGCCAGTTGTTCGGCCGTTACGCCACCTATTGCGGCTCCTCCCCCTACCGGGCGCCGGCCACGCTGATGCTGGTGGCCCACGTGGAGCAGGAGGGGGTGTGGCTCGTGGAGGGCGGCCTGCATCAGGTGGCCGTTGCCACGGCGCGGGTGTTCAAAGGCCAGGGCGGCACGATCCGCTATGGGGCGGAGGTCGCCACCATCCTGCGCCGCAACGGCCATGCCTGCGGGGTGCGGCTCGCGTCTGGTGAGGTGCTCGACGCCGACGCCATCATCTGCAACGCCGACCCGGCAGCGATGGTCACGGCCGAATTGCCGGCATCCGAGCGGTCCTTTTCGGCCGTCACCTGGGCCATGGTGGCGAAGGCGGACGGCTTCCCGCTGTTGCATCATACCGTGTTCTTCTCGCCCGATTACGCCGCCGAGTTCGCGCAGCTCGCGCGCCACGTACCCAATCCCGCCACCGTCTATATCTGCGCCCAAGACCGCCCGGATTCGGAGGCCCCCGAGCCCGCCGGGCCCGAGCGCCTGCTGATTCTCATCAACGCGCCGGCCCACGGCGATACGGAAATGGAGACCGCCCCATGGCTGGACCAGACCACGCAATTCCTGACGCAGAGCGGCCTGACGCTGACGCCACAAGCCAGCCTACAGACGGCGCCACCGGATTTTCACAGGCTGTTTCCAGCGACGAGGGGCGCGCTGTATGGCCCGGCGGTGCACGGCGCGATGGCGAGCTTCCGCAGGCCCGGGGCTCGGACGGCGCTACCGGGCCTGTATCTGGCGGGGGGCGCCACCCATCCGGGGGCGGGGGTGCCGATGGCGGCGCTGTCCGGGCGCCAAGCGGCCGCGGCGCTGATGGCGGACCACGCTTCGATCCTGAAATCCCGCCGGACGGCTACGCGTGGTGGTATGTCGACGCGCTAAGCGACGACGGTGAGCACGGCCTGACGATCATCGCCTTCATCGGCAGCGTGTTCAGCCCGTACTACACGTGGGCCCGCCGCCGCACCCCGGCCCGGCCACAGAATCATGTGGCGCTGAACGTCGTGCTGTATGGCCGGCGCAAGCGCTGGGCCATGACGGAGCGGGGGGAGGCGGCGCTGACGGCCACCGCCACCACGCTCACCATCGGCCCCAGCGAGCTCCACTGGGACGGCACGGTGCTGACCATCGACCTGGACGAGGTGACGGTTCCGCTGCCCATCCGCCTGCGCGGCCAGGTCCGCGTCCATCCGGCCGCACTACCGGGCCAGGACTTTACGCTGGATGCGGCGGGCCGGCACAGCTGGTCCCCGCTGGCGCCGGTGTCCCGCGTGGAGGTTGCGCTGAGCAGCCCCGGCCTGAATTGGTCGGGCCCCGGCTATTTCGATACCAACGCCGGGTCCGCCCCGCTGGAGCGTGATTTCGTCCGCTGGGACTGGTGCCGCGCCCCCACGGCGGCGGGTGCCACGATCCTGTATAACGCGCACCGCCGTGAGGGTGGCGAGCAGGCGCTGGCATTGCGCGTGGACCGGCGCGGCGCGCTGGACCGCCTGGACCCGCCGCCACTGGCTCCCCTGCCCCGCACGCTCTGGCGTATGCAGCAAGAGACCCGCGCCGATGCCGGCTTTATGCCCCGGCTCCGGCAGCGTCTGGAGGACACGCCGTTCTACGCTCGCTCCGTTATCGAGACGCGGCTGTATGGGGCGGAGGTCGTGGCGGTACATGAAAGCCTGTCGCTGGACCGGTTCCGGACTCCGGTGGTGCAGGCCATGCTGCCGTTCCGGATACCCAGGCGGCGTCTGTAGGTTGATTGCGATGGAGATGTTTTTATTGTCCTTTTAAGAGGCGGAACAAAACGGCGCCAGCACGCCGACATCAGCAGGGCCTAGGCCCTCTGGGTGGACTACAAGCGGCGGAGAGCGCCATTCCAATGAACCGGAGGCCATGATGGTCCTGACACGAAGCTTCAAAGACCTTGTGCGGGACCGGATGGCGCGGGAACCAGATTTCCGGGCCGCACTGCTACGCGAAGGAATTGATCTGATGCTCACTGGCGATGTTGAAACCGGCAAAGCAATCCTTCGGGACTATATCAAAGTAACCATTGGGTTTGAGCAGTTGGGAGAGGCGATCGGCACGCCGCCGAAAAGCTTGATCCGGATGTTTGGGCCGCGAGGTAATCCTCAGGCGAATAACCTGTTCGGCGTATTGGGCTATCTGCAACGTCAAGCCGGAGTCGGACTGCACGTCGCCTCAAGGCTTAAGCCGCAAGCCTGACCGGCCCCCCCATTCCCGGCCAGTCCGAATATCCGGTCTGATCACCGCCATACCAATACTGCTTCGGTGCCTCCGCCAGCGGCGCCCCAGTGCGGAGCCGCTCCACCAGGTCCGGGTTGGCGATGAACGGGCGGCCGAAGCTGATCAGGTCCGCGTCGCCCGCCGCCAGTGTCTTGTCCGCCAGCGCGCGGTCATAACCATTATTGGCGATGTAGGCCCCAGGAAAGCGCTTACGCAGCGCTTGATAATCGATCCCGTCCGCCTTCCGGCTCATCTGAGTTACGCCCTCGATATCATGAATGTACATCAGGCCGAACCTGGCCAACGCGTCGATATACGTGCCGAAGGTGCCCATCGGGTCGCTGTCGAGCGGGGTCTCGCCGGGCATGGTGGTGCCGGGTGAGATGCGGATGCCCACCCGGCTGCCACCGCCCCAAACCTCCGTCACCGCCCGCACGACTTCGAGCGGGAAGCGCAGCCGGTTCTCCACGCTGCCGCCATACCGGTCGGTCCGCTTATTCGTGCTATCCCGGATGAACTGCTCCAGCAGGTAGTTGTTCGCCGAGTGCACCTCCACCCCATCGAACCCGGCGTCCTTGGCGCATTGTGCCGCATGCCGGTAATCCTGAACGATGGCAGGGATCTCGTCCGTCTCCAGCGCCCGCGGCGTCACGTGGTCCTGCATTCCGTCATTGGTGAACGCCTGCCCGTCCGGCTTGATGGCCGACGGCGCGACCGGCAGCGCGCCGCCGTGGAGGCTCGGATGCGAGATGCGGCCGGTGTGCCAAAGCTGCAGCACCATGCGCCCGCCCTGCCGGTGCACGGCGCGCGTGACACGCTGCCACGCCTGCACCTGCCCGGCGGTCCAGATGCCGGGCGTCAGCGCATAGCCGCGGGCCTGGGCGGAGATGTTGGTCGCCTCCGACACGATCAGCCCGGCGCTGGCCCGCTGAGCATAATAATCCGCAGCATAATCTGGCGGCACGCCTGCATCACTGGACCGGCTGCGCGTGAGCGGCGCCATGACGATGCGGTTGGGCAGCGAAAGCTCGCCCAGCATGAAGGGCTGGAACAAAGGGGAGGATTGAGTGTTCATGGCAGTCTATAAGATTGGCTGGTGCGATTAAGTTCCACACCGGGAGGGACGCCAATGCCGTCACGTGCCGCATGTTCGGCCTAGGAAGCCGCCCCGCCACGGTATGGGCCGAAGGCGATACCTTGCGGGTCGAGCCTGCGGGAAGCCCGGCGTTCGCCGTCCAGGTCTCCGCACTCCCTTAGGTGATGTTCCTGCGCGCCGGTGACGCGTTCTTTGCCGACGAGGCCGGGTGGTGGCTATTCCCGCAGCCAGACGGCCGGGTGCTGGCGCTCAGCACGGAATGCCCGGGGCTGGAGGGCGCGGTGCGCGGCACCCACCGGCCAGCGCTGGACCGCGCCGGAGCCCAGCTCTGGCTAGACCTGGCTGACCCGCCCCCGGCGCTGCGCGGCCGTGCGGCGCGGGCCGGCTGGGCCGAACTCGGCGCCGCCCAGGCCGATGTTTTGCGCAACGATCCGGCCGCCACCATGCTACGGTCCGTCACCGACGCCCCTACCCTGCCATGCGGTCATGAATGGCCATTCCGCCCCGCCGCTACGTCTCTCGCCCCAGCGGCCCGCCCCCCGCCATACCGATGATCACCGTGGACGTGCGCGACCCGCAGACCGGCCGGGTCGAGTCCGTCACGGTCCCAGGCCGCACACCCGAGGAGGCGTTCCGCTATCTTTACGCCATCGGAGGCGGACTGGCCGGGGAAGGCACGCGGGACTTGTATCAGGGCACCGTGCTCGAGCCGGTGCGCGCCGGGTATAAGGCCCGCCTACAGCAGATCGAGACCGAGATCATCCGCCGCGGCACAGCGGTGAGAGTGGGCTTGCGGTATGACAGCTGGGGCGTGGGCCGGCTGCCCGGGACGCCGGACGGCGTTTTTACTCAGGGCCGGCTCTGACCTACGAGGGCTCTTTCGTGCCCGGCCGGGGCTTCGCATCCCGGATCGCCTTCCGGACGGAGCGAAGCTCCCACCCCAGCAGCGCCACGAATAGCAGCATCAGGATCGCCCACTCCCACTGCCCGGTCATGCACGGCTCCGGGCCGGGTCGCCGCGGGTCTCGCCCAGGCGGGTGAATAGATCGAGGAGCCAGGCGATCTGGCCGTCCAGGTTGCGGCGGCCGGGACGGGCGGCGGGAATGGCGCTGACCAGGAATTGGGCGGCGGGCAAGGGGAGCAGCGGCGCGGCGCGGACCGGGACCGGGGCGCGCAGCGTGCTCTGCGCCACCATCAGCAGCTTATGCCCGGCCGGGACCACGGCGCGGCTGGTGACGGAGTCATAGCCACGGCGCGCCACCTCGCGGCCGATTTGCCGATACAGGCGGCGGGCCGTGCCGATGCCGGGGCGGCAATCCCACGGCAGCAGCGCCTCACCGGGAGTGGCGCGGCGATACAGGGTCTCCGCCGCGATCAGCAGGCGGGCGATGACTTGGCCTAGGCCAGGGGTGAAAACGGGATGGGCCAGGAAGGCGGCCGGGTCGGTGCCAGCTTCGCGCAGCCAGGCTTGTGGAAGATAGAGCCGCCCGGCGCGCGCGTCCTCCCCCACGTCACGCGCGATGTTGCTGAGCTGCATCGCGATGCCGAGGTCGGTGGCGCGGGCCAGCGCTTCCGGGCTGCGGGCGCCCATCAGCACGGCCATCATGGCACCCACCGTGCCGGCGACGCGGGCGGCATAGTCCTGCAGGTCCTCCAGCGTCTCGTAACGCCGGGCGGTGGCGTCCCACTCGAACCCTTCCAGCAGCGCGTCCAGCAGCGCGCGGGGGATCGCGTGGTCACGCACCACGCTCGCCAGCGCCCGGTCCGGCGCGGCATCATGCGGGCGGGCGGCGTAAATCGCGTCCAGCCGGGTGCGGAGCATCGCCAGCGCCGGGCCGGGAGTGGCGCTCTCGTCGATCGCGTCATCCGCCACGCGGCAGAACGCATACAGCGCGGTGGCCGGGGCATGCACCCGGCGGGGCAGCAGCAGGGCGGCGGCGTGGAAGGATTTGGAGCCGCCCTTGAGCATGACGCGGCAGTCGGCGAGGTCGTTTTCAAACATGGGCGGCATGCGGGACGACCTCGTCTAACACTTTGGCGGAACACAGCACGCCGGGCAGCCCGGCCCCGGGATGGGTGCCGGCGCCCACCAGGAACAAGCCCTTGATATCTTCGCTCACATTATGCGGGCGGAACCAGGCGGATTGCGTGAGGATCGGCTCCATGCCGAACGCGGCGCCCTTGAACGAGCTGAGCCGGTCCTGGAAATCCTGCGGCGTCAGCACGTGTGACGTGACCAGCGCGGACTCGAGCCCGGGCAAAATGCTGTCTTCGAGCGCCTGCATGATGCGGCACCGGTAGGTCTCCGCGAAAACGGACCAGTCCGTGCCGCTGTCCAGATGCGGCACCGGCGAGAGAACATAGAAGCCATCACAACCCGGAGGTGCGAGTGACGGGTCGGTCGAGGTCGGACGATGCAAATACAGGCTGAAATCATCGGCCACTTTGTGATGCTCGAAGATGTCGGTCAGCAGCTGTTTATACCGGGGGCCGAGCAGGATGGTGTGGTGGGCCACGTCCGGATATTGACGGTTGGTGCCGAAATACCAGACGAACAGGCTCATGGAATAGCGCGCGCGCTCGACCCGGCGGTCGGTCCAGGTGCGGCGATGCTCGGGTGCGATCAGCGTGCGGTAGGTGGTGGCACTATCCGCATTGGACACGACGATGGGAACCGCAAGCGTGGTGCCATCCGCCAGACGGACCCCCGTGGTGGCACCGTTCCGCACCAAAATCTCCTGCACGGGCGTGTTGCAGCGGATCTCGCCCCCCTGCCCTTCGATCAGCCGGACCAACCCGCTCACGAGCGCGCCGGTGCCGCCCATGGCGAAATGCACCCCCCAATTCCGCTCCAGGAACGCGATCAGCGCGTAGATGGAACTGGCCTGGAACGGGTTCCCGCCCACCAGTAGCGGGTGAAAGCTCAGCACGACCCGCAGGCGCGGGTCCCGGATGTGCTTGGCCACCAGCCCGTGCACACTACGCCAGCCTTCGAGCCGGATCAGCGCGGGGGCGACGCGGGCCATGTCAGTCCAATGGCTGAACGGCACGGCGCCGAGTTGTTCGAAGCCAACCCGGAAAATGGCCTCGCTTTGCGCCATGAAGCGGCGATAGCCCGCCACGTCGCCCGGCGCGAACTGGGCGATCTCGGCCTCCATGGCGGCGGCGTCCCCGGTGTAGTCGAAGGTGGTGCCGTCGTGGAACCGGATGCGGTAGAACGGCGTGACGGGCCTCAGCTCCACATCGTCCGCCAGGGTGCGGCCGCACAGGGTCCAGAGTTCTTCCAGCAGGAACGGTGCGGTAACGATGGTGGGCCCGGCGTCAAAGGTGAAGCCGTCCTGGCGATAGACGTAGGCCCGGCCGCCGGGGGCATCGAGTTGTTCGAGGACGGTGACGCGATAACCCTTAGCGCCGAGCCGCACCGCCGCCGCCAGGCC
>JAYVOF010000020.1:0-17907 GCA_043758105.1 Rhodospirillales bacterium | reverse complement strand
CCGCCTATCTGCGCTTGGCCATGATCCGGCTTATGCTGCGCCGTCTCGTTCGACTAAGCCCCGTTTTGTAATGACCAACTTTCCGAACGGACTCTTAGTGCAACACGAACGCACATGGCCTGACACCGCGTCCCAGCCAGCTGGTGCCCCGTATTTGTAAGTCACTAGCCCATATCAAAGACCGCGCCAGCTCTGCAGAGCGCCTATATGTTAAAGCTGGGACAGTGCCCATACGCCGGGCCGGCCGATCCCCGCCCATCATCTAGTCGACGAACGCCAGACAAAGCGTGCTCGGTCTCGATCCAAGCGGGATCGCATAGCAAAGATCGCAAAACCCCGGAGCTAAGCCAATCCGCTGGATGGGGAACCGGGATCACGATCCCAAACGCCTCGCCTTATCTATCCACCCGGCATGAAACTTTGGACTAAGCTCCCAGAAACCAAGCGCCAACCGTCGACAAGGACAAAGAAGATGAGCTTGAAAGGGAGAGAGATGGCATTTGGTGGTAGCATCATCATACCCAAGCTCATGAGGACGCTTCCGACAACAAGATCGATCACCATGAAGGGAAGATATAATAGAAATCCCATCTCGAAGGCCCGTCGCAGCTCACCGATCAAGAAAGATGGGATGAGCGTTCTCCAGGCGACGTCGTCAGAGCCCTGCACAGACGGAGCGTTCGAGATATCAGAGAAAAACTGAAGGTCTTCAAGCCGCACATTCGCCATCATGAAACGCCGAAACGGTTGAGCCGTTTGCGATATTCCAGTTATTTCACTGACCGACCCATCGAGCATCGGAACAATCCCGTTTAACCAGGCTTGATCCATCGTGGGCTGCATAACGAAATACGTGAGAAAAAGAGCGAGGCCGATTATGACTGTGTTCGGTGGCGTTCCCTGCGCTCCAATCGCGCTTCTCAATAGCGACAAGACGATCACAATACGGGTAAATGCCGTCGTCATTACCAGAAGGCTCGGTGCTAAAGACAAAACTGTAATCAGCGCAGTTAACTGTATGAGCCGCCCAGTCGCTCCAGCTTGACCCGCACTGCCAAGATCTAAATTGAGGGATTGAGCGCCCGCTGTTTTACAAAATAAACAAATAACAATCGTAAAACCCAAAACATAGCAACGGTTATGAAGAAATCTCATAAAAACATGTCTCATGACATAGTATCTTTTCGGTCGCTCAGCCTTATCGAAAACCAGGGCTCTCTCGATCCGCTTGTAAATAATAGTATATCTGTATCATTGAATGAGATAACCCGTATCTCTCGCCCTTTACCAATCCTCAGTGTCTCTTTGACTAAAAGTCGGTCAGACAGCTCATGTTGTTGGGGCTTCAGAACCCTCACGACGTAACCAAAAAAGACTATAAGTAGGGATACGACGGCGAGGCTCGCCAGCGTCAGGATAATCTCTTGGACTTGGATGTGCATTTAGTGGCCTTTTGCCGTAGATCGGATGTAGAAACGAGACGGAGCTCTTCTTGAAATTCATTAAGCTTTAGGAGAATTGATGCGAGTGTGGGCTTGAGCGAAGTCCCAATGTTTGGCGGGAGGTCGAGGCAGGAAGCGCAGAGCTGTCCGACAAACGTCTCCAGGCCATGCACGTCCACAGAACGGCCGGCCCTCGTGAGGGCGCAGGCAACTGAAAGAAGCGAATCGATCTGTGATGCTTTCGCGCGAGCAACCTCATCGCCGGAAAATTTCGTATGAAAGAGCGGTGCCGGGTCGTCCATGGCCTGAACTTGATACAAAAAGATTAAGAAGGTCTTTAGATTAAAATACCCCATCTCTAACGTTCTGTTAACTTCTTCAAGCTATCTTCCGCGGGTCAACGTGGTGACTAGGTATGAACTCTCACAGCTCAGACATATTTGACCTCGCCGAACGGAAGCTATCTTGGCTCGATCGGAGGCAGGAAACGCTGTCACATAACATTGCAAACGCCAACACTCCTGGGTTCCGTGCCAAGGACACGGAGCCATTTAGTCTTGCCATGAGCCAAGCTGGTGCGAAAATGCCGCTCGCCCGATCATCGCCAATGCATTTGACCCCGACGCAGGCAGCAGATCCATCGGCACGGACGGTGGGTGGACTGCATTCTCCCGATAGAAACACGGTCAACATCGAGCAACAACTTACGAAAATTGCCGACACCTCAATGAACCAGGAATTAGTGGGCAATATCTATAAAAAATATACGGGGCTATTTCGCCTGGCACTGGGTCGGGGTTAAGAAAGATGGATTTGTCGAAAGCACTCGAAATTTCCGCTAAGGGTATGGAGGTTCAAACCACACGCCTGCGGGTTATCGCTGAGAACCTCGCAAATCAGGAGACGACGGGTTCCACCCCCGGTGCACAGCCTTATCGTCGTAGGGTCGTCACTTTCCAAAATACAATGGACCAGGCGCTTGGGGTGCCGACGGTGAACGTGAAGTCAGTCTCACCGGACATGACCGAATTCCCGCAAAAATTCGACCCGTCCAGCCCGGCAGCTGACAAAAACGGGTATGTCAAAACTCCAAATGTAAATAGCTTTATTGAGGTAATGGATATGCGAGAGGCTCAGAGAAGCTACAGTGCGAATCTTAATGTCCTGGACGTTACACGATCCATGCTTACTCGAACGATTGAGATGCTCAAATGACCATTCCAACTCTAAATGTAAGTCCGGCGGCCGCTGCCCAATCTTACGCCCGCATCGACGCCGGCGACGGACGCGAGAAAGAGGACTTTAGCTTCTCCAACTTTATCCAGCAAGCCGTCGGTTCAGTGGTCCAGACCGGACATACGGCGGACGCCCAAGCGATTCAGGCGATTAGCGGAAAAGCAAATCTTACAGACGTGGTCGCTGCAATTTCTCACGCGGACCTGGCACTACAATCGGCCGTCGCGATTCGCGACCGCTTCGTTTCAGCCTATCAAGAGGTCATGAGAATGGCGATTTAGACATGGAAGCCGACATCGACGGGGTTATGCGAGAGGCCATAATTGTAGTCATTAAATTGGGCGGCCCCCTTCTCGTCACGACGTTGGTCGTTGGATTGATTATATCTTTAATTCAAGCGGTTACGCAGATAAATGAGGCCACTCTCGCGTTCTTACCAAAAGTCCTCGCTCTTTGTAGCGCCCTTATTGTATTTGGCCCATTCATAAACTCAACAATGGCGGGCTTTATGCATTCCATAATGGACAGAATGATACAAATCGGCAGTCAATGAAAAAATCAAAAAGGTGACGAGGTGGACGAATTATATGTCCTGTCCGAGTTCAAGAATTGGACATTTACATTTGTGATCGTATTAGCCCGCACTAGCGTAGTTGTAATGCTACTGCCCGGCTTAGGTGAAATCGAATCTCCGGCGATCCTGCGGGCGGGATTGGCCCTCGGACTAACAGTTCTGCTCACACCCGGATTGGGGGTGATTCCAACTCCCGACCAGGCACAAATTGCGATCGGAATGATTGTCGCTGAATGTGTTGTCGGTGCGTTTCTCGGCTGGCTGGCACGCTTGCCCGTGATCGCCTTGAGTGTCGCGGGTTCCCTCATCAGCTACATGGTCGGTCTGTCGAGTGTTATTCAGTATGACCCGGCACTGGGCGGACAATCATCCGCATTGGCGAAGTTATTTGGCCTTGCAGCTCCGGTCCTGATTTTGAGCGGAGGTCTGATCCAACTTCCAATCACTGCATTGTCGGGAAGCTATCACATCTTCCCGCCAGGTTCGGTCCTTCCGAGCGATCAATTTGCCACAGGCATTTTGCTGGCAGTCTCGGAGTGCCTCACCCTCGGGCTCCGCTTAGCAACGCCCTTCTTGATCTCTACGCTCCTGATGCAGACCAGCCTAGCCGTCCTGGCGCGCCTTGTCCCTCAACTCCAGATCTACGCAGCAGCGATACCAGGCCAGATCTTAGGCGGACTCGCGCTCCTCTCCATCCTCATATCAGCGGTTTTGTTACAATGGCAAACGTCGCTTCACGAGGCATGGCAAGGCTTGCCTGGATTGTGAGATCGCTTGCCTGAGACCGAAGGAGACCGCCCGCTTCACCCGACTGAAGCCAGGCTAAAACGGGCGCGGGAAGAAGGCCAAACGCCGCTCTCCCGGGAAATCATCAACTGGACGTCGCTGTGCGCGGCGACCGTCTCCATCTCTTTCATCGCTCCTAACTTGATCCACCGTTTTAACAATCAGCTCATGGTCATGGTCTCTGAACTTAACGCCCCCGTTGAAATCGCGCTGTGGAGAGCGATGATGGCATTCTTCCTCTTTTCCACACCGATTCTAATCACGATCGTCATCGTGGGATGCAGTAGCGTCTTGCTGCAGACCGGTTTTCTTATCCGACCATTTTCCACCCTGCTCGACATATCCCGAGTGAGTCCAAAACGAGGGCTATCACGCATAATTAGCCCTGATTCCGCGATAGAGCTGCTCAAAGCCGTGGTCAAAATGGCCATTTTAATGTGGGCCGTCTGGCACGCCATTGTTAACGCACTGCCGCGTATCGTCACTGGCCTAGACCTGGTCACACTAGCTGCGGTCACGACCATCTCTGACTTGGTGACCCGACTCTTCGCCGTCATCCTTGCGGCAGAGTTCATTATCGCAGCGTTTGACTTAGTTTGGACTCGCTTCAGGTTTTTCGGTCGTCTGAAAATGAGCTTGCATGACGTAAAGCAGGAAAACAAAGAAGCCGAAGGTGATCCTGTGCACCGGTCTAGGCTCAAGCAGGTCCGGATCGCTCGCGCGCGCAAGCGGATGATGAACGCGGTTCCACAGGCGACAGTCATTATTACAAACCCAACTCACTACGCGGTCGCCCTTGCCTACGATAGAGGCGGCAAAGGTGCGCCGAAGGTGGTTGCCAAGGGTATGGACGATGTGGCCGCGCGCATTCGCGAAGTCGCAGAACAGCACGGGATCGTCATCGTGCCGAATCCGCCGCTGGCGAGAGCGTTGTTTACGCTGCCGCTCGACGCGGAGATTTCCGTGGAGCATTTCAAAACGGTTGCCGAAATAATAGCTTACGTATGGCGCCTGCGGGCCATGACGGGACGGCGTTGAAACCGTCTCAAGATGCGCCATCTGCGTTCACGTTTGTTCTTGCCAAGTCGTAGATCTGCACGTATCAGGGGAAACTCATGTGGGACGATCGCCTCTAGTCGTGGTCTCGGCAAAGTGGCATTGGGTCTATCATCGCGGTAGCGTCAGGGGCGGTTATGGATAAGGGCAAGGCGTTGGATGCAGCGCTCATTCAGATTGAGCGTGCCTTCGGCAAAGGTTCCATTATGCGAATGGGAGCCAAGGCCGGGGATCAGCAGATCGAAGTGATCCCCTCCGGATCGCTGGGTCTTGACCTCGCGTTAGGGATCGGTGGTCTACCTCGCGGTCGAATTGTCGAAATATATGGACCAGAAAGCTCGGGTAAAACCACCCTTGCACTCCACGCTATTGCAGAGGCTCAGCGTCGGGGTGGTACCTGCGCGTTCATCGACGCGGAACACGCCTTAGATCCGATCTACGCACGCAAACTCGGCGTAGACGTGGACAATCTTCTCCTTAGCCAGCCAGACGGCGGCGAACAGGCACTCGAAATTTGCGACACGCTGATCCGGTCCGGTGCCGTCGATATTGTCGTTGTTGACAGCGTTGCGGCTTTAGTCCCAAGGGCGGAGCTCGAGGGCGAAATGGGCGATACTCACGTCGGCCTTCACGCGAGACTGATGAGTCAGGCGTTACGCAAGCTCACCGGAAGCGTTTCGAAGTCGCACACGATGCTGATTTTCCTCAATCAAATTCGACTCAAAATTGGCGTCATGTTTGGCAACCCCGAAACGACGACTGGCGGAAACGCTCTTAAGTTTTACGCATCGATCCGAATGGAAATTCGTAGGATCGGCCAAATTAAGGACCGGGAAGAGGTCGTCGGAAACCAAACCCGCGTTAAAGTCGTCAAAAACAAGTTAGCGCCTCCATTCCGGCAAGTTGAGTTCGATATCATGTATGGCGAAGGCATTAGTAAGGTTGGGGAGCTAATTGATCTTGGCGTAAAGGCCAACGTGGTAGAGAAGTCCGGTGCATGGTTCAGCTTCGATAGTACACGTATCGGTCAAGGACGTGAGAATGCTAAACAATTTTTACGTGATCACCGCGAGATGGCAGACTTGATTGAGAAAAAAGTGCGTGAGCAATCGGGTGTGGTTGCAAATTCCATGGTTGCGCTTCCGGATGAGGGTGAGGAGTCGGAGGCTGCAGAGTAAATGAAATCAAAGCGGGACACCTGAACCTGTCACAGCTTCAAGGCCCTCATGGGAGGGAGCTCGATGACCGCGATCATGAGCTTGTCGCCGCCGCGCGGGAGATCCTTCTCAGGCACTACCGTCCGTTTTGGCATACCGTGGGCGCGGCATTACGGTCGCGTGATGGCCGCGTATGGACCGGTGTTCACCTAGGAGCGACAGTTGGGCGCCTATCCATCTGTGCAGAGGCTATTGCCCTGGGTCGCGTGATCATGGATGGCGACGCGACGATTGAGTGCGCCGTTGCCGTTCGGCATCCGAAGCCGGACGAGATTAACCAAGAAATAGCCGTTGTTTCTCCATGCGGTGCCTGTCGCGAAAATCTAATCGACTATGACGCCGCTGCATTGGTCATCGTTCAAACACCCCTTGGACTCCGGAAAATCCCGGTTCGGACTCTGTTGCCTCACCCCTATCAGCGTTAGTCCGATGGATGATTTTTTGGCTGGATGACAGCGTCGGCGACCCTTGGTAGGAATGCTCGACTCCGAAGGACAATTTACCAGCCATGCCCAGTAGTAACGATATCAGAGCGGCCTTCATCGAGTTCTTTGTTCGCAACGGTCATCAGCACGTCTCCAGCAGTTCGCTCGTTCCAAGAAATGATCCCACATTGCTATTTACTAACAGTGGCATGGTGCAATTCAAAAACGTCTTTACCGGCCAGGAAAAACGTCCCTACAAGACCGCAACAACGGCACAAAAGTGTGTTCGAGCGGGTGGCAAGCATAATGATCTCGATAACGTAGGCTACACGGCGCGCCATCATACTTTTTTTGAAATGTTGGGAAACTTTAGTTTTGGAGATTATTTCAAAGATGTCGCAATTGAGAATGCGTGGAAGCTGCTGACTAAAGACTTTGGCATTGATGGAAATAAACTGTTAGTGACGGTCTTCTCTGAAGACGACGATGCGGCAACATTATGGCGGAAAATCGCGGGCCTTCCAGACCATAGAATTATACGGATCAATTCCAGCGACAATTTTTGGCGAATGGGGGACACCGGGCCGTGTGGGCCCTGTTCCGAAATCTTCTACGACCACGGGCCAACCGTAGCGGGTGGTCCACCTGGGTCAGCCGAAGAAAATGGCGATCGCTTCATTGAGATTTGGAATCTCGTCTTCATGCAGTTCGAGGAAGATCCGCCGGGCACCCGCACTGCCTTACCCCGTCCATCGATCGATACAGGAATGGGTTTCGAAAGGTTCGTGGCCGTTATGCAGGGCCACCATAACAATTATGATATCGACATGATGAGAGCCTTAGTCGTTGCGAGTGCAGAAGTCACGGGGCTTCCACCTGATGGAGCGTTCCAGACGAGCCATCGCGTGGTGGCTGACCACCTGCGCAGCACGTCTTTCCTGATCGCCGACGGTGTGCTGCCGGCGCGGGATGGGCGGGGATATGTTCTTCGTCGTATCATGCGGCGCGCCATGCGGCATCTCCATATGATGGGTACGCGCGAAGCGTCGTTTCATCGTCTGGTACCGGCGCTCGTTCGACAAATGGGTGCAGCCTACCCAGAATTAACGCGTGCTGAACCGCTTATCATTGAAACAATGCGGCTGGAGGAAGACCGGTTCAAAGCTATGCTTGAGCGCGGCTTGGGGTTGCTGGAGGAAGAAACGAGCCGGCTTGGTAGCGGTGACTTACTACCGGGGAGCGTCGCATTTAAATTATACGATACGTTTGGCTTTCCGCTGGACCTGACGCAGGACGCGCTACGCGAACAGGGGCGTGGCGTCGATACGGCCGGCTTTGATGTTGCGATGCAAGAGCAGCGGGTCCGCGCCAGGGCCGCCTGGGCTGGGTCGGGGGAGAGTGCGACCGAGCGTGTGTGGTTCGATGTTCGCGAGCGAACGGGATCAACGGAATTCCTTGGGTATGCGACCGAAAAGGCGGAAGGGAAGGTAATTTCTCTGGTTGTGAATGGTGGCGAACTGTCCAGTGCCGGCCCTAGCCAAGCGGTCGCGATCATTTTGAATCAGACGCCGTTTTATGCCGAGAGCGGCGGCCAGGTTGGTGACAGTGGCGAAATTTCGGGGCCCGATGGCCTTCTAATCCAGATTACAGATACGAAAAAGCGAATGGGGGACGTCACCGTTCACTACGGCACGGTTTTGTCGGGTCGGATTGATGTTGGAGCGGCCGTATTGGCGGTGGTGGATCACTCGCGGCGCAGCGCGATCCGCTCGCATCACAGTGCGACACATCTGTTGCATGCTGCGCTACGCGAACAACTCGGGTCCCACGTGGCGCAAAAAGGCAGCCTTAATGCCACGGATCGTCTCAGATTCGACGTCAGTCAGCCCACCCCGATCTCCCGTGACATTCTTGACGCCGTGGAGGTTGCGGTGAATGAGCGGATTAGAGAGAATTCAGTTGTCACGACGCGATTGATGACCCCCGACGCAGCGGTTGCGGAGGGTGCGATGGCCCTGTTCGGCGAAAAGTACGGCGATGAAGTCAGGGTCGTCAGTATGGGAGGCGCGACAAACGCTCAGACCCCATTTTCCGTTGAGTTATGCGGCGGAACTCACGTTCACCGAACGGGTGATATCGGATTATTCAAAATCGTGTCAGAGGGGGCCGTGAGCGCCGGGGTTCGCCGGGTCGAAGCGGTTGCCGGGGCCTCGGCGATCGAATTAAGTATAGCTGTGGACCGTCGTTTGGCTGCAGTTTCGGACCTAGTGCGGTCCGGATCAAACGATGTCGTCCAACGGATCGAACAATTAGTGGACGAGCGGAAGCGCTTGGAACGCCAAGTCTCCGAATTACAAAGAAAACTGGTGACGGGTTCACACGCTGCCGATGTTCAGCAAATTGGGAGTTTCAAACTTCTCGCACAGATATTAAGCGACATTCCCGGCAAAGAACTCAAGACGGTCGCCGAGGGGTTGCTGGTGCGGATAGGGAGTGGGGTCGTTGCTCTTGCCTCCACAGCGGATAACAAAGTGAGTGTGGCTGTGGCCGTCTCTCATGATGTGATCGAATACATTAACGCGGTTGATCTCGTTCGGGCGGCGAGTGCTGCGGTTGGTGGAAAGGGCGGCGGCGGCAAGCCCGAGTTTGCCCAGGGCGGAGGACCGAATTACGAATCAGCGAGCGCCGCTTTAGAGGCAGTCAAACTCCTTGTTCGTGAGAAGGGCCTCATGTCGCGAAACATTTCTCCATAGGAGACATTAGCAGCACTTTTTAACCGTCTCTGACATATGTTATCACTTACTTGTTATTGTCCGACATTCCAGAAGCCCCGTAAGGTCCACCCAGGTTGCTAATGGAGGAAATAATGGGTTCTTTTAAATATATATGTCCGACGCGGGTGATGTCTACGGGTTGCGCTCTAGCCTTGTCGGTATGGCTCGGAGCCCCTTCTGCGTTTGCAGCCCCGACTTTGGTGACGTTCGCTCCGCAATCGGCGGGGCTTAACGGCACGTCGTTCTCGGCAACCAAACTCAATCTCCTGGACTATGCCCGGGTGGACCTTGGCGCTTCCTCAAATGGAAACACGGCCTTTACCGAGACTGGGTATCTCATCGTTAACAACGTTCAGGTCGGAAGTAATACCCCGTTCAACTTCCCTGTTACCGGAACTGGGTATGAACTGTATATTCAGTTTACCGGCACTGGCTTTCAGAGCGCACCTACCTTTAATGGGGCGTCAACCGGCACCTATAATTCTCTGACCGCGACACTCTACGGCGTAAATGGTCCTGCAACCTTTGGCCTGACGAATGAAGACTCAACAGGAACGCCAACTGGTTCGAGCGTGGCATTCGTGACGGCCGGTAGCGCGCCGATTAAGTTGGCGACCGGAAGTTTGATTAACGGAACGACAACATTCACGTTCAATCCGCTCGGGGCTGGATCGAACCTCACGGTGTCGTTCAATCCCGTCCCCGGGTTCGTGACGAGCCCCACCAATGTGGGCCTCGATCTCTCCGGTGCCTTTAACAACAACGCCCAAATCATCACGATTGCGAATAACGGATCGACCTTTTTGCTAAATGGCGGTGGGGGGGATGCATCCTTCATCTCAGTTCCAGAACCGGCCTCAATGTTGGTGTTGGGTTCTGCAGGCCTTGGGTTGGGTCTGCTTCGGCGGAGGCGGTTGGTCTGATCAAACGGCGGTTACAAGCGGGTGGATTAAGAGCAAAGCTTTACGGTTATGACCGCCGAAGCTGAACACTTCAGTTATGCAGAGGCATTTGAACGAAATATAGGTTGGTTCACCGAAAGCGAACAACTTATACTACGGTCCAAGCGTGTTGCAATTGCCGGGCTGGGCGGGGTCGGGGGAGCGCATCTCCTGACCCTTGCTCGTATTGGTATTGGGGCGTTCACGCTCGCCGACTTTGATGAATTCAGTGTGGTAAATTTCAACCGTCAAGTCGGAGCGAATGTCGGAACGATTGGGCGAGCAAAAATCGACGTTATGGCGGAGATGGTCCAAAGCATAAATCCGGAAGTTGATCTCCGTCTTTTTCCAAGGGGCGTAGCCGGCGATACGATTTCAGGATTCTTGCAAGGCGCGGATCTTTTTGTGGATGGACTCGACTTCTTTGCCATCGATATTCGGCAACGTGTGTTCGAGCGTGCCGCCGCAATGGGTATTCCGGCGGTAACGGCGGCTCCGATCGGTATGGGAGTCGGCTTTCTTGCCTTCCTTCCAGGCAAGATGTCCTTCGAACAATATTTCCGCCTGAATGGACAGACGGAGTCCGAGCAATATCTACGATTTCTCATGGGCCTGGCGCCGCGTGGGCTACATCGAGATTATCTGGTCGATCCTACCCGGGTTGATCTGGCGCACCACCGTGGCCCTTCGACCGCAGCAGCGTGCCAGCTTTGCGCAGGGGTCACGGCCGCGGTCGCCGTCAAACTGCTGCTTCACCGGGGGGGCGTCCGCGGGGCACCATTCCATTTACAGTTCGACGCCTATCGCGGCCGCTCGGTGACGACAAACCTGCGGTTTGGCAACGATGGTCCGATACAGCGCCTTCGCCTCGCGGTCGCCCGACGAATGTTCAGCCGGCTTCCGGGTCCGACCGCCGCGCCGCCGCTCACCTCGACGCCGATCGAGACCGTACTCCGCCATGGCCGCTGGGCACCAAGCGGCGATAATGCGCAACCGTGGCGATTTTCTTTTCTAGATGCTCATCGCGCGATCATCGACTTCAAGGCCGGTGACCATGGCGACATTTATGATTTCCGGGACCACGAGCCGACCACGCTTTCGACTGGAATGCTGATCGAAACGCTCTCGATCGCCGCTCGGCACCTGGGCTGGACGCTGTGTTGGAATCTCGGCGATAGGTCGGAAATTCAGGTTAGGTTGAAGCCTGCGGTCCCCGTGCCGCTTGACCCTTTGTATCCGTTCATTTCGGTCCGCTCGGTCAATCGACGTGCGTATCGCCGCCGAGCGTTGCGCCCGCATGAGATGGTGGCCTTGGCAGCAGCCTTGGAGCCGGGCCTCATCGTAACGTGGCACGCCTCCTCCCGAATGCGACGCGACATCGCCCGGTTAGGCGCCGCCGCGACGGCCATTCGCCTCCGAACCCCTGAGGCATATGAGGTGCATCGCCGGGTGCTCGATTGGTCGGCGCGCGATAGTCCGACGGGCATCCCAGCGGACGCTGTAGGTGTGGACCGAATGACGCTGCGACTTATGCGGTGGACCTTGCGGCGTTGGGGCCGGGTGCGTTTCGTGAATTCGGTCCTAGGAACCGGCGCGATCGCGGCTCAGCTGGATTGGTGGCCGGGATGGTGCAGTGCCGCCTATTTTACCATTCGATCGGTCGATCCGGCGCCGCCGGGCGAGGGGCGAACGGCGACCCTTTTACGAGCGGGGCAGGCCATGCAGCGCTTCTGGCTGACCGCTACCCGGCTGGGTCTCGCGATGCAGCCCGCCTATGCTACGCTGATCTTTGCCCAATACGGTGCTGATCGGACTGAGTTTACCACGGATCCCGCGCTACTCCGCCGGGCGCAGGAGCTCGCGAAAGGCTTCGAGGCGACCTTAAATCTAGTGCCCGGCGATGTTCTGTTTCTAGGCCGGATCGGGGAACCGGTTCCAGGACGCGACCGGGGCCGTTCTGTGCGACGCTCGCTCGAACAGCTTACAACGCGTTATACTGTTACGCCGCCAGACGGTGCACCCGAACCGGCCAAAGCGTCCCATCCTCCGTGACGTAGTCAAAAATCGGTCCGGCCTCACGACGCATGCGATCTAAAATGGTGTCGATGCGGCCGATGGCGGGCTGGCGCGGGCCGTGGAATTCGACCAGCGGTCCAATCGGCTGAAAATAAATCGCCGTCGTCTGTAGAAGGCGAAGCAGGCTACGCTCCATCACCGCGCACCAATGCGTTAGCCCGGCCTCCTGGCTGACGCGGAGAATGCCCTGCATCAGGCCCAGACGCATCATGCCTCCGGCCTCGCCAGACCCCACACGCCGCGCCTTAGAGAGTGAAAAACGAGATATTTCCCCTGTTTTGTGCCAGGGCAAGGAATGAAGCGACGCTGGGGTGCACACGCCGTGAATGGGAAGCGTCCGACCAGGGAGCACGACCCGCACCGTGCCCACAACCTCGGCGGTCGAACGGCGCCGGAGCACAATATGGCGGGCATTGGAGTCGAACTCGTCTTGTTCGAGGCCGTTCCGCCCTGCTTCGTAGGTGTTCTCGATACAGTAAACCTGATGACGCAGACGAAAAGCTTCGGCAACCAAGGTCGCGTTCCGCGCGACCTCAACGCTGAACTCGTTGCGGGCCGCATTTACCGAAGTCGTCACGCAACGTTCGCCCATGAATCCCTCCATTTGAACGAGCCTATGAACTCATCCTCGCGGGTTTGTGATCCCATATCACGAGGGGCTTTGCAAGTATGAAACTGTCGAAAAGCGTCATCAACCGGAGGTCGAGATGGAACTCTCGAGTACATTAGTTTCATCTGTATTAATCGAACAATCGAATTTCGCAAGAAGCATCGGTGGGCAAGGCTGACCTACGATCTTTTCCACCACCAACCCTTCTCCCTCCTGCCTGTTCGAAGCTAAATCATAATGAAACAAATCAATACACGTTCCGAGTCCGGTCTGTTCTATACATCGAAACGCTTGAACCAGGCGGGCATTCGCAGCCATCCGTCCTCGGCCGCCGCCTTGCGATAGCCCGGCCGATCATCGGCGTGAAAACCGTGATCCTTCCGACCGCCTTCGCGCGCGCCTCCGCCCCTGGAGTGCCGCGCCTCAAGCGGGGCTAGCAATGACGGGTCATTGGTTCATGCCGCTGATAGTACCGAAAATCGGTTCGCGGAAGATGGTGCCGTCCAGAATATTGCGAATCGTCCCATGCGGGCTCCGCCACATCTGCTTCAGGTCGAACTCCGTCACCCGCTGTGCGTCCGGTGTGATGGACCCGCATGTCACGCCGACGCCGTGGTTTCCGATGGCGCATGACGCGTCCACCGTCATGTTGTCGTCCGTCTTGTCCCGGCATTCGATCCCAAGATCATAATACTTGAGGTCGATGTCGAGGTAGGGGAGGATCAGTCTTTCATCGATGAAGCCCTACATGACCCGAGTCATCTCATCCCCGTCGAGCTCCACGACGGGCGTCCTCACCTTGATTTTCGGCATGCATTCCTCGTGACTAGGTCGCTACGGACGGCGACCGGACGATTGCATTGCACCATGGCCCCGGCAACCCGGCAGCTTCGCGCGTGAGGGTCTATCTGGCCGGACCGGACGTATTCTTCCCCGATCCGATCGCCTGGGCCGCCCGAAAAGCCGCGATCTGCGTGGCGCATGGCCTCGATCCCGTCACTCCGTTCGACCCCACGCCCGAGCCACCAGCCTGGGCAAACCTGCCCGAGGCGGACCGGATCGCCAGGCGGAACGAGGCGCATATCCGCGCCTGCACCGCCGTGATCGCCAATCTCACGCCGTTCCGTGGTGCCAGTGCGGATGCAGGGACGATCTATGAAATCGGCTTCGCGCGGGGCCTCGGCCTCAAGGTCTTCGGTTACAGCACCGTCACGGCCCTCCTGGCGGACCGCAGCCGTGCCGTCGCGGGGGGCACCGGGCGCACGGACGCACAGGGTTTCGAGATCGAAGATTTCGGCCTCTCAGAGAACCTCATGATCGACTGCGCCATCCGGGAGGCTGGTGTCCTTATTCTTCAGGCCGCCGAGGGCTGGCCGGATTTGGCCGCCTTCACCGCCTGCGTGCAGGCCGCAGCGTTAAATCTGGGTACCGTCAGTCGGGCCGTATCCAGTCCAACGCCAAGCGGATCGCTGCGTCATCCGGCAATCCGCCCAACGGAAACAACTGCGTAACGTGCCCCATCTTCCGCCCGGCGCGCGCCTCCGCCTTGCCATACAAATGCGGAATGAGCCGTGGTGTGGCGACGATCCGCGGCCAGAGCGCCGTCTCCTCCGGCCCGACCAAATTCTTCATCACCGCATCCGAATGCCGTCCTGCCACCGGTAACGGCAGCCCGGCGATCGCCCGGATATGCATCTCGAACTGACTGGCCGGGCAGGCATCGATCGTCCAATGGCCTGAATTATGCGGACGCGGGGCGATCTCGTTCACCAGCACACGCCCAGCCCGGTCCACGAACATCTCAACCGCGAGCAGCCCGACCAGCTCCAGCGCCTCCGCCACCTGCCACGCAATCCGCGCCGCCTCGGCCGCAGTGGCCGCCGACACCCGCGCTGGTGCCAGCGTCATGTCCAAAATTCCATCCCGGTGCCGGTTTTCCACCACGTCGAACACCGTTCCCGCGCCATCCAGCCCGCGCGCGACGATGACGCTCACTTCGCACGCATAATCGACAAAACCCTCTAGCACGAGCGGCTTAGGCGACAGCGCCTCCCATGCCGGCCCCCGATCGGACCTCACACGCAGCACGGCCTGACCCTTGCCGTCATAGCCGAGCCGCGTGGTTTTCAGCACGGCTGGTAGCGGGATCGGTGCCACATCCAGCGCCTCCCGGCTCGTGATCTCGCACCATGGGGCGGTCGGCACGCCCGCCCCGGCCAGGAACGATTTCTCCAGCACGCGGTCCTGACTCACCCGCAATACGGCGGGGGAGGGCCGCACCGGTCGTAGGGACGCCAACAGGTCCAGCCCCGCCGCGCTCACATTCTCGAACTCGAACGTGATCACATCGACCGCCCGGGCAAACGCGCGCAAAGCATCCGGATCCTCGTAGTCACCCAGCGTATGCGCGGCCGATACCTGTGCCGCCGGGTTGTCCGGCTCGGGCGATAAAATATGGCAGCGATAACCCAGCCGTGCCGCCGCCATGGCCGACATGCGCCCTAGCTGCCCGCCACCGACGATGCCGATGGTGGCGTTCGGCGGTAATGCGCCGGTCAAGCCTTCAGGAACCCAACGGGCGAGGGCTGATCCGGCGAATCGGCGACGTTGCCGCTCTGTTCGGCGCGATACGCGTCCAGCCTGGCCGCGAGCGCCGGGTCGTTCAGCGCGAGGATCGCGGCCGCCAGCAATCCGGCGTTACGGGCACCGGGTCCGCCGATCGCCAGGGTCGCCACCGGAATCCCGGCCGGCATCTGCACGATCGACAGTAGCGAATCCATGCCCTTCAGCGCCAAACTTTCGACCGGCACGCCCAAAACTGGTAGCGGCGTCCACGCCGCGCACATGCCCGGCAGATGCGCCGCCCCGCCTGCGCCGGCGATAATCACCCGCAAGCCGCGCGCCCGCGCCGTCTTCGCATAGTCTTGCAGCCGGTCCGGCGTGCGATGCGCAGAGACGATGCGCGTTTCGTAGCCCACCCCGAGCCGATCCAGCGCCTCCGCCGCGTGGCCCATGGTCGGCCAATCGGATTGGCTACCCATGATCAGCCCGACGACGACCTCACTCACGCAATGCTATCCGGGATCAGGCGGCTTTCCAGCCAGGACACTTCGTCCTTCAGCAAGAGCTTGCGTTTCTTCAGCCGCTGCAAATGCAGCTGATCGGACCCCGCCTCCGACAACCGGGCGATCACGGTATCCAAGTCACGATGCTCGCTGCGCAGTTCGTGGAGCTGGCGCAGCAGGGAATCGCGGTCGGTAAGCATGATCCTATCTATCATGGCGGCGCACGCGAGGAAACGTGTCGTGTGGCGGTCGCGATAGCTTTGGCAAAATCGCCCTCGCTGCACTATATTTGTCATGTGGCGGGCCGGTCCTCGGCCCAGTGGCCACGCACAGGAGGGGTCATGAACTTGCAGTCCCGTCTCGAGAGCCTCAAAGGCCGTCACGCATCGTTGGAAATGCGCATCGCGGAGGAAGACCACCGTCCCCGGCCTGATGACAGCGCGCTCTCCCGATTGAAGCAGGAAAAGCTGAAATTGAAGGAAGAGATGGAGAAAATAACCGTCCGCACCTGAGCACCCGGCCCTTCCCAGCCAAGGGCGGGAAGGGCCACCGCTCATCCTGCGGTGACGGACACGCGATACAGCCGGATCGCGGCGCGCTTTACCGGTGCGACAAAGCCCCGGCGGGAGGGTTCGACCGGGCGGAACACATCGAGCGCTAGCCGGACCAGGCCGCTTCGCCCCTCGTCACCGCCGACCCCACCCACGGGGATCACCACGTCCATTTCGGTCCCGTCTGGGAGCACGAACCCCCGTGCCTCGGCCCGGCCGAGCAGGACCGACACGGGGCGTGATCCGCCGCCGGCGAACGTGATCCCGCTGAGGCGTAAATGGACCGTCACCGCGTCGCCCGGCGACACCGCTAGCAATAACGTGCTCTGCGGTCCCTCCGACCACGCGACCCCGGCGTCATCCAGCACCCACCCACTCCCCAGCAACGGCGCCAAGGCGAGACCCTCGACCGTCAGTGGAAGCGGGTGCGGCACGAGCGCCGGGCCCGGCGGCAACGGGGCGCCGTCGGCCTCGGCCACGCCCCGGCCACAGAAGATCACATCCTGCATGCCGCGGCACGACGCACCCGGGCCCAATAACGCCGGGCGCAACGCGGCTTGGGGTACCCGGCCAAAGAACGCCCGCACCTCACGGTCCATCAGCGGCAGCTCCAGCGCATCGGACAGGATGCGTTCACAGCTGAACCAGCGGGGTGAGCGGCCGAGGCCGATATCGCCGATGATCGCACCGTGCCGCACCGCGTCCAGCAGCATCAGCGGTCCACGGGCCTTGGTCGCCGGGTCAGGGGCGCATCCCGGATGGGGGGCGACGGTGAACAGGGTGGTGCCCGGCGGCACGGCGGGGGCGGCGATGCTGCTGCCCGCGTTCCAAACACCCCGGCCCCGCACTGCCAGCGGCTGGATGTCAACCAGTTGCAGCGCCGCCGCCGCGAGCAGCAGGGGCCATCCCACCGCACGCGGCAGCCGGTCGGCGGCAGCGACGCAGCCCAGCATGACGGCGTACCCGACCGGCCAAAACGCCCGGCCGGACGACCGGAACGACCCGAAAATATCCTCCCACGGCTTGGTCCCGAGATCGAGCAGCTTCACCGGCCCGGCCCAAACCTGGGAACTGAGCGACACCAGCGTGAGCGCGGCCAGCACCAGGACCAACGCCAGTGCCGGGCGGGGCGTCCACCGGCCCACGATCCCGAT
>JAYVOF010000019.1:0-2288 GCA_043758105.1 Rhodospirillales bacterium | reverse complement strand
CGATCGTGGTCCAGCCGCGCGCGTTGAGCCCGGCGAGCATGAGCGCGGATTTCACCTGGGCGGAGGCCACCGGCAGCCGGTATTTCAAGGGCAGCGCGTCCTTCGCCCCGCGGATCGCGAGCGGCAACCGGCCGCCGTCTCGCGATTGGAACTGCGCCCCGCACATCGCCAGCGGCTCCGTCACCCGCCGCATGGGCCGACCGCGTAGGCTGGCATCTCCGGTCATGACCGCAAACAGATCATGCCCCGCCAGCAACCCACACAGCAACCGGGCGGCGGTGCCGGAATTGCCCATGTCGAGCACGTCCTCTGGCTCTTTGAGAAGGCCAAGGCCGCGCCCGGCGACCCGCCACTGCCCCGGCCCATCCTGCGTCACCGCCGCTCCGAGCGCCCGCATGGCCGCGGCGGTCCGCAACACGTCCTCGCCTTCCAACAGGCCGGCGATGTGGGTCTCGCCGATCGCCAGCGCCGCGAACATGAGCGCCCGGTGACTGATGCTCTTATCGCCGGGGATGCGGATCGTGCCGCCTAGCGGGCCTGAGGCGGTGGCGGTCAAAGGCCGGAGCGTCGCAAGCATTTTTTAACCTTTACCGGGTAGGGTGGCGAAGTGGGATGCTCTAACACTGAGGAGGCGCGTTTGACAGGCGGCGGCAGCGATGGCATGGGCCGCGCCCTTGAACCGCATCGTTTGGCGGGATGTTTGTGGGGTATCGATGGCCAAGCCTGAACTCGGCACCAAGCGCGTCTGCGTCGCCTGCGCCACGCGCTTCTATGACCTGATGAAGGTGCCCGCTGTGTGCATCAAATGCGGCACGGAACAGCCGATCGAACAGCCAAAGGCGCGCCGGGCCGGCGGCAACGTGGCGGAAGAGAAGCGCGTGAAGAAGGCGCCCGCGCTGGAAGACGCGGAGGTCGAGGTCGAGACCGCGGATGACGAGGCTGAAGAGGACGTGCTGGAAGACGCATCCGACCTTGAAGATGACGCAGACACCATCAGCGGTGATATCGAAGTCGAGCCGGAGGCGGACGAGAAGGAACTCTAATGCATCTGGAACGCCGCGTCCTCGTCACCGGGGGCGCTGGGTTCCTCGGTTCGCACCTGTGCGAGCGATTGCTGGCGGATGGCTGCCATGTCTTGTGCGTGGATAATTTCTTTACCGGCACGCCGCGTAACATAGCGCATCTGTTTCCTAATCCTAATTTTGAGCTGATGCGCCATGACGTCACCTTCCCGCTGTTCGTGGAGGTGGACGAAATTTACAATCTGGCATGCCCAGCCTCGCCGATCCATTATCAGCGGGACCCGGTGCAAACGACCAAGACCAGCGTGATCGGCGCGATCAACATGCTGGGCCTGGCGAAGCGGGTCGGGGCGAAGATCTTCCAGGCCTCCACCAGCGAGGTGTACGGCGATCCCACCATGCATCCTCAATCCGAATCTTATTGGGGCAATGTGAACCCGATCGGCTCCAGGTCGTGCTATGATGAGGGCAAGCGGTGTGCTGAGACGTTGTTCTTTGACTATTGGCGGCAGCACAAATTGCAGATCAAGGTGGGCCGTATTTTCAACACCTATGGCCCGCGCACCCACCCGCGCGACGGACGTGTCGTTTCGAGTTTCATCGTGCAAGCGCTGACCCAGCAAGACATTACGGTGTTCGGTGAGGGGCAGCAGACGCGTTCGTTCTGCTTCGTCGATGATTTGATCGAGGGTTTTATCCGTTTGATGGACACTCCCCGGGAGATGACCGGGCCGGTAAACCTCGGTAATCCGGGGGAATTCACGATTCTCGAGTTAGCTCAGCATGTGATCCGGCTGACCGGCTCGCAATCCCGCATCGTGCACCGGGCGTTGCCCGAGGACGATCCTAAACAGCGTCGACCGGATATTAGTCAGGCGCAGTCCAAACTGGGCTGGACGCCGTCGATTTCGTTGGAGGAGGGTTTGACCCGCACGATCCCCTATTTCCGCGCGCTGATTGCGACCTTGCCGCCGGGTGCATTGTTGGAACATGAAAAAACCGCTTGACGGTCTCCGGGCGGAAGCGTAGCTACCACTCCCCGACGCGTTCCGGCCGGTGTGCTGGTGCGCCGGGAAAGTTTCCTCCCTCACATGATTGTGAGGAGTTCGGCTACCGATGCAACTTTGCACCCCTTGGATGAGGGGTGTTTATTGTTTTGGTGGCTTCGTTCATTGACAAGTATATCTGGTTTGAAAAGGGATATGTTGACGGCGTTCCGTTGGCTGGTCTTTGCCTTTTGGGGTTAGGATTGGTGGTGCTTTTATG
>JAYVOF010000018.1:0-6744 GCA_043758105.1 Rhodospirillales bacterium | reverse complement strand
CGAACACGGCTTTTTCCCGCGCCGCCGCCCGGTCCGCCGCCTCGCTGATCCGCCGGTCGAGCTCCGCCAGCTCCGAATTGCCGAACCGCGCCCCATTGGCCGTCGCCTGCCGGAGCGTGAGGTCCGGATGCGCGCGCAACGTCTCGACCGCCGCCGCCGGCGCCTCGATCACATAACCCAACTGCGCATGATGCCGGATCTTGATCGACGCCACGCCATACCGCTGCGCATAATCCAGCACCAACCCCGCGATCACCCGGCGACTATCGTCCCGCAACGCCCGCTCCGCATCCAGCTCACCATCGAATCCCGCGGCGATGACCCCGCCCTCATCGACGCGCGTCGGCAACGGGTCGGCCAAGGCGCGGCCCAGCAGATCGGCCAGGCCCGGATGGGGGGACGGTGTCGGCACGGGTCCGCCTCCGACCGCGCGGGCCGCCTCCGCCGCACCGCGCACGGCCTGCAACACCGCGGCAAGGTCGCGCGGCACCCCCCGCCCCACCGACAACCGCCCCAATGCGCGCGCTAAATCCGGCACCCCCCGCAGCGCCAGCCGAAGCGCACTGAGCGCCGGCGGCTCGGCCAACAACCAGCCCCATCCGTCCTGCCGCGCCGCAATCGCCGCCGGGTCCAATAACGGCGCCGAGATCCACCGCGCCAGCAGCCGGGCACCGGGCGCGGTCACCGTGCGCCGGACCGAGTCCAGCAGCGTATGCCCTTCCGCGCCATCCCTTCCGCGCGTGAGTTCTAGGCTGGCCCGCGTCGCCGCATCCAGCAGCATGTGCTGACCCGGCCCGGCAGGCTCCGGACGGGACAGGCGCGGCAGCGTCCCCGCCTGGGTCAGCCGCACGTAATCGAGCGCCAGCGCCGCCGCCACGGCCTCCGCATCACTAAAGGTGCCGAACGCATCGAGACTCGCGGCACCGAACGCCTCCGCCACGCGCCGCCCGGCGGCCAGGGGGGCGGCCGGCGCGGTTTCCGGACCCCGCCGCGCCTCATGGTCCAGCAACGGCAGCCCGCGCGGCGCGATGATCTCCGCGGGATCGAGCCGTCCGAGCAGCGCCGCCAGCCCCTCCGGCACCAACCCCTCCGTCTCGAACAACCCGGTCGAGACATCGAGCCACGCGGCCCCTAGCATCCGCCCCACCTGCGCCACCGCCAGCAGCAAATTGGGCCGCCCCGCCTCGAGCAAGCTATCCTCGGTCAACGTCCCCGGCGTCACCAGCCTGATGATCTCCCGCTTGAGCGGCCCCTTGCCGGTGCGATGACGGGCCTCCTCCATCTGCTCCGCCACCGCCACCCGAAACCCCCGCCGGATCAGCCGCGCCAGATACGCATCCGCCGCATGCATCGGCACCCCGCACATCGGAATCGGCACCCCCCCATGCTCCCCCCGCTTGGTCAGCGCGATACCAAGCGCCCCCGACGCCGCCTCCGCATCGGCAAAGAACAGCTCATAGAAATCCCCCATGCGCAGAAACAGCAGGGCGTCCGGGTGCTCGGCCTTAAGCCGGAACCACTGCGCCATGGCCGGGGAGGCCGGATTCTCATCGGGGGGCATACCGAATAAAAACCCGATTACCCCGCCCAAGCCAAGCGCTGACTCCGCGCCAGGCAGGACTGGGCTTTTGGCAGACCATGATCTGTCGGCGACAGGGTGATCGAACAGGGGCGCGAATGCTCCCTCTCCCGCTGGCGGGAGAGGGCCGGGGTGAGGGTGGGATCAGCAGAAACTCCGTTCGCGCGTATGGCTTTCACCCTCCCCCACCAGCGGAGAGGGCTTTCCAATCCGTTCTTTGCCAAATGCGATGCCTGCTGACGGAGCCATGTCAGGGCAACGAAAACAAGGCTCAAAAGCACCATCTCCGAGCCGATCCACGCACCCGCGACAATGCGCCACAAGGCCGGTGCGCTCGCTAAGGCAACGATGCGCGATTTCGACGCCCGCCATCTCGTGGTGCCGAGCAAGATCAACCCCGCCCCAATCAAGCAGCGCCGCGAGGCGAACAAAATCAGTCAGCCGGGATCTGCCGGCGACAGGGTGATCGAACATGGGCGCGAATGCTCCCTCTCCCGCTGGCGGGAGAGGGCCGGGGTGAGGGTGGGACCAGCAGAAACTCCGTTCGCGCGTATGGCTTTCACCCTCCCTCACCAGCGGAGAGTGCTTTCCAATCCGTTCTTTGCCAAATGCGATGCCTGCTGACGGAGCCATGTCAGGGCAACGAAAACAAGTTTGAAAAGCACCATCGCTGAGCCGATCCACGCATCCGCGGTAATGCGTCACAAAGCCGGTGCGCTCGACAAGGCAACGATGCGCAATTTCGACGCCCGCCATCTCGTGGTGCCGAGCAAGATCAACCCCGCCCAAATCAAGCAGCGCCGCGAGGCGAACAAAATCAGTCAGCCGGTTTTCGCCCGCTACCTCAACACGAGCGAAACCACGGTCGAAAAATGGGAGACCGGCGCCAAGCGCCCGAGCGGCATGGCGCTAAAGCTGCTCACGGTCATCCAGAAACACGGGCTACAGATCCTCGTTTAAAGCCCGCAGATCATACCAGACGACGGTGTCAGAACCGATCCGGTAGCGACGAAAAACCGTCCAAAACATCCGGCTCCCGCGCCGCGGTCTCGAACAACCTAGTCGAGAAATCCAGCCAAGCCGCCCCCAGCGCCGCCCGATCTGCGCCACCGCCATCAACAACTTGAGCCGCCCGGCCTCGAGCAAGCTACCCTCGGTTAGCGTCCCCCGCCGTCACCAGCCGCACGATCTCCCGCTTCCTTCACGTATGCTCTTGCTCGTATAAACTACGATTAAACGGGCACATTCGGCCCCCGGTCAGGAGGCTCTCATGATAGATTCAGACGACAGCCTTGCAAAGGAGCTTACGCAGGACATCAAGAGATATGTTGGTCTACGACGAATAAATGGGTTTTTGTCAGAACTCTTAGTCTAGCTAACTATCATCACTTCTTTCATATCCACAATTGTGGCCGCTACATACGCGGGCGAACCCATTCCCGGAACAAAAATTCAGTGGGTTGTCTTCCTTGCACCGCTGCCAGGTCTGTTCGCCCTTTTGAGAACTAGCATTGGATTCAACGTGCGTACCGCGTGGTTTTCTGAAAAGGCGACGCGTCTGAACATAATACGTAGGCGATACATAAACGAAGTTATCGACATACACCAAGCAGTGTCTGATTTGACGGAGTTGGATGGCGACATGGAGGGGCGTTGGCGCGACCTTCTATCGCGAGAAGCGCAGGCTGGGGAGGTTCCCGCCGAGATGACACGCAAGCCGAAGAATGCTGGGGAGGTTCCTGTCCGGAAGACACAGGAGCCCGAAAACCAGGGAGGAAAGCCGCCTTAATTAGAAGTAGAATGGTTCCAATCCATCACCTGTCGTCCATCAAGGGCTATTCAGTCAAACCACCGCAACTTTAGAGGCAGGGATCCGGCGAAGATGGAGGGCATCTATCCGACCTCAGCTACGCTTGCTAACACTTGCCGCGAAGCCGTTCTTCTACGTCGGCAACGGTTTTGTCTAGGGATTCTCGCGTCAATCCAAACAGGTTAGAGCGCGCGATTGGCGGCAGGAGTTTGCCGAGGCTGTGAAGGTGTTGTTGAACCTCCTTCAACCAAGGTACTTCTTCCTGAAGTTCAAACTCCGCTGTCACCTGTTGATACCGGATCGCGAGCGCCACCAATTGCTCTCTCTGGTCGCGGTAGTGCGCGTTAGCGATGGCGGCGGCGAACTCATCGGCCGGTATATGCTTCAGGACCCCGCGGCGTGCGAACCGCCCCGCGCCTCCATTTGTGAAGCAGATGTCGCGCAAAAATGCTTCGCTGTCCTCCGTCATTAACCGGCGAAGACTGACAGCGATTGCAGGGTAAGCGCGCCCTTGCCATGCTGCCCTCTGCTGTGCGTGGAAATTTGCTAGTTCGCTGAACCTTGGGTCCTGCATATTCGTGTAAGCCAAGCCGAAGGCACCGCCCATTTCAAGAACGAGGGTCGATGTCTGCATCTCATCGGGATCGGCAGTGCCGTTGTAAACATCGGAGATATATCGCCTCACCTTTTCCACTACGAGAGCCTCTTCCCAGCTCGGAAAACCAATCTCCGACAGCCACAAACTAAGCCCGATGACATGGTAGATCTCAGCCTCTTCGTGGAACGTCCGACGATCAAAGTCTGCTTCGAACCTCCCCACCATGGCGTCGTGCATCTCGATGGGTTCTTCCGAGCTGAACAACAGTGCCCGCCAGGACGGCATCTCCTCGGGCTTTGCGAAAAAGGGGTGCTGCTTCAACTGACGCTGAATGCGCGTTATCGGCAGCTTTGATTTCAAGACGATTTCGACGATCGTCTCCCTGTCGATAAGGGCGCTGTCGAAGCGAACAGTGGGATATCTTCTAAAAACCTCCTCGGCGGATTTTGTTTCGGCATCCTGACCGTCGGTTTGAAGGCGCAGTTGGTGCAGCGCGTCGTTGCGCCGGAACGTCTCAGCGCTCAATCTGCCGGACCTTAACTCGATGGCGGAAGCGCAGAGCAAGGAAACCAGCTCACGCATTGCGTCCGTGTGCTTGCGTTGTCCGTCTGTGAGGACGTTCCAAAGCCGTTCAAAGTCCCACAAAAATGCTTCAAGATCCGAAGATTGTCGAGGCCGGAGTCGGCGAACACGCTCAGCACGGTATTCCGCGACGCAATGAAAAAGGCACGAGCCTCTCTATTGTCGATTAGCTCCATAAAGGCAGTAAACGCCACACCGCTATCAGCTTTGAACTCAAACGTGCTGCCGACCGTCTTCTCTTTGCGCTCTTTGTAATCGTCCTGACCACTGACCTTGCTCTCGTCCGAGAGTATAATCACCTTGCAGCCGTCATGCTCCACCAAGGGATTGATATATCCAAGGAGTGCGATTGGGGTCATCGCGGCGCGCTCGAAGTCGTCGAAGATGACGATCCGCCCATCGGCACCGCTCAGCACCGAGGAGAGGTCTAGGTCGGGAAGAACGCCCGACATCTGGGCGGCGTGGCCGATATCGACTTTGACTGTAGCTCTTGCTGCGGCACGTATCACGGCTCCCACTAAGCGCGTGGCCTTGTGGCTTAGAAGAGGATGAAGCTGCTGGAAAAGCTGATCGCCAATTTCGCCCGGGTCTTTTACCCCATATAGCGAAACGTAAAGCGGCTTCTGCATTCTTCCGTCCCTCGCGGTTGGCACGAGCTCGTTCAGAAGCTCTTTGATAAAGTGAGTCTTGCCGCTGCCCCACGGTCCGCTAAGCATTACAGCAAAGCCCTGCGGATGGGCAAAGTGACAGTAGTCTTTGAGACCGCGCGCGACCTCCTTGTTATGAGCGGCCGGGCTCTCGTCTTTGCTCGTCTGGTCCACTAGCATTCTTTCAATCGCCCTGTGCGCAGAACGCGCAGCTCCATTCAACGTACTAGCAAAAGACCTGATCGTCGCCTCAGAAAGGAAAGTTTATCTATTGCCGTGCGGACCTGCCAGGCCGATGGGACGCTGACATCGAAGGGCAGCCGCTCGGAGCGACGGCGGGCGTCAGCGCCGAAATGTTCGCGGCTCCAGTCGAGCACGCACGCAATGTCGCGCTGTGCGGGCGCCGAGACGAGCCGCCTCACCCGCGCCCGGTCGCTCCCAGGCTGGTGAGCCAATCGGTCAACCGATCGTCGGCCACCTCCTCATATTCGCCCCGCCGCACCGCCGCGCGCGCCTCGTACACCGCCGCTCGAAGGCGCGCGAGCTTGGCGTCATCCTCGGCGTCGCGACGCTCAAGCAGGCGCAGGCCCTCCCGCATCACTTCACTCGCGTTCTGATAATGCCCGTCCGCGATCGCGCGATCGTTGCAGCGGTCCTGATGTTCGGTCAGCCTGACGTTACGGATCGGCATAGACCCTGACTGCCAGTCCGCGCCTGCCTTGGCAAGGTTTGCCAAACCGTGCGTCCAAAAGCGGCGGCGATTTTGATGCCCGGCCCCGCCTGCACGCAGGCAAAACCCATCGCGTTTGCCGTCCGCGCACCGCCGCCAGCACGCGCGGCAGGTCACGTGCGGTATGGACGCACCGCAGGATCTCGACTGGGTTTGTCGTCGGGTCATAGACAAGCAGGTACCGAAACGCGTCAGTAACCAGAACTGATAGCGGGGCAGGAAGGCGGCGGTGCGGCCCGGCCAAGAAGAGCGTTACCGCCGAGCAGCCGCGCCGCGTCCAACACAGCGTCATTGAGGCGTTCTGAAGCATCCGGATTGTCTGCCGCGATCCATGGCACGGCGCGAGCAAGCTCCCGACCAGCCTGCCGGTCAGGACCGCGCCGGCCGTCACCCCTTGGCACGCCGCGCCTCATCGATCCGCGCCGCCATCTTAGCATGGACGTCCTCCGGGACAAGCCATCCTTCGCGGTTGCTCTCCGCCCTGGCCGCATCGAGCGAAGCGGCGAACGCATCAACCTCACCATCGCTCTGCTGCAGAAGCCGCAAGCCCGCGGCCAAGACCTCGGCGCGGTCGCGAAAACGTCCGTCGGCGACCGCTCGGTCTGCGTTTCGCTCAAGCTCCGGAGGAAGCGATGTGCCGTCCATGCAATAATCATAGGCCGCCAAGCATCGGGCGCAAAGCGATTTGGCCCGAAGACACCAGCATGCAGGGCAGTGGTCAGGTAAGCCCAACAACCAAGAACGCCCAGCCTCAATCAAAACCGCTTGACCTCCCTTCCTTGAATATGTTCCTATCTC
>JAYVOF010000017.1:0-6814 GCA_043758105.1 Rhodospirillales bacterium | reverse complement strand
AAGTGGTGCATGTGGCAAAGACTCTGCGCGAAGTGCACGGCTTCCGCGGCTATATCCACCTGAAAACCATCCCGGACGCGGCACCCGAGTTGCTGCTGGAGGCCGGGCGCTATGCGGACCGGCTCAGCATCAACGTGGAATTGCCAACGACGGAGGGGCTGGCGCGTCTCGCCCCCGAAAAGGACCTGCCCAGCATCCGCCGCAGCATGGGCCGCATGCGGCTCCGGATCGATGAGGCGCGGGCGGAAAAGCGCAGCCCCCGCTTCGCGCCCGCCGGGCAGAGCACGCAGATGATCGTGGGCGCCGATAGCGGCACGGACCGCCAAATCCTGGATCTCAGCACCAATCTGTATGGCAGCTACGGCCTGAAGCGGGTGTATTTCAGCGCCTTCAGCCCCATCCCGGACGCCAGCGCCGCGCTACCGCCGTCGAAGGCGCCGCTGTTGCGGGAGCACCGGTTGTATCAAGCGGATTGGCTGATGCGATTCTACGAATTCAAGACGGACGAAATCACCACCGACGCCGCCGGCAACATGGATCTGTCCATGGACCCAAAGCTCGCTTGGGCGCTGGCGCACCGCGAACACTTTCCGGTCGATGTGAACCGGGCCACGCGGGAACAGCTGCTGCGGGTGCCCGGCTTGGGGGTAAAATCCGTGTCCCGTCTGATCCAAGCGCGCCGCCATCAGAAATTACGCATGGACGATTTGGCCCGGCTCCGCCTGCCGATGGCCAAGGTCGCCCCTTTCGTGGTGACGCTCGACCATCAGCCCGGCGGCCTGCTGGACAGCGCCCGGCTGCAGCAACGGCTGGTGCCGAAGGCGCAGCAGATGGATTTGTTTGGGTGACCCCGTCATGGCGAGCCGCCGCTTGGCGGCGAGCCTGTAAATTAATGTGCTTGCAGCATTCGAGCATTATCGTAAACCGCGCAAAGCCCGCCCGGTCGCTCGGAAACGCCAAGGCGCCAAGACGCCAAATTGTTGTTTTCCTTGGCGTCTTGGCGTCTTGGCATCTAAAAACAACAAGGATGGTATTCGGTCGAACGGTGACTCAAACGCGGATTGGTGTTCAAGGTTGAATATCTTACAAGCCCCGCGCGGCAATCCAGGGGCGGCAAGCGCTCTTCCGGCCCCTGGATCGCTTCGCCAAGCAGCTCGCGATGACGGGGAAAGATGAACTCCGTAATCCTCGCGCATGAAGTGGATTGGTCCGGCTGGCGCACCGCCGCCCGCAGCTTGGCACTTCAGGCCGTAGCGCCGGAAAATGTCGTCTGGTCCGTGCGCCAAGCCGACGATCTATTCGCCGAGCCGTCCGAGCCCACCCCCACCACCGGCACCTTCAGCGTGCCGCGCGCCCTGGTCGACCTGGCCGAGACCGTCATCCAGGCACACGACCCAGAGCGGTTCGCCCTGCTATATCGCCTGATCTGGCGCGCGCATCACGGCGAAAAACACCTGCTGGAACGAACCACAGACCCCGAAGTGCAGCGCGTGCAGCGCCTCGCCCAAGCCGTCCGCCGCGACACGCACAAGATGCGCGCCTTCGTCCGCTTCCGCGAGGTCCCCGAACCGGACGGCACCAGGTATGTCAGCTGGTTCGAGCCGGACCATTATATCGTGGAGGCCAACGCCGCATTCTTTCAGCGCCGCTTCGCCACCATGATCTGGTCCATCCTCACCCCCTACCGCAGCGTGCATTGGACCGGGACGGAGCTGGTGTTCGAAGCCGGGGCATCCCCCGCGGACGTGCCGGACGATGACCGGCTGGAGGCGTACTGGCGGGCCTATTACAGCTCCATCTTCAACCCGGCCCGGCTCAAAATCGGCGCCATGCGCTCCGAAATGCCACAAAAATACTGGAAGAACCTACCCGAAGCCGCCGCCATCCCGGAACTGATCCGCACCGCCGCCGGGCGCGTGGACAGCATGGTGGACAGCCCCGTCTTCTCCGCCCCGAAAGCCGCCAAACTTTCCACAATGGGGCCCGTGATCACCACCCCAAAAGCCGGCGCCACCCCGCTCCAAGTCTTGGCCCAACAAGCCGCCGAGTGCCGCCGCTGCCCGCTCTGGGAGCCGGCCACCCAAGTGGTGTTCGGCGAAGGCCCGGCCGACGCCCGCATCATGATGGTCGGCGAGCAGCCCGGCGATCAAGAGGACCTCGCCGGACGCCCCTTCATCGGCCCTGCCGGACAATTATTGGACCGCGCGATGGCGGAGGCCGGGCTGGACCGCCAGGCGATCTACATGACCAACGCTGTCAAACACTTTAAATTCATCCCCCGCGGCAAACGCCGCATCCACGAAAAGCCCGGCACCACCGAGATCGTCGCCTGCAAGATCTGGCTCGATTTCGAGCGGCACGAGATCCGCCCCGCCCTCACCGTCATGCTCGGCGCCACCGCCGCCCGCGCCGTTTTAGGCCGCACCATCACCATCTCCCGCGAACGCAGCCGGCCCATCGCGCTGGAGGGCAACACGCAAGGCTTTGTCACGGTGCATCCGTCGTATTTGCTGCGCTTGCCGGACGAAGACGCGCGCGCCCGCGAATACGCCGCCTTCGTAGCAGACCTCAAACACATCGCCCGCCTAGCCGCATAAAACAAAGTCTTCCCTCTCTCCCTCCGGGAGAGGGCCGGGGTGAGGGAAACAACAGCGACGACCCTCAGTCAACCAAGGCCCCCACGCGCAACAGCAATGAGTCAGGACAGCTCAAATCCCCTCCCTCACCCCCAAAAATTATTTCACGACCGCGCCCTCATGCTCCAACAACCACCGCTTCCGGTGCAGGCCGCCACCGAACCCAGTGAGCGACTGGTCAGCGCCGATCACCCGGTGGCACGGCACGACAATGGCGATCGGGTTGGCGCCGTTGGCCATCCCCACCACCCGGGACGCGGTTGGACGGCCAATGCGGGCCGCGAGCGCGCTATAGCTCAGCGTTTGACCCAGCGGGATCGTCCGGAGCGCCGCCCAGACCGCGCGCTGAAACGGCGTCCCACCCGTTTCAGTCCGGATCGTCTCCAGCTCCCCGTGCCCGCCCTCAAAATAGGCATGCACCAATCGCGAAACGGGGGACGGGGCCGGCGTCAGCTCCACCACGCCGACCTGTAACCGCAGCAATTGCCGCATCCGCGGCTCGAAATCCTCGAAATCCAGCGCCCGCAGCCGCCCGGCCTCGTCATGGACCAGCAGCACGGTGCCGATCGGCGTGGCCAGACGGTCCAGCAATAGTTTAATCATGACATTCCCTAGACTGAACGGTCTTTACGGCCGGGTGAACATGCCTTATTGCGGCAGCGGTCAAAAAGGGGTGGGTTAGATGAACAACACGAATATCACGTCTGGACGGCGCGCGGTGATGGGCGCGGTCATGGCGGGTGGCCTTGGTGCCGCAGCCCTCGCGATCGCCCCCGTGCGCGCCGCGCCGGCCCCCGCGATGCGGAAGATGGCCAGCACCATCACCACCAACGACGGCACCACCCTCTATTACAAGGACTGGGGCACCGGTCAGCCGATCGTGTTCAGCCATGGCTGGCCGCTCTCGTCCGATGCGTGGGAAGACCAGATGCTGTTCCTCGGCATGAACGGCTTCCGCTGCATCGCCCATGACCGCCGCGGCCATGGCCGCTCCAGCCAGCCATGGAACGGCAACGACATGGACACCTATGCCTCCGACCTGAACGAGCTAGCGACCAAGCTCGACCTCAAAAACGCTATTTTCGTCGGTCACTCCACCGGCGGCGGTGAGGCAGCGCGCTACGTCGCGAAATACGGCAAGGCCCGGGCGGCGAAGCTCGTGCTGATCGGCTCCGTCACCCCCATCATGCTAAAGACCGCAAGCAACCCCGGCGGGCTCGACATGTCCGTGTTCGACGGCATCCGCAAGGGCGTGCTGACGGACCGGTCGCAGTTCTGGAAGGACCTCACCACCCCGTTCTACGGCGCCAACCGCACCGGCTCGAAGGTAAGCCAAGGCCTACGTGACAGCTTCTGGCTGCAGGGCATGATGGGCGGGCTCAAGAGCGAGTACGACTGCATCAAGGCGTTCTCCGAGACGGATTTCACCGCGGATCTGAAGACCATCACGGTGCCGACGCTCGTGCTGCATGGTGATGACGATCAGATCGTGCCGATCGACGATTCGGCCAAATTGGCGGTGAAGCTCGTAAAGAACGGCACCCTCAAGATCATCGCCGGCGCGCCGCACGGCATGTGCTCGACCCATAAGGACGAGATCAACGCGGCGCTGCTGGCGTTCGCCAGGGCCTGACCTTGTAACGGTGGGGTGCTACGCGGCACCCCACCCTACGAGCCGGTGCCGCGCCTGGCGGTCCTTTTTACAAATTGCCGCCGCCTTCGCCCGTCCTCCGCAACACTCAAGCCGCGTTCTCCCGCGCGTCCACCATCGGACGCGGACGCGGCTCGTCCGGACCCTCCGGAACCTGCAGCGCGGCCAGCAAGGATTGGCGGAGCACGGCCAGTTTACGCTCGTTCTCGACCTTCAGTCCGAACACGTCCTTGACGTAAAAGACGTCCACCGCCCGCACGCCATACGTCGTGACGTGTGCCGACGCGATTTGCAGCCCCTGCTCGCTAATGGCGGCGGTCACGTCATGCAACAGGCCGGGCCGGTCCCGCCCGTTCACCTCCAGCACGGTATGCGTATTGCTCGCCCGGTTATCCACCACCACCCGCGGCGGCACGTAGATCGCCCGCATTCGCTGCCCCATCAATGAGCGCGACGTGCGGCGGATTTCGTCGCCGAGCGCGATTCGTCCCGACAGCGCCTGATCGATCAGCACATTGAGCCGGGCAAGCCGGTGCGGCGCATCGAACGCACCGCCGGAGGCGTCCTGAATCCAGAACGTATCCAACGCATTACCATTGGTCAGAGTATGGATGCGCGCGTCCACGATGCTCGCCCCCGCCACCGCCAGCGCCCCGGCGATCCGGCTGAACAGTCCGGCGTGATCGGTTGTATAGACCGTCACCTCCGTCACCGCCCGGGCCGGCAGCGGCTGCGTATCCACCGTCAACGGCGCATCCCGCATCTCCGCATCCCGGATCAACCGGGCATGGCGCGCATGGGTATCCGGATCGAAGCTGAGCCAATACCCGGGGTAGCCGAGCCCCAAGAAGAACGCGACTTCCGGCTCGGTCCAGTCTTCCAAATACGGCAGCAGCGCCTCTTTCGCGCGCGCGACCCGCACATCCCGCTCGGTGGTGGCGAGGCCGCCGGCCAGCACGTCCGCCACGCGCGCATACAGCTCCCGCAGCAGTGTCGCCTTCCAGCCGTTCCAAACCTTGGCACTGACGGCCCGCATGTCCGCGACCGTCAGCACCAGCAGCAATTTCAACCGCTCCGGAGACTGTATGGTATCGGCCAAGTCCATGATGGTCTTCGGATCGTCAATATCCCGCTTGAACGCCGTCTGACTCAATAACAGATGATGCAACACCAGCCAGCTGACTGTCTCGGTTTCCTCAGCCGACAGCCCAATGCTGGGTCCGATCTGTAACGCCGCTTCCGCGCCCAGCTCCGAATGATCCCCGCCGCGGCCCTTGGCGATATCATGCAGCATCGTTGCGGCGTACAGCGCCCGCCGGGACTGCATATCCTCCACGAGGCCAGAGGCGATCGGCGCCACATCCGCCAACTCCCCCCGCTCGAGCGCGTTCAATACCCGCAAGGCCTCGATGGTATGTTCATCCACCGTGAACACATGATACGTATCAAACTGCATCTGACCCACGATCCGGGCCCAGTCCGGCATATACCGTCCGAGAAAACCGCTCTCATTCAGCACCGCCATCCAACGCGCGCCGTGCGCCTTGGCGTGTTCGCCATCCTGCCCGCAGAGCAGGTCCAGGAAGATGGCAGCGGCCGCCGGGTCACCCCGCAGCGTGATGGCCTGCCGCTCATGCCGGATCAGCGCGCGGATCGCCAGCGGATGCAACTCGATACCGCGATCCCGCGCCACTTGCAGGATGCGCAGCATGGCGATCGGCAAACGTTCGAAATCGAGGCTGCGGTCACACAGCAATTTGCCGTCCGCGAGCACAAAACCCTCGGCCATCAGCGCTGCATCCGCCTCCGGCGCGATCGCCGGCGGCCCGAGCGCCGCCCGGACCACCGCGGGCTCCAAGACGGCGGTCAACCGCGTCACCTCACGCGCCGTCAAGAAATAGTGGCGCATGAATCGCTCCACCCCATCCTGCCGTCCGTGCCGGGTGTAGCCCATGCGGGCGCCAACCACGGGCTGCAGGTCGAACGTGAGCCGGTCCTCGGCCCGCCCGGCCACGTAATGCAAATGGAACCGCACGGTCCATAAGAAATCCCAGGACCGCTTGGCGTGCTTGGCCTCCATCAACGTCAGCACGCCACCGCCCGGGCTCTCGGGCCCGACCATCTCGCCCATCACCTGCACGCCGAACACGTAGCGGCACATCCAATACAGCGTCTGCAAATCCCGCAAACCGCCGCGGCCCTCTTTGATATTGGGCTCCACCAGGAACGGGCTTTCGCCATAACGATGATGCCGCACGTCCCGCTCGGCCTGCTTGGCGGTGATGAAGCCGCCCGCGCCGGTCTCGGTGCAATCTTGTAGGAACCGGGACTGGAACTCCACCGCCAGCGCCTCATCGCCCGCCAGCCGCCGCGCGTCGATCAACGCGGTCCTGATGGTCACATCTTCCACCGCGCTCGCCCGGCATTCCTCGACCGACCGCGTGGCGTGCCCGACCTTCAGGCCCAGATCCCACAGGAAATAGAGCATGAACTCGACCCGGTCGAGCGTCGGGCGCAACGCTTGCGG
>JAYVOF010000016.1:0-6839 GCA_043758105.1 Rhodospirillales bacterium | reverse complement strand
ACCAACCGCCGTCTGGATCAACCCACCACAAAACAAAGCCCAGCCGATAAGTCTAAATTAAGCCAGAACCTGTCTCAAAGTCGTTGACACGTTCCGCAGGCGTTCGCGCTTTGATGGATCTCGCTGCCAGTGAAGCGAAGGACCGTCCAGCCAAGCCTCTGGAGATAGCGCTGGCGCTGGACATCGCGAGTGCGGTGCTCAACCGAAGAATGGGTCTCGTGCCCATCCAATTCCATGATGAGCTTGTGGTCGCGAATGAGGAAGTCAGGCCGGTAGCGACCGACCATCTGCTCGGTTTCTACCTTCAGATCTGCAGCACGGCAAGCTTCGGCGAAAAGTCTCTCAATGGGGGAAGGAGGCATTGTCACTCTCTGCTAAGCATTTGTCGCGGCGATCGGTACCGCATGTCCAATAAAACCAAGGCTAGTCGGATACTATAAGCGAAGTCGCTGGAATAGTCCTGAAATTGCTGGCCCAGTGCGGAATGATCGGCATCGCTGACGCGAGGGACTAGGCCAGCGCTTTGTACAACGCGTCGAAAGCGTTAATGAGATAGGCTTTGCGGTCCTGCGGAACTTGGGAGACGTCAGGAGTGACGTGATTGCCCGACTGGAGCAGAACATCGATTAAGATAGCAAGCCATGCGCCGTGACGCTCGGAGATGCCGGCGGTGTCGACCCGTTCCTGCGACGTCGGGTGAGACCCTAACGATCTGCCCTGCAGAACCTCACGAAGCACGAGGAAGAAGACGGCGACCGCAATGCCCTCCGCGCGCACTCCAGTGAGGCCGTGGCCGCCATTCCTGGCCCAGCGGGTAGCAGATTCGTCGCAATGCCGCTCTTCGATCAGATCGGCCTCAGACAAGACCCACAACGATTATATCAGCATTGTCGTGTGGGCTGACGCCGGACTGCATCCTTGCTGATCGCATCCCGTTTGGGGCCTTGCTGGAAACCTTCTTGGTAGCGGAACTGCTGGATCTGGCGAGCTGAGCCGAGGACCGTTTCCAGTTTTCCCAATGCCGCGAAAAGGACGGAGACGAGCTCGATACCATCATCGAAGATCGGCAAGGCTGGGTAGTCGGAATTGAGACAAAAGCGTGTGCGACCGTTGGCAGTCCGGATTTCAGCGGGCTTCGACGGTTAGCAAAAGCGTTCGGCTATCAAGCAGGTTCGTTCGATGCCGCGGCCCCAGCTACGCGCGCAGATTTCTATGTTACCGTTGGCCATGATCATCACTCGAGCCAAGTCAAACTCCGCGCCAGACACTCCCCGGGCGTGTTGTTCCGTCCCGGTCAGACCAAGCCTTCGATGATCCAAGGAGGCCTGTTCACGCGGGACTTCCTGCTGGAGGGCGTCTGCGCGGAGCCCGCTTGGCAGGCACTCTCGGCAGCCGACGTCGCCATCGCCAGAGAGCTGCTTGCGACGCTGTTTGCACCTGTCGTCCGCCTGCGCAACCCCAACGAGGCCGAGACAGAGAAGGACCTCGTATTCCCGGTTCTGGAGCAGGTGCTCGGTTGGCCCGATTGGTTGCCGCAGCAGAACCAGTCCAAGACTGGACGATCGGACGTGCCGGACGCCCTGCTGTTCGCGAACGCGGCGGCGCTGGAGCGGGCGCGCCCTGAACTGCCTTGGCGCCGCTTCCAGCACGGGCTCTGTCTGGTGGAAAGCAAGCGCTGGAACCGTCCGCTCGATCGTCCTGCCGACGCGCGGGCAAAGCAGAAGGGCGAGGAGGACGTGCCCTCCACGCAGATCCTGCGCTATCTCCGCCGGGCCGATGACGCCACTCGGGGCGTACTGCGATGGGGCATCCTGACCAACGGCCGCGTCTGGAGGCTGTATTGGCAAGGCGCGCTTTCCGTCTCTGAAGACTTCCTCGAAATCGACCTCGGCAAGGTATTCAACTTGCCGGGCTGCGAAGCGGACCTACTCGACCCTAGGGGGATCGAGGCCGAGCACGCGCTCCGGCTGTTCCTGGTGCTGTTCGGCCGCCGTGCATTCCTGCCCTCGGAGCACGGGCGCACGTTCCACCAAGTGGCGTTGGAACAGGGACGGCGCTGGGAAGAGAAGGTCGCCCGCGACCTGTCCCGGGTCGTGTTCGACGAGGTGTTCCCGGTGCTTGCCGCAGCCCTGGCCCGCCATGATCGCCCTCGTCCCGCAATCCCTGGTAAGCCTTGGCTCGAGGAGGTTCGGCAAGGCGCCTTGATTCTGCTTTATCGCCTACTTTTCGTCCTCTACGCCGAAGATCGGGATTTGCTGCCAGACGAGCGCGGCCCCTACGCCGAATACTGCCTGACCCGCATTCGCCGCGAGGTGGCCGACGCCCATGCGGCCCGGCGCGCGCCCTCTCCCCGCCTCGCCATCTACTGGGCGCGGCTGCGCAGCATCTTCGCCGCCATCGCGCACGGCGACGACGGTCTCGGCATCCCGCCCTATAATGGCGGCTTGTTCGAGCCATCGGCCGCTCCGATCCTGGAACGCGTGGAACTACCCGACGCCGTGATCGCGCAGATCGTCTTCGCCCTCTCCCACGTCGATGGGGACCGTGGGCCGAAATACGTCAACTATCGCGACCTCTCCGTTCAGCAGCTCGGCTCCATCTACGAGCGCATCCTTGAATTCGGGCTCCAGGCCGATGCTGCCGGCGTGGTCACGGTCGATCGCGACGACGGCGAGCGCCATGACAGCGGCAGCTATTACACGCCAGAAGCCCTGGTTGGCCTGATCATCGACCGCACGGTCGGGCCCGCCGTCGCCGACCGGCTCCGCATCTTCGAGCTGGCGGCCGAGCGCCTCAAGGCTGACCGGCGCCCGGTGGCCCAGCGGCTAGCGGACGTGGCCGCCTTCGACCCGGCTTCCGCCCTCCTGGAGCTGAAGGTATGCGACCCGGCCATGGGGTCCGGCCACTTCCTCGTCAGCCTGGTGGACTGGCTGGCTGATCGGGTGCTGGCGGCCCTGGCCGAGGCCCCGCCCCTGGTCGGATGGGGTGACTACGTCTCGCCGCTGCTGGGCCGCGTCGCGGATGTGCGGACCCGCATCCTTGGCGAGGCGGAACGGCATGGGTGGCAGGTGTCGCCGGACCAGCTCGATGATCGTCACGTGATCCGCCGGATGATCCTGAAGCGGGTCGTGCATGGGGTGGACAAGAATCCTTTTGCGGTGGAGCTGGCCAAGGTCGCGCTCTGGCTGCACACCTTCACCGTCGGCGCACCGCTCTCGTTCCTCGACCACCACCTGCGCTGCGGCGACAGTATTGTCGGTGCCTGGGTCCGCCCGACGCTGGATGCGGTGGCGGCGGGCGGCGGCCTGCTGCGCGCGGGCGAGGTCGCCCGTGTGGAGGCGATCGCCGGCGCCATGACCCGCATCGAGGAGATCACGGACAACGACGTGGCGGAAGTCCGCGCCTCGCATGACACGTTCGACGCCGTCCAGGACGCGACCCGGGACCTGGACGCGTTCTTTAACTTCATGACGGCCCGGCATGCCCTAGGCATCGATCTCTCCCCAACTCTGAGGCGGCCCCGCTTCTCCCCGGAACAGCTTCGGCGCAGTGCTGCCGATGCCAGGAAGATCGACACGGTCGAGCGACAGCAAGCGGCGTTCGACCGCGCCGCCGCATTTAAGGCGGTGCTGGAAGGCCAGTTCGGCGACCCCCTGCAGATCGCCACCGGCGCGCTGACGATTTCGGTGCCGGAGGAGGATGGGACGCAGCCCATGCTCGCCGCCATGGGCGAAGGCGACCAGCGGCGGAGGACTGCTGCACGGCTGGTTGATGAAGCGCGTACGCTGGCGGGGCGCGAGCGTTTCCTCAACTGGCAGATCGCCTTCCCGAACGCGTGGCGGGGGCTTGCGCAGGCCGCCCCGGATGGAGGCTTCGACGCCATCATCGGCAACCCGCCCTATGTCCGGCAGGAACGGCTGGCGGCGCTGAAGCCGGCGCTTGCGGCGGGGTATGCGACGTACGCCGGCATGGCCGACCTCTATGTCTATTTTTTCGAGCAGGGGTTCCGCCTGGTCAAACCCGGCGGCCGGGTCGGCTATGTGGTGACCAACAAGTGGTTGAAGGCCGGCTATGCGGAGGCGCTGCGTGGCCTGCTGACCGACCCGGCCCAAGCGGAAACGGAATCGGTGATCGACTTCGGCCATGCCCGGGCCTTCTTCCCCGACGCGGACGTGTTCCCCAACGTGGTGGTCGCGCGCCGCCCGGATGGCGGGGCGGTGCCGGACACTCTGACAGTCGCCGTGCCGCCTCGGGAGACGCTGCCGGACGAGCGCCTGGGCGCGGCGGTGACGGCGGCCAGCTTCCCGTTGCTGCGGACCGCGCTGGGCCGCGAGGGGTGGACACTGGAGCCGAAGCCGGTGATGGACTTGCTGGCGAAAATCAAGCGGGCGGGTGTGCCGCTCGTGGAGTTTGCCGGAGCAAAGCCGCTTTACGGAATCAAGACCGGTTTCAACGAGGCTTTCGTGGTCGACACCCCCACGCGTGATCGGTTGGTAGCGGAAGATGCAGCAAGCGCCGAGATCATCAAGCCGTACTTGCGTGGGCAGGACGTGGAGCGGTGGAGCGCGGATTGGGCCGGGCTCTGGATGATCTTCACGCGGCGGGGCATCGATATTGAGCGTTACCCTGCGATCCTGGTCCACCTCCAGCGATTCAGGTCTGCCCTGGAGCCGCGCCCCTTGAATTGGACGCCTACATCGGGTGAGGAGTGGCCTGGCAGGAAGCCAGGTTCATACGCCTGGTATGAGGTGCAGGACTCGATTGAATACTGGCGCGAGTTCGAAAAACCGAAAATTGTATATCAGGTGATCCAATTCTATCCGAGCTTCTCACTCGATCGAACCGGCTTGCTGTCCAACGACAAGACCTTCTTTGTGCCAGTTGACGACCCAGCTCTTCTCGCAGTCCTCAACTCTCCGCTGATGTGGTGGCATAACTGGCGATATCTCCCGCACATGAAGGACGAGGCGCTGAGCCCAATGGGTTACTTGGTCGAGCGGCTTCCGATAGCTTGTCCATCAGACGCTATAGGTGAGATCGCGGAGAGTCTGATCGCTCATACGAACATAATTCGCGGGGTCAGGACGGAGATCGGGGACTGGCTGCGCATCGAGTTCGGCCTTGATCGCGGTGGCCGCGAGCTTGCTTCGCCCGAACGTCTCGATGCCGATGGGTTCGCCGCAGCCGTCCGAGCGGTCCTGCCGAAGCGCCGAACGCTTTCGGCCGCTGAAATCGCCCGGCTGAAACGTGAACACGGCGATACGATAGCGCCAGCCAGGCTGGCCGGCCTGGAAGCGAAACGCCTGGAACGACAAGTCTCCGACCTCGTGAACCAGGCCTACGGGCTCACGCCGGAGGAGGTTGCGCTGATGTGGGCCACCGCCCCGCCACGCATGCCGCTTGCGTCGCCGCCCCCGCCCGCAGCCGTCTGAGGCGCAGACCAGGATGCCGTCATGAGCGACCCCTTCACCATCCGCGTCTTCGTGGCCGATGGCGACCCCGAGGGGGTGCGCATCGTCGATCGCATGAACTGGACCGGTGTCGGCGTCGTTTTCCCGCGTGAGCGTTGGGCCTCCGCCCGGCTCAGGCCGGAGCTCGCCCGCACGGGCGTTTATGTGCTGGTCGGCTACAGGGAGGGCGACGAGGACCTGCCGACCCTCTACATCGGCGAGGGCGACGTGGTGCGCGACCGGATCGACAACCACGCGCAGAGCAAGGATTTCTGGGAGCAGGCCTACGCCTTTACCACGTCCAACAACGGGCTGAACAAGGCCCATGCGCGCTGGCTGGAGCGCGAACTGATCCAGCAGGCCAAAAGGGCTGGCCGCAGCAAGCTCGACAACGGCACGGCGCCGTCCGAACCGCCGCTGAGCGAGGCCGAGCGGGCGGACAGCCGGGCCTTTCTCCGCGAAATCCTTCAAGCGCTACCCATCATGGGGCTTCGGGCCTTCGAACCGCTGAAGCCGGTCGCAACCCCCCACGTCACGGCGCTCTCGCCAGAGAGCGGCGATTTGTCAGGCGCGGCCTGTCCCCTCGGTTCTGCGGACGATGTCGTCGTAGTGGTTCCCGCGCAAGAGGATGGTTTCAAGGCAGTCTTCCTCGGCGAGCATCGCTGGCGGGCTATCCGGATCTCCGGCGGCAAAAAGGACCACATCCGGTATATTGCTGCCTATCAAACAAAGCCGATCTCGGCTGTGACTCACTACGCGCCGGTCGAACGGATCGAGCCCTATGGCGAGGGCGGGAAATATCAGCTGATCTTCTCCGGAGCACCGGTCGAGGTGGGCCCGATCCCGTTCGGTGACGCAGCGGCCGGGCTGATGCAGGGACCACGGTACACGACACTGGGAAAGCTGCAGACGGCAAAAAACGTCACGGACCTGTTTTGAATTGTGGTTGTCCGTCCATCGCAACCCAGCATTGCTCGGGCTGTCCAGGGATCGCGAGCAGCTCTCGCCACGGCTTTCTGCTTCGGCTGTGCCGCCCTTACCGGGCGCAGACCAAGGGCAACGTCGAGCGCTTCATTCGCGGCTTATCTTGACATGCTGGACCGTCAAGGCCTGCCGCAGTTCACGTGACGTCTGCGCCGGTGATGTTCTATGCCAAATTGGCCCCTGTCTTGGCAGAGCCGACTCCGGACAGTTCGGTTCGAAGCGGACATCAGCTCACTCCGCATGCCTGCAACAAGCAACTTGGTAGGATAACGGTGTGCTACCTTAACGTGCGGTCTCCAGCCTTGATGTCAGAGTCCCTAAAAGACCGGACAGATTTGACGATAGGTTCTGGGTTTTCTGGCCTGGATTTTCCTTGAATACCGGACGCGGTTCCGATGATACTGG
>JAYVOF010000015.1:0-6842 GCA_043758105.1 Rhodospirillales bacterium | reverse complement strand
GCCGGTAAAGATAAAATGAAGAAATTTGTCAGCGTTTGACCCAGCCGCGTTCCCCCTGCTGCCAATACGTCAGCGCGTGCCCGGCGTCCGCCGCCGCTGTCCAGCGAAGGCGGGCGGCGATCACCGCGGCCGCCGTCTGACCATCGAACAGGTCGAAAACGCGGGTCCAAACTTCGTGAGCCGGCGCCTGGAGAGCAGGGGCCGCCATGCCGTCCAGCAGGAACAGATAGCGGGCCCCGTTCGGGTTCTCCTCCCCGTCCGTCAACCAGATCGGCTGCAGCGCAGCGTGCCCGGTGCGCACGCTGCCATGCGGCAGCCAGGGCGGGTCCGTGCTGTCCCATAACGCCGCATCGACCGCCTCCACCCGGGCGGCCGAACCGAGCCGCACCAGCGCCCGCTCCCCCGCCGCCAGCGTCCGTCCCAACAGCGCCGGCAACGCCGCGTCCGGGCTCGTCCGCGTCAGATGATAGAACCCCCACTCCGCCACTTAGGCCCGGCCGCGGATGAACTGGTCCAACAGGCGCACGCCATAGCCGGTGGCCCCCAGGCCGTGCCGGTCCGGATCATACCAGGCACCCTCCTCCCGCAGCTCCATGCCGGCGATGTCCAGATGCGCCCAGGGGACGGCGCCCACGAACTCCCGCAGAAACGCCGCCGCGATGCAGGCATCCGGCTGTGACTTGCCCGTGCTGCAATGGCGCAGATCGGCGATGTCGGACTGGATCGCGTCCTTGTGTTCCGCCGCGATCGGCATGCGCCACAGCCGCTCCCCCACCGCGTCTCCCGCGTCCATCAACGCATCGCCCAGAGGACCATCTCCAAACAAACCAGCCCGCTCATGGCCGAGCGCGGTGACGATGGACCCGGTCAGCGTCGCCAAATCGATCAGCGCGGTGGGCTTCAAGTGAGTGACGGCCCAGGAGAGCGCGTCCGCCAGGATCAGCCGGCCCTCCGCGTCGGTGTCCACCACCTCGATCGTCCGTCCGGAATGGCTGCACAGCACGTCGCCGGGCCGATATGCGCTGGCACCGATGGCGTTCTCCACCAGCGGCAGCACGGCGATCACCGGCGTGGCCACCCGGCGCAGGGCCAAGGTCAGCATCGCCCCGGCGCACGCGGCCGCACCGGCCATATCCGCCCGCATGTCCCACATACCGGCGCCCGGTTTGATACACACCCCGCCCGTGTCGAACGTCACGCCCTTGCCCACGAACACCACCGGCGGCCCGTCGCCCTCCCCCCGCCAGCGCAGCACCGCCAGGCAGGGGGGATGAACGGACGCGGCACCGACCGCCAGCAGGGCGCCGAATCCCTCCGTCGCCAACTGCGCCGCACCCAGGATCTCGATCTGCACCCCCTCCCGCTCGAGCCGGGCGAGGCGGGTGGCGAAGCCCTGCGGGGTCAGGATATTGCCGGGCTCGGTGACCAAATCGCGGGCGAACCACACGCCCTGCAGCACGGCATGGACCGGGGCCCACGCGGCCTCCGCCGCGTCCCGGTCGGTCACCAGCACGTCCAACCGCGTGAGGCAGGGTGCGCGCAGGTCCGGCTGGGTGCGCAGCCGGTCGAACCGCCAGGCGCGGAGGCAGGCCCCCAGCGCGAGCGCGGCCGCAGCGTCGGGCCAGAGGCAGCGCGCATCCAGCGCCATGTGCGCCACGCCAGGCACCCGCGCCACCGCGAGCGCCCCCGCCGCCTCGAAATCAGTGCCGTCCCCCATACCGAGCAGCAACAGCCGCCGGGTCCGTCCAACCAGCTCCGTCACCTGGCCGACCGCCCCCGTGAAGCCGGCCACCGCCGCGCGCTGCGGCCGGGGCGGCACCGCGCCCGCCGTCAGCGGGACCGCGCGGAGCGGCGCGGCGCTGGTGCGGACGAACCGGATTTTGATCATTTACGGCTCGTAATGCTCGGCGACCAACCGATCCAACAGGCGGACGCCGAACGCCGTGGCACCCTTGGGCGTGGTCGGCGCGTCCTTGGTGGCCCAGGCGGTGCCGGCGATGTCCAGATGCGCCCAGGGTCCGCGCACGAAGCGCTGCACGAATTGCGCGCCGATGATGCTGCCGCCGGGTCGCCCGCCGATGTTCTTCATATCGGCGATGTCGGACCGGATCAGCTTGTCGTACGCCTTGCCGAGCGGCATCCGCCACAGCTTCTCACCCGTCGTTTCGCCCACCGCCAGTAGCCGGGTCGCCAGCTCCTCCTCGTTACAAAATAGCCCGGCGTGTTCATGCCCCAGCGCCACGATGATGGCGCCGGTGAGCGTCGCGAGATCGACGGAGAAGCGCGGCGTGAACCGGTCCTGCGCATACCAAAGCAGGTCCGCCAGCACGAGCCGGCCCTCGGCATCGGTATTCTGCACCTCAATCGTCTGGCCCGACAGGCTGCGGATCACATCGCCGGGGCGCATGGCGGTGCCGCTCGGCATGTTTTCGACCAAGCCCACGATTCCGACCGCGTTCACTTTAGCCTTACGTCCCGCCAGCGCGGCCATGAGGCCGATGACGGTGCCCGCCCCGGCCATGTCCCACTTCATATCCTCCATGCCTGGCGCCGGCTTGATGCTGATGCCGCCGGTGTCGAATGTGACCCCCTTGCCGATAAAGGCGAGCGGCGACGGGTTGGCCCCGTCCGGCGCGCCCTTCCACTGCATGACCACGACCCGCGCCTCCCGCACACTTCCCTGCGCCACGGCCATCAGCGCGCCCCAGCCTTGCTTTTCCAGCTCGGCCGGCTCCAGCACTTCGACCGTGAGGCCGAGCTCGGTCAGCGCCTGGCACCGCGTGGCCATTTCCGCCGGGTAGAGCACGTTCGGCGGCTCGCTCACGAGGTCGCGCGAAACGTTGGTGCCGTGCAGCACGGCGGCGAGCGGGGTATAGGCCGCCTCGGCCCCCGGCACGTCGTCGGTGAGGATCGTGAGCGTGGCGAGCTTCGGCTTATCGTCCGCCGGCTCCTTCGTGCGATACCGGTCGAAGCGGTAACTGCGGAGGTGCGCCCCCAGTGCAGCGTGCGCCGCATGGCTGGCGGGCATGCCGTCCACCGCAAGCGCCCCGTTCTCATGCCGGGCGAGCGCGGACGTGGCGGCCCCCCCGGCCTCCTCCATGCCTCGCAGCGTATGCTCGGCGGATTTTCCAAGGCCGATCAGCACGATGCGCGGCAGGCTCTCGCCGCCCAGCACGACACAGGTCTGCCCCTTGGTCCCGATAAACCCGGCCGCCTCCGCCGCCCGGGTCAGCGCTCCGCCACTGGCCTGATCGGCTGCGGCGTGCAGGGCGGAGAGGCCCCCGCCTTCAACCACCAACAGCGCCAGCGCGCCGGAGGTGGGAAGGGTGGCGGTCGCAAAACGAGTCTCGATCATGCATGCTCCAGCGTAAGTCGAGCGACTGTAGCAGGCAGGGGGCGGGACGCTAGGGCTGAGACTGTAGTTACAGCGTGACTACATCGTCTGGATATGGTAAAGCTTGTGTATGATCGGAGGACGTCATGGAATTGTCGGTGCGTGAGGCAAAGGCCCGTTTTACCGAGGCTGCAGAGGCGGCCCTGCGGGGTGAGCGCGTCGTGGTGACGAAGCACGGGCGTCCGTTTGTCGAACTCGTACCAGCGCAGCAATCCGTCGGCATGGATTGGGAAAAGGCTGCAGCTGCTCGCATAGCGCTTGGAATTGATAAAATCGAATTGGATTGGCCTTCCAATTTCGATGACCCGGCATTCAGCCGCCGCGTTCTCGGCCTAGAGTGAGGTTGCTGCTCGACACGCATATCGCAGTCTGGGCAGCACTCGCCCCTATCCGGTTGAACAAGACTGAGGTCGGTCTGATGACGGGAGCGCAGTGCGTTCTGTCAGTTGTGTCGTTGTGGGAACTGCGGTTGAAATGGGGTTCGTTCGGTCCCACCGGCATTCGGAAAGGGCCCGTGGACCCTTTAGTCGTTTTGGGCTTTGCACAAATAGTCAACTGGGAGGTGCTGCCACTCACGGCCGATCAGGCGACCGCGGTCTTGCGTGAGCCATTGGCGCATCGGGATCCGTTCGACGAATTGCTGCTGATCCAGGCGCAGCATGAAGGCATCTGCCTGCTCACCCGTGACGCCCTTTTGCTGCGGCATACGCTGAGTGCCGGTGCGGAGGCGTAGGCAAAAGGCTCGCTTGACATTGCACGCCCGGCCCGATGGTATGCCCGTAAGGGGACCACTGCGATCGCCCCGTGAGGCCCCGGCCGAAGGATCGCGTCCCACTCTCCGAAAGGATCGGACGCGCCATGGCCACTCCAACACGGATCAATGCCGCCCAGCTCACCCGTCTTATTGGTCTGCCGGATACGCCCCGGCTGGTCGATGTGCGCATCGATGACGACTACGCGCTCGCCCCGCCTGCTGCCCGGCGCCGTCCGGCGGGATTTCCGGCGTGTGGCGGAGTGGTCGCACGAGTTCCGCGGCAGCGCGCCCGTCGTGGTGTGTCAGCGCAGCCAGAAACTGAGTGAGGGGGTGGCCGCCTGGCTCCGGCATGAGGGCATCGCGGCGGAGACGCTGGAGGGCGGGTTCGAGGCCTGGACCGCCGCTGCCGGGCCGCTCGTCACGCAATCGGCCTTGCCGGTGCGGAACGCCGGCGGACGGACCATATGGGTGACGCGGGCGCGGCCCAAGGTGGACCGCGTCGCCTGTCCTTGGCTGATCCGGCGCTTCATCGACCCCGCCGCCATCTTCCTGTTCGTGGCGCCAGCCGAGGTGCAGCGTGTAGCGGACCGGTTCGGCGCCACACCCTTCGACATCGATGGCGTGTTCTGGAGCCACCGGGGCGAACTCTGCAGCTTCGACGTGATGCTGGACGAATGCGGGCTGCACACCCCGGCGCTGGACCGGCTGGCGCTGATCGTCCGCGGCGCGGATACCGACCGGCAGGATTTGGCGCCGCAAGCCGCCGGGCTGCTGGCGGCGTCGCTCGGGCTGTCCCGGATGTATAAGGATGATCTGGCGCAGCTCGAGGCTGGGATGGGGTTATATGATGCCTTCTATCGCTGGTGCCGGGACGCGACCGAGGAGGGGCATAACTGGCCCGCCCGCGCGTGAGTGACGTGCGGGAGACGCATGGCGTTTCGTTCCGGGATGCATTGTGGGTGTGGCTCCGCGTCGCCGCGCTGTCGTTCGGCGGACCCGCCGGGCAGATCGCGGTCATGCATCGCATCATCGTGGACGAGAAGCGTTGGATCGGCGAGAGCCGGTTTCTGCACGCGCTGTCCTATTGCACGCTGCTGCCGGGGCCGGAGGCGCAGCAGCTGGCGATCTATATCGGCTGGCTGATGCACCGGACCCGCGGCGGAATCGCGGCCGGGGTGCTGTTCGTCCTGCCCGGTGCCGTCTCCATCATGGCGCTCAGCTATATTTATGCCGGCTGGGGCCGGGTGGGGGCGGTGGCGGCGCTGTTCTTCGGGCTGAAGTCGGCGGTGCTGGCGGTGGTGCTGCAGGCGGTGGTCCGGGTGGGCAAACGGGCGCTGGTAACCCGGGCGCTGCAGGCCATCGCGGCGGCGGCGTTCGTGGCGATCTTCGTGTTCGGCGTGCCGTTCCCGGTCATCATCCTGGTCGCCGGGATGATCGGCTGGGTCGGGCGCTTCCCGGCCACCGGGCATGGCGGCGCGGCGCGGGGGCTGGCGGAGGCGGATAGCCGGCTCGGCGAGACGCTGCCGCCGCATGCGCGCACCAGCGTCGCCACGGCCCGCCGGGCGGCGCTGGTGTGGGGCGTGCTGTGGCTGGCGCCGGTCGCCGCCATCCTCGCCACGCTCGGCCCCAGCCACGTGTTCGGCCAGATCGCGATTTTTTTCAGCGAGTTGGCGGTCGTGACCTTCGGTGGCGCCTACGCCGTGCTGGCCTATGTCGCGCAGGAGGCGGTGGCGCACTACCACTGGCTCCAACCTGGCGAGATGCTGGACGGGCTCGGCATGGCGGAAACCACGCCGGGTCCATTGATCATGGTCACGCAATTCGTCGGCTTCATGGCCGCCTACCGCTCGCCGGGCACGCTCGCGCCCTGGGTGGCGGGGACCTTGGGCGGGTTGCTCACCACCTGGGTCACCTTCACGCCGTGTTTCTTATGGATCTTTCTGGGTGCCCCGTTCATCGAGCGGCTGCGCGGAAACCGGGCGATCTCTGGTGCGCTGTCGGCCATCACGGCCGCGGTGGTCGGGGTCATCCTGAACCTCGCGGTATGGTTCGCGCTGCATACCTGGTTCAGCCGGGCCATTCCGGTGCATCGGTGGGGGCTCGCGCTCGACATCCCGGTGCTGACGAGTGCGGATCCGTGGGCGCTGGCGCTATCGGCGGCCGCCCTCCTGGCGATCTTCCGGTTCAAACTCGGCCTGATCATCACCCTGCTGGGCTGTGCGGCGGCGGGAGTGGCTTTGCACTTGGTGGGGGCGTGATCTGAAGCTGGACGCGGCGACCGTGTTAGGTCAGAACCGCGCCCTTTGAAGGATATTCCATGTATCGCCACATCGCCCTCCTTAGCTTTGTCCTCGCCAGCAGCACCGCAATGGCGCAGACCACGCCCACCCGCATCCGTGGCACGATCCAGAAATTGGACGGTAACACCCTGGTGATCGATGGCCGCGAGGGGCAGGTGACTCAGGTGCAGCTGGCACCCAACTACACCGTCGGTGCCGTGATCCCCGCGACCCTGGCCGACGCCAAGCCCGGCACCTTCATCGGTGCCGCCGCGACCGGGCCGAAGGACAATCTCCGCGCCCTCGAAGTGCTGATTTTCCCCGAAGCCGCCCGCGGCAGCGGTGAGGGTCACTATCCCTGGGACCTGCAGCCCGAGAGCACGATGACCAACGCCACGATCGAGAGTGAGGTGTC
>JAYVOF010000014.1:0-40554 GCA_043758105.1 Rhodospirillales bacterium | reverse complement strand
TCGGATGGAACGCATGACCAACCCCACCGCCTGCCTGCTGGTGATCGGCAACGAGGTCCTGTCCGGACGCACGCAGGACGCCAACATCGCCTTCATCGCCAAGGGCCTGGGCGGCATCGGCATGCCGCTACGCGAGGTCCGCGTGATCCCGGACATACCGGGCGTGATCATCCGCACGGTGAACGAGTGCCGCGCCCGGTTCGACCACGTGTTCACCACCGGCGGCATCGGCCCCACCCATGACGACATCACCAGCGAATGCGTGGCCGCGGCATTCGGCGTGCCCTGGGAAAAACAGCCCGAGGCCTGGGCAAGAATGGAGGCGTACTACGCCGCCCAACCCGGCGGCGACTTCAACCCCGCCCGCCAACGCATGGCCACCATGCCCCGCGGCGCCACCCTGATCGACAACGGCGTCTCGATCGCCCCCGGCTTCACGATCGGCAACGTCCACGTCATGGCCGGCGTGCCCCGCATCATGCAGGCGATGCTGACCACGCTGCTGCCGACGCTGCCGGGCGGCATCCCGGTCGAGAGCCGGGCGGTGCACGCGATGGGCCTACTGGAGGGCGCGATCGCGGCCGGCCTGGGCGCCATCCAGGACCGGTATCCGGAGGTGGATTTAGGCAGCTACCCGTTCTATCGCGCCGGCGGAAACGGGGTGTCGCTGGTGGCGAAGGGCACGGACCCGCCGCGGTTGGAGGCCTGTATTGCGGAGGTGACAGGGCTGATCGAGGCGCAGGGTAAACTGCCAATTCCGGGCGAGCCACCGCTGTGATGTTGTCGAGCTCGATGACGAATGGCGGCGGAACGAGACGGATGCCCGCGAATTCGGGCAGAGTAGTTGAATGTGGAAATCCCCGTCATCGCGAGGCCGCTTGGCCGTGGCGATCCAGGGGCCACCCGCCGGCCTTTTCCGCTCCTGGATCGCCACGCCCCAAGCGGGGCTGGCGATGACGGAAAAAACCGATGGCACAAAACTCAAATGCAATTGTGGCGCGTTAAAAACACAGCCGTCTAGGTTGTAGCCCCAACCGATGTCACACTCACGCCATGCACCGCGAGTCGCCCCTCGACCTCTATCTAGACACCGTCCAGCAAATCCAGCGCCTCCGCGCCGGTACTGGGGAGACCAGCTATTACCCGGCCATCACCGCCGTCATGAACGCCGTCGGTGCGGCGTTGCGCCCCCGCGTCTTCTGCCTCCACCACCCCAGCGGCAGCGCCGGCATCCCGGATTTCGGCCTGTTCGAACACACCCTGTTCCGCCGGGATGACGCCCCAGCCTGGACGGACGCCGTCACCCCCGACCGCGGCGTGATCGAGGTCAAAGGCACCCGGCACAAGATCGACACGCTGATCGCCAGCGACCAGATCCGCCGGCAATACCTGCCGCTCTACGGCCTCGTGCTCGTCACCAATCTCTGGCAATTCCGCCTCCTGAACGCGGCAGGTCTCGTGATCGAGACGATCGACCTGGCCGCGACCGAGGCCGGGTTCTGGACCCTGGCCGCCGGCCCCCGCCCGGCCCCGCTCCGCGCCCGCTTCGCCGAGTTCCTGCAGCGCTGCCTGCTGACCCGCGCCCCGCTGGCCCGTCCGTCCGAGGTCGCGTTCTTCCTCGCCTCCTACGCCCGCGAGGCCCTGGCCCGCTTGGCCGAACAAGCCGAACTCCCGGCGCTGGGCGGCCTGCGCAAAGGCATGGAGGACGCCCTCGGCATCCGCTTCGATGAGCGGGATGGCGAGCATTTGTTCCGCTCGACCCTGGTGCAGACCCTGTTCTACGGCGTGTTCTCCGCCTGGGTGGTACACGCCCGGGCCGGGCTGCAGAATTTCGACTGGCGCGCCTCGTCATGGTCGCTTCACGTTCCGGTCATGAGCCTGCTGTTCCAAAAGGTCGCAACGCCGCAGGCGCTGCAGCCGCTCGGCCTGGTGCCGCTGCTGGATGCCGCCGCCCGCGCGCTGGAGCGGGTGGACCGGGCGGCCTTCTTCACCGCCTTCAGCGACGCGCAGGCGGTGCAGTATTTCTACGAGCCCTTCCTCGAACATTTCGACCCGGCCCTCCGCCGCCAGCTCGGCGTCTGGTACACCCCGCCCGAGATCGTGCGCTATCAGGTGGAGCGGGTGGACCGCGTGCTGCGGGAGGAACTGGGCGTGGCCGACGGCCTGGCGGACCCGGACGTATGGGTGCTGGACCCGTGCTGCGGCACCGGCTCCTACGTGGTCGCCGTCCTGGACCGCATCCGCCGCACCCTGGCGGAGAAGGGCATGGGCGATCTGGCGGCGGAGGCGCTGAAGCTGGCGGCCACGACCCGCGTCGTCGGCTTCGAGATCATGACCGCCCCCTTCGTGATCGCGCATTGGCAGGTGGGCGAGATGCTGGCCGACTCGCCGCTGGGCCCGGGCGAGCGGGCGGCCATCTATTTGACCAACGCGCTGACCGGCTGGGGCGACGGCGAGGCCGGGCCGCCAATCCCGGGGTATGAGGCCCTGGTGGAGGAGCGGAGCGCTGCGCGGACGGTGAAGCGGGACCGGCCTATCTTGGTGATCCTTGGAAACCCGCCCTACAACGCATACGCGGGCCTGAGCCCAACCGATGAAGGCGATCTCGTCGATGCCTACAAGGCCGGACTTCAGACCATTTGGGGCGTAAAGAAGTTCAACCTGGACGATCTCTACGTCCGCTTTTTCCGCATCGCTGAGCGACGTATTTCGGCGGGAACGGGCCGTGGTGTCGTCAGCTACATCAGCAACAACTCTTGGCTGTCGTTGCCCTCCTTCACCGTGATGCGCCAATCGCTTCTGGCCAGCTTCGATAGAATCTGGGTAGAAAACATGCACGGCGACCGGACGATTACTGAATACGGTCCCGATGGTCGCAGTAGCGAGACGATCTTCGCAATCGACGGTTTCTCGCCAGGTATTCGGCAGGGTGTAGCGACGGCATTGCTTGTAAGGACTGGTAAACAAAAAGCACCGATATACCGATTTAGGAACGACCTTAACGCTTCCGATGCCGCGCGGCGACGGATTGATCTCTTGGCCTCACTCGATATTTCTAAATTCGATGAACTCTATGATCGACTAACTCCGGTGGTCGAGAACAGATTTCAACTTCGGCCCGGCGGAGCTAAGCATGAATCCTATTCTGGATGGCCGTCCCTTGACACGTTCCTGCGGACGCCCCCGACACTTGGTCTGCTAGAGAACCGAGGAGGCGGCCTGATCAGTATGGACAGGATCAGTCTGTCAATGAAGATGAGTTCATATCTCGATCCCAAGAAGGATTTTGAACAAGCCAAGGCAGCTAATCAGGAATTAGCGACGGTGAGAGCCAGATATCGACCAAAAGAAACGCGGCAGAAGACCATCGAGCTTGAGGGCTTTGACGACAATAATGTAAAGCGTTTTTACATGTATGCCTTCGACTTGAGGTGGGCCTACGCGACAGAAGTTCGACCGTTATGGAACGAGCCGCGGCCGCAGCTACAACACCTGCTATCTGAAGCAGAAGGTTTCCTCGTCTTACGTCCTCAGCAAATTGCGGACCCCGAGGGCTTCCCCGCCTATTGGTCTTCGTGCCTTTTCCATCAGCACGGAATGCACAAGGATGGCTACCTCGTCCCCGTCGTAGAAAACCTCTCTGGCGCCCCCCGCCCCAACCTATCCGACACCGTCCTCGCCCACCTCGCCGTCCTCGGCATCGCTCCCAGCCCCGACGCCGCCCGCCTGGTCTGGCATCACGCCCTCGCCACCCTCTACACCCCCGCCTACCTCACGGAGAACGCCGGCGGCCTGCGCCAAGGGTGGCCACGCGTGCCGCTGCCGCAAGACGCCGACAGCCTCCGCACCTCCGCCGCCCTTGGTGCCCAACTCGCCGCCCTGCTCGATCCCGACACGCCCGTGCCCGGAATCACCAGCGGCACGCTCCGGCCCGAGATCGCCGTCATCGCCGTGCCCACCACCCGGGCCGGACAAACCAAAGACTGGCGGCTCCTAGGCTGGGGCAACCGCACCGATAAAGGCATCACCATGCCGGGCCGGGGCCGGAGCGAGGCGCGCGCCTATGCCGCGACCGAGGCGGCCCTCGCGCCGCACCACGCCCAGCTTGGGGACCAAACCTTCGACATCGGCATGAACCCGGCTAGCTTCTGGCGCGGCATTCCACAGCTGGTGTGGGAGTGCCGGATCGGCGGGTATCAGGTGATCAAGAAATGGCTGAGCTACCGCGACCACTCCATCCTGCAGCGCCCGCTCACGGCCGAGGAGGTCACCCACGTCCAGCACACCGCCCGTCGGCTTGCGGCCGTGCTGCTGCTCGGACCTGAGCTGGACGCATCCTATCGCGTCTGTGCGGCGACGGCGGCGGTTCCGCTGGAGTGATTCTAGCGGTCGTTGACATCAACCCTTCTCGTTCCCAATCGACCTTGAACCAGCGAGCGTCACTCATCCAAGCGCCCGCGCTGTCGGTAAGACGTGGGCGAGGAACGCCGGGTCACAGGCCGCGATCGGCATGATGTCCGGTATCAGGCCGAGGTGCCTGCACTCCGCTTCCGCCCGGTCCCAGGCGAGACGCGTGGCGCCATCACCCAGGAAGTCCAGCAACAGGTCCACGTCGCTCCCGGGGCGGAGCGTGCCGCGAGCGGCAGAGCCGAACAGCCAATATCGGCCCTGGAGGGTCGGGGCAAAGGCGGCGAGGCTCTCGCACAGCGCCCCCACGGCGGCGCGCACCCGGGCCAGGGCGGCGGCTTTGCGCTCGGCAAGGGTGGTGGTCCCGCTAGACACTGACGCTCTCAAACATGACCCCGCTCCGCCGGTCCTGTGGAGCGCTGAGTGTAACCTCCACGGCAGAGCCCATCCACAAACACGTCGAGCAGCCGAAGCACGTGCTCCTGCCAGCCGGCCTCGCTCGTGCCATAGCAGAGCGCGACCAGCATGCGCAGCACGTCGTGCGGCAGGATGTCGGCGCGCAGTTCGCCTGCCGCTGCGGCCCGGTCCATCAGGCGGCGGACCGCGCCGGTGAGCTGGTCGGCGGTGTAGGCGGATAGCTCCGTGGACCCATAGGTCGCCAACGCCAACGCGGCGGCCATGCCCTTCTTGGTCGCCACGAATTCGACGTTGGCGCGCAGCCAGCGGCGGAGTGCCGTGACCGGGGCCGGGCAGGCATCGAGCTGGACGGACAGCTCCACCAACTGCTCCACCTCCCGGCGATACACCGCCTCGAACAGGGCTTCACGCGTCGGAAAATGACGATACAGCGTACCGATCCCGACGCCGGCGTGGCGCGCTACGGCGTCCAGACTCGCCTGCGGGCCGCCGGTGCTGAACACGGTCTTGGCCGCCTCCAGCACGCGCGCTCTGTTGCGGGCCGCATCTGCGCGCGGCGGCCGTCCCGTTCTGCCTAACGCGTGATCCACCTCAGACCCTTAAAATGCAGGTAACCCTTGAAAACGGAGCCTCCCTCCGCATTATCCCGCCTTCAGTTTCCCGCCTTCAGTTTCCCGCCTTCAGTTTGCGGAGTGTAGCATGGACCTCTCGATCGCGCTCACCGTCAACGGCGTTCCGCACCACATCATGCTGGACGATCCCCGGGTCACGCTGCTGGATGTCCTGCGGGAGCGGCTGCATCTGACCGGCGCCAAGAAGGCCTGTGATCGTGGGCAGTGCGGGGCCTGCACGGTGTTGCTCGATGGACGCCGGGTCAATTCTTGCCTCGTGCTGGCCGCCGCGCAGGATGGCGCGATGGTGCTGACCATCGAGGGCTTATCGGATGGTGACGCTTTGCATCCGGTGCAGGCCGCATTCATCGCGCATGACGCGCTGCAATGCGGGTTCTGCACGCCCGGCCAGATCATGAGCGCGGTGGGGTTGATCGCCGAAGGCCAAGCCGGCACCGATCCGGAGCGGGTGCGGGAGGGTATGAGCGGCAATCTCTGCCGCTGCGGCGCCTATGCCGGCATCACCGCGGCGGTGCTGGACGCGCAACACCCCCTGCCCCAGCAGGTGGCGGCATGAATACCTTCGAGTTCGTCCGTCCGGCCAGCGCCGCCGATGCGGTCGCGGCGGCGGCGGTCCCGGGTGCCGCGTATCACGCCGGCGGCACCAATTTGCTGGATTTGATGAAGGGCGGCATCGCCCGGCCCACCCGCCTGGTGGACGTCTCCCGCCTGCCCGGCCTCGACCGGATCGAGCATGCCCCCGATGGCGGCGTGCGGATCGGCGCGTTGGTGCGCAACGCCGATCTGGCGCATGACCCGGCCTTCGCCCGGCGCTTCCCGGCGGTGGCCGAGGCGCTGCTATCCGGCGCGTCCGCCCAGCTGCGTAACGCGGCCACGGCGGGCGGCAACGTGCTGCAACGCACCCGCTGCGCCTATTTCTATGACACCGCCAGCGCCTGCAACAAGCGTGACCCCGGCGCCGGCTGCGACGCCCGGGGCGGTGAGAACCGGCTGCACGCGATCCTCGGCTGGAGCGAGCACTGCATCGCCACCCACCCGTCCGATTTCGCCGTGCCGCTGGCAGCACTCGATGCGGTGGTCGAGATCGTGGGCGTGGCCGGCCCGCGGGAGGTGAAGCTCACCGCGTTCTACCGCCTGCCCGGCAACACGCCGGAGCGGGAGACGGTGCTGGCCCCGGGTGACCTGATCGTGGCCCTGCGTCTCCCCGCCGCGGCGGCGGCGTTTGCCGGGCACTCGCGTTATTTGAAGATCCGGGAGCGGATCTCCTACGCCTTCGCCGTGGTGTCCGCCGCCGCCGGCCTGCGTCTCGAAAGGGGACGGATCATCGAGGCCCGGATGGCGCTGGGCGGCGTGGCGCTGAAGCCATGGCGGTCGGCCGAGGCGGAAGCCAGCCTGGCCGGCGCGGAACCGGGCTCCGCCGCGTTCCGCCGCGCGGCCGGATTGATGCTCGCCGACGCCGCGCCGTCCGGTGACAACGCCTACAAGATCGAGCTGGCCCGGCGCATCGTCGTCCGCGCCCTCACCATGGCCGCCGCCGGCACGCCCGAGCGGCTGCCTGCCCTGCCTGCCTCCCCCTTCGCGCCGGGTTCAGGAGTTCTGGTCCATGTCTGACATCGCGCTCACCTCTGCCGCTGCCCACCTTCGCCAAGGCTCCAGCATCGGCCAGCCGCTGACCCGGCGGGACGGCGCGCTGAAGGTCACCGGCCAGGCCCGCTATGCCGCAGACAACCACCCGAATGGCATGTTGTTCGCCGTGCTGGCGGTCAGCACCATCGCGCGGGGGCGCGTCACGCACTTGGACATCGGGGCTGCCAAGGCTCATCCGGGCGTGGTCGAGGTCATGACCCCCGCCAACCGGCCGAAGCTCGCGGAGGACCCGGACGTCCGCAGCAACCCGTTCGCGTTCAAGCTCGACGTGCTGCAGAACGACTTGGTGCGCTATCCGCAGCAGCCGATCGCGGTCGTGATCGCCGAGACGCTGGAGGCCGCGACCGAGGGCGCGGCGCTGCTAGCCCCCCAGTATGAGACGGAGCCGGCCCGCACCGGCCTCGATGGGTCCGAGCCCTTCGTGCCCGCCGTCGTGGGTGTCGGCAATCCGGCCTCCGCCCAGCATGGCGACGTCGAGGCCGGCCTGGGCGCCGCCGCGCATCGCATGGACGCGACCTATGACACGCCGGCGCAATACCACAATGCGATGGAGCCGCACGCGATCGTGGCGTCCTGGGACGGGGACCGGCTCTCGATCGACATGCCCACCCAGGGCCTGGCGCTGACGCAGGGCCGGTTCGCCGGGCTGTTCGGCATTCCCCCCGAGAATATCGAGATCCGCAGCCCGTTCCTGGGCGGCGGCTTCGGCTCGAAGGGCTTGGCGTCCAGCCCTGCCGTGCTGGGCATTCTGGCGGCCAAGATGGTGGGACGTCCGGTGAAGCTGGTGCTGCGGCGGGAGCAGATGTACGGCCCCGTCGGCCACCGCGCCCCCACCCGGCAGAGCATCCGCATGGGCACCGACCTGGACGGCGCATTCACCGCCATCAGCAACCACACCCGCACGGCCACCAGCACCTATGACGATTTCTTCGAGCCCGCGGCGGACGTGGCCCACACCCTGTATGCCACGCCCGCGCTGCTCACGGCCCACGAGGCGGTCCGGCTCGACACCGGCACGCCCATGTTCATGCGTGGCCCCGGCGAGGCGCCCGGCAGCATCGCACTGGAAAGTGCCGTGGACGAGATGGCGGCGGCGTGCGGCATGGACCCGCTGGCGTTCCGGTTGAAAAATTATGCCGAGGTTGAGCCGGCCACCGGCAAGCCGTTCTCCTCCAAGGCGCTGCGCGAGTGCTACGCCCAAGCGGCCGAGCGCTTCGGCTGGGCGCGCCGTCCACTGGCGCCGCGGCAGATGCGGGACGCGGATGGGATGCTGGTCGGTTGGGGCATGGGTACGGCGACGTTCCCGGCGCTGATGTTCGCCGGGCACGCGCGGGCGGTGCTGAAGGCGGACGGCACCGGCGTGGTGGAAACCGGCGCGCACGACATGGGGCAAGGCGCCTGGACCGCGTTCGCGCAGATCGCCGCGGACGGGCTGGGCTTGCCGCTGGACCGGATCGAGTTCCGGTCCGGCCACTCCGGCCTGCCGGACGCGGGCATCGCCGGCGGCTCCGCGCATACCGCCACGGTGGGTGCGGCGATCGATGGCGCGGGGGCGGACGTGATCGGGAAGCTCGCGCACCTCGCCACCGGGGATCAGCGGTCCCCCCTGTTCGGCGCCGGCAATGCGGGCGTGGTGGCGCGGGACGGGCGGCTGCACCGGCGGGATGACGGGACCCGGAGCGAGAGCTACGCCGACATCCTGGCCCGCGCCGGGCTGGGTGAGATCGAGGGCGCCGGCACCGGCGCGGCCGACCCGGCGGCCATGGCGGCGTTCGCCATGCATGCCCATGGGGCGGTGTTCGCCGAGGTGAAGGTCGATCCCGAATTCGGCCAAATCCGTTGTACCCGCCTGGTCGGCGCCTTCGCCGCCGGCCGGATCATCAATCCGCGCATGGTGCAGAGCCAGTATTATGGCGGCATGATTTGGGGCGTCTCGTTCGCCCTCCATGAACGGGCGATCACCGACCGCCGGTCGGGCCGGGTGATGAACGCCAATTTGGCCGAGTATCACGTGCCGGTGAACGCCGACATTCCCTCCATGGAGGCGATCCTGGTGCACGAGGACGACCCGCACGTAAATCCGCTGGGCATCAAGGGCGTGGGCGAGATCGCGATCACCGGGACGGCCGGGGCGGTGGCGAATGCGGTGTGGCACGCGACGGGCATCCGGTGCCGGCGGTTTCCAATCGGGCTGGACGATCTACTCGGGGATTAATACCAACGGCATGTTTGCTCGACCGGTTCTCTGACCTCGTCATTGCGAGCCGCTTGGCGAAGCAATCCAGGGGCCGCCAAAGCACCGGTTGCCCCTGAACTGCCGCACCCCCAAGCGGGGCTCGCAATGACGGGTCAGAGAACCGGTCAAACACTCATGCCGTTGGTTTCAGCCCCCTTCACGGGGCGCAGATGGCATATTGACCCTCGGCTTGCCATCCGTCGCAGGAACCATCATCTCGAACCATCAACGGTCCGCTTTCGGCTTGGCTCAGACGAAGATCACCCTGGGCGTCCACACCCTCGCGTGATGGTGGCCGACCGGCAGCCTTCTCGCGCTGACCATGCCGAACCGCTGCGTCAAGTGCCGACCCCCGACCCAATCAAAAGGAGACCGCCAAATGCCCGACACCCATATCGACACCGGACGCACCGCGACGAAACCACGCATCTCGATCTATCAGCCGGAGCAAGAGGGCCTGATCTTCCCGGTAATCCCGGAATTCGAAAGCATCGAGGCGGAGCGCCAGTACCGCAAGGAGCACCTCGTCGCCGCATGCCGCGCCTTCGCCCTGCACGGCTTCGATTTCGGCTTTGCCGGGCATCTCACGGTGCGGGATCCCGGGCGTCCGGAGCTGTATTGGACCAACCCGATGTGCGTCCACTTCTCGCAAGTCAAAATCGCCAACCTCATCCTGGCCGATCACAAGGGCAAAGTCGTCGAGGGCGCGCATGCGATCAACCGCGCCGGCTTCGTCCTGCACGGCGCCGTGCACGAAGAATATCCCGATGTCATTGCGATGTGCCACGCGCATACGACCTACGGCACCGCCTGGTGCACCACGGGCCGTCCGCTCGACATGATCAGCCAGGATGCCGCCGCGTTCTATAACAGCCATGCCGTAATCGGCGCCTCCGCCGGGGCCGTCGCGGTCGAGAAAGAGAGCGGCTGGTCGGTCGCCAAGGAAATTGGCAAGAACCGCGGCGTTCTGCACCAAAACCACGGCCTGCTCACCACCAGCCGCCACAGCATCGATGACGCGGCGTTCTGGTTCATCGCCCTAGAGCGGGTCTGCCAGCAGCAACTGCTGGTCGAGGCAACCGGGATCAAGCCGCCGCCGCTATCGCAGAAGACGGCCGAGTATAGCCGCGAGCATGTCGGCAGCGACTACATCGGCTGGCTGCACTTCCAAACCCTATATAGCCATATCGCGGCAACCCAGCCGGACATGTTCGGCTGACGGCGGCAAGCCAGGATTCGTGAACCCAAGCAAGCGTAGGAGGGGTAAAAACCCGTCGCTCCGGCAAAATCGACCGGTTTCACCCACCCTACGGCGTGGTTTGAGGACGCCAGCTTCTTCGGGTTGCCCGTGTTGCATTACTTCCAAGCATTCGGTGATCCTAGCCGGGCCTTGAGAAATTGGAGCAAGGCCTGGTTCCGGCCCAGCCGCAATCGGTCCGGTAAGGCCACGGCGCTCACCGCGTCGCCGAACTCCGTCTCGGCGGTCCAGTCCGGCAATACCTGCACCAACTGCCCGGCGGTCAATTCGCGCGCGATGAACACGTGCGGCAGGAGCGCCACGCCGAGGCCGGCTAGGGCGGCGTCCGCCACCGCCTCCGGGTGATTGGCGCGATACCGACTGGGGACTTGGATCGTCACCAGCCGGTCCGCGCCGCGCAGATCCCAGCGGTCGTGGCGGATGGTGCGCCAGTAGCTAAGGCAGAAATGGTGGGTGAGGTCTTCGGGGGTTCGGGGCGTGCCCGCCTCCGCCAGGTACGCTGGGGAGGCGCACATCACCATGTCCAGGCGCATCAACGGGATGATCACCAAGTCGGGCGTGCGACGGGCGGACATGCGGAGCGCGAGGTCGATGCCGTCGGCGGCCAAATTCATCAGCCGGTCTTCCAGCAGCAGCTCGATCTCGAGCGCCGGGTGCAGGGCGAGGAATTCGGGGAGCAAGCGGCCCAGCACGCGATGACCCCAGCTCACCGGGGCCGTCACGCGGATCGAGCCGGTGAGCGTGGTGCGAAGCCCGCGCAGCGCCTCCGTCGCGGCGTCCGCGTTGGCCAGCATCTGCCGGGCGTGGCTCAGATACAGCAGGCCCGAGGGCGTCAGCGACATCCGCCGCGTGCTGCGCTGCAACAGGGCAGTGCCCAGCGCGTGCTCGAGTTGCACGAGCCGTTTGCTCACCACGCTCTTGGCCAAGCCGAGTTCTTGCGCGGCGATGGTCAGGCTGAGGCGCTCGGCGACCCGCACGAAGGCGGTCAGCATATCGATCGTGAGGTTCATTGTTTCTATTTCGCGAACGCTTTATCGCTACACTATGGCTTGATCCGGAAACAATCGGAAGCCTACCGTCGCCGTGCGGGATGGCCGTTCGCGCTGGCTGCCCCGTCGCTACAGCGGACAAAAATAAAAACGACGCGGGGAAGGGAAACACCGACGATGGAAGCCATGAAGATCTATGCCGACCCGATCACAGTCAACTGCCGCAAGGTGCTCGCCGGGCTCGACCTGATCGGGGCGCCCTATGAGCATGTGCACGTCGATTACTTCACCGGCCAGCACAAGGGTGATGAATACATGGCGTTGAACCCCAACGCCTCCGTCCCGGCGCTGGTCGATGGCGATCTCGTCTTGTGGGAGAGCAGCGCCATCCTGATGTATGCGGCGGATAAGGTCGGTAATCACGCCGTATATCCGGCCGACCTCAAAATCCGCGCCGACATCAACCGCTGGCTGTTATGGGAAAGCAGCTCCTGGTTTGGCTCCTGCTACGTGTATCTGGTCGAACACTGCGTGAAGCCGCTGCTGGCCGCCGAGGCCGATCCGGCCATTCTCGCCGCGCAGGACGAGATCTGGAACAAGCTCGCCGGCATTCTCGACACCCGCCTCGCCCGGCATGACTGGATTACCGGAAACCAGCCCACGATCGCCGACATCGCCCTCGCCGCACCGATGCACCTGCATCCATTCCAGAAACTTCCGCTCGCCCGCCACCCGAACCTGCATCGCTGGATGACCCAGCGGGTGGAGAAACTGCCGTGCTGGGACCGGTCCTTCGTCGGCGAGGGTTTCACCACAATCCGCAAAGCCGCCTAGGCCGCACGGCACCTCGAAAGGCACACCCCATGGACCAGAACGTTGCTCCCACCACTGCCCCCAGTATTGGGCAGGACGCGGTACACGCGACCATCAACTACACGGTCGATAACGGTATTCCACCCGATTACTATTTCTATGACCCAGAACCCGGCACCACGCTCAATCCGCCGGGCACGGATACGCGGAATGTGGTGATCCGCAACGGCTGGCCCACGGTCGATACGCTCGATCTCGACCGTGACGGGTATGTGCTAAAGCCCTTCGCCCCCGGCTTCACCGCGTTCGACGACGATGCGGCGGTGAAGTCCCGATTCTATGCTGATGTGACCGAGTTCGTGCGCAGCAACACCGGGGCTAAGCGGGTGGTGATCTTCGACCACACCATCCGCAAACGCCTGCCGGCGGACCTCAGCGCGCAAACCGCCGTGAGCCGCCCCGCGGTGCTGCTGGTCCACAGCGACTACACCGTCGCCTCCGGCCCACAGCGCGTGCGCGACATCGTGCCCGATGACGCGGAAGATCTGCTGACCCGGCGCGTCGCGTTCTACAACGTCTGGAAGTCCCTCCGCGATCCGGTGGAGGAACTGCCGCTGGCGATGTGCGACGCAACCAGCCAGAACGAGGGCGACATGCTGCGGATGGAGCTGAAATACCGGGAGCGCACCGGCGAAATCTACGTCATGCGCCACGCCGACAGCCATCGCTGGAGCTACTTCCCCGGCATGACGGCCGCAGACGCGCTGCTATTCAAGACCTACGAGAGCGAAACCGACGGCCGTGCCCGCTTCGTCGGCCACACGGCGTTCGAGGATCCCAACATGAAACCAGACGCCCGCCGCCGGGAGAGCATCGAGGTGCGGACGATGGCGTTTTTCTAGGCGGCACAGTGATCTCGATCGCGCCGGGCATCACGATCGGCCACGTTCATTAATGCTGACGGTTCATCCTCGAAAATCTTGGTGTCCTCCCCAAAGCCGGCGGCCCGCGTGAAGGCTGCCGCGTCCAGGATCTCGAGCCGGTGCCGGAAGAACTGTGCGACGTGCTGCACGCGCAATATTCCCAGAATCCGGCTCACATGCACCTCCGTGAGGTTGAGCGCCTCACCCCGATGCGCGAGGGTCAACGGCAGCTGAACGCTGTCGCCGGTGCCCGGTGCCCGGTGCCCGGTGCCGGATCCGGTGGAACAGCTCCATCAATAGATGGGCCACCCGCTCGCGCGCGCCACGGCCGGAGATGCTGACAAATGGTCCTGCAGCCGGGCCTCGCGACAGGCGGCGAGATGCGCGAGGCGGCGCCCCAATTGCGGATTGGTTGCGACAAGGTCATCGAGCCGCCGTCGAGGCAAGGGGCAGACGGTCACGGCCGTGAGGCAGATGGCGGAATGGGTCATGGGATAACCGGACACGGGCTGCACACCGAGCAACGCGCCGGGCAGGGCAAAATCGGGCATATGCCAAGATCCGTCACCGAGCATCATGCGCGTTCCAACCCAGCCATCGATCACGACCAGGTAATCCGGGCATAGCTCGCCCTGACGATAAAGGTCGGCGGCTGGAGCCACCACGCGCCGATTTCCCTTGATGCTGGACAGCATGCCCATTTCGTCCACGACCATGGCGCACACACCCCGAGCGTCCGTGCCGAACAAGCCGGGCAGCCGTCATGATGTGATGGCGGAGCGTGGGTTGGATGCGTCATCGACAGTTTCCCCCTGCCGCTAGTGCTACCTTAACCTGGATCAATTTCGCGCAAACGTTTCCGTGCTCGGCTGTTCCGCACGTGGTCCGCCGTTCAGGGCGGGTCCGGCGGACACGAGGGAGATACCGATGATGGACAAAGTCTTGCAGCTAAGGGTGGAGGACGCGCTGGAATGGGAGCCGCGCGTTGATTCGGCGCATGTGGGCGTCACGGCCCAGGACGGCGTCGTCACGCTGTCGGGCTTCGTGGGGACCTACGCCCAGAAGATCGCAGCCGAGACCGCGACCCGCGGGGTGAAAGGCGTCCGGGCCATCGCGCAGGAGATCGAGGTGCGGTTACCGTCGGACCAGAAGCGGTCCGACGGCGAGATTGCCGGCCGCATGCTGGACATCCTGCACTGGGACGTGACGATGCCCGTTAACGCCGTGACGGTGAAAGTGGAGCATGGTGTCGTCACCCTGGGTGGCGAAGTACGCTGGCAGTTTCAGCGCGCTCACGCCGTAACACTGGCCTACCGCCTGGGCGGGGTCGTAAACGTCGTGAACCACATCCGGCTCCATCCCGTGGCTGAACCCCGCGATTTGCATCGCAAGATCGAGACCGCGCTGCATCGGTCGGCCACACTGGACGCGGATCGGATCACGGTCAAAGTCGATGGCGGCAAGGTGACCCTCGGCGGCACCGCGCATTCTTGGGCCGAGTGCCTGGCTGCCGAGGGCGCAGTGTGGGCAGCATCGGGCGTGACCCAGGTCGAGGACCGGATCGTCGTCAGGCCGTAGCGGATAACGCCGGAGCCGCCCCGCACGCTGGCCCATCCAGCGTGCGGGGCACGCAGCGCCACAACACTGGGATGACCTGGCGTTCCTTGATCGAGATCAATCTTGCGGCGCTCACCGCACCAGGGGCCATGCCGGGAATTGGAGTGCAAGGTCCTGATCCGGCACGGCCACCAGCGCCCGCACGACCCGGCCCATGATCCCCCGCCGGACCGCCGGGTCGAGCGCTTCTTCGATGGCCTCTAGCGTGCGCGCAGGCCCGGCCAGGACGAGTCGGGCGAACAAATGCCGCGCCGCCGCCTCGTTCAGCTCCGCTGCGACCCGTGCTGCGAAGCCTGCCCGGTGCGATGCCCGGGTCCGGAACGTATGGAACCCGTGGGCGTCGTGAAACACGAAGCGGGCGCTCTTCCCACCCATGATGACGAGCCACAGGCCGGGATGCTTCATGGGCCCGAGCCAGCATGGGCGTGCAAGCGATGTCCGGCCATGACGACTTCCCCCGGCATCCGCCGGCCATGACGGAGCGTCCAAAACCTAGGCAGCGCGGCGTCGCCGGTCATTGATCTCGATCAAACTCGTGCGCTCCCGGGCGGGCCTATGCTTGTTCGTCACAGAGCCGCACTGCAGGTAGGAGACTGAGAATGACGTCCACACGACTCATGTCGGAGATGGTCCGCCATCAACGCCCGATGACCGTCCGTCCGGAGGCGACGGTCGCAGAAGCGTGCCGAAAGATGGGAGAACGCAAGGTCGGCGCGGTGCTGGTGACAGATCCGGCGGGGCATCTGCTTGGCATCTTCACCGGCCGGGATGCCGTGCGGTTGCTATCCGAGGGGCACGCGGCCACGGACCCGATCGAGGCGGTGATGACCCGCGCACCGGACTCGATGCCACCGGGCCGCACGGCAATGGACGCGCTCCGGCTGATGCAGGACGGCGGCTTCCGGCATGTCCCCGTGGTGGAGGGGGGCGTCGTGGTCGGCGTGGTGTCCTGGGGCGATTTCCGCATTTCGGAACACGACCGGCTCGATACGGAAACAAATATTTGGGAGCGCATTTAGATCATGGCCCGTCTCATCTACGGCGCTCTCGTGCTGGCGGCCCTGCTGTCGCCCGGCAATGGACGCGCGCAACCCTACGGCGACGCCGATGAAGGGCACCGGATCGCCGCGATGTGGTGCAGCGGCTGCCACAGTATTGGCGCCGAAACCAAGAACCTGGCCAACGACGCCGTCCCGAGTTTCCGGGCAGTCGCAGAGATGCCGTCCACGACGTCCCTGTCGATCCAGGCCTTTCTGAGCACGCCCCACGCGGTCATGCCCGATTTGCGGCTAACCGACGCGCAGATCGACGACATCGGCACCTACATTCTGAGCCTGCGGGCGCGGGCGCCCAAATAATCTCCGTCATTGCGAGGCGGCTTGGCCGAAGCAATCCAGGGACCACGAGATCGCTTGCGGCCCTGGATTGCTCCGCCAAGCGGCTTGCAATGACGGTTAAGAATAGTGGGTCACTGACGACGGCCATTGGTATAACTCGACGGCATAAAGCTCGGTCCTGTGCTCGGGTGGGATGCGCTTTGGCATCCCACCATTTTAGCGTCGGTCAACCCGGACGGCTGCTATGCCCTATGAACCAGCGTCGGCAAGCACCCGCCGCACCTCCGCCACCGCCCGAAAGGTCCGCGCCGCCGCCTGGTAGTCGAGCGGGATCGCTTGGGACGACACCTTGGCGATCACGAGGCGGTTTGGCCGGTCGATGAACAGATGCTGGCCATGAATGCCCATCGCGAACAGCAGCGGGGCCGGCTCCGACATCACATACCAGCCGCTGCGATAGCTCATGGAGCGGCTGAGCGGGGCATAGGTTTCGCCCCATTCACCATCGCGCCAGGCCGTTCGATCGCCGCCACCGGTGATGTCGGTAAGCCAGGCCGACGGGACGACCGGACCGTCCTGCAGCATCAGGTGGCCGAGCCGCGCGAAGTCTCTCGTGGTGGCGCCCAGGCCGCCGGTGCAGCGGGGGGAGCCGTCGCCGTCCAAGGTGATCCACGCGGCGTGCTCGGCGCCCATCGGTCGCCACAAATGGATGCTCAGCAGGTCGGCGACGCGCTGGCCAGTAGCGCGTTCCATGATCCAGCCGAGCAGATCCGTGTTGGCCGACACGTAGCGGAACGGGCCGCCTTGCCGCGCGGGCGGCCCGCTCAGACCCTTAAAGAAGCCGTGCAACCCCGGCGCATCGGTCACCGGACCCCAGCCGCCCGCCCGGTCATACGCCTGCGCCTGCCCGGCATCCAGCTCGACGCCCGAGCGCATGTCCAGCAAATTCCGGATCGTCACCCCCTGATATACGGTGCCCGCCAGCTCCGGCACATAGTCCGTGACGGTCGCCTCGATCGCCAACGCGCCCCGCTGCTGCAGGATGCCAGCGAGCAAGCCGATGGCGGATTTGGTGCCGGACATGAGGATATGCGGCGTATCGGCGGTCATGCCGTTGGCATAGGCCTCGACCACGATATGGCCGTCCCGCAGGATCACGATCCCGTCCGTTTCGGTAATGCGGAGGAAGCCCTCGAAATCCAGCGCCGAACCGCCTTCCAAGGGCAGATTGAACCCGGCCATCGATCGCTCGGCCCTTGGCACGACGCGGGCGTCACCCGCCGCGATCCGGGCGGTGGGCAGGATATCCGGGACATGGTGGAACGCCCACCGGTTAAACGGGACGGTCCGCCAGTTGGAGCGGTCGGCGTGGGCCGGGTCGGGCTGATCGGTCATGGCCCGATCCTACCCTGCCCCAGCCGGTGCGCAACCGCGGTCCTCGTTCGCCGCCGATTTTCCGATATGAAGAAGACACGGTCATTTTTGCCGGCCGGCAAATCGTGCCGGGCAAATTGTGCCGGCTTGACACCATTCGCTAAAGCATAACGAAGGGTTAACACTGGCATGAGTGTTGCGAAGACGTTAACGCGCATCCCGCGCCGAGGGTATTCGCCGTGTCCATCGGTTCCATTCTCGATACACCCAGTGCCCAATACGCGCTCATCGACGCGCTGCGCGCCGCGTGGGATGCGGCCAACACTTCCACCGGACAGCCTCCCTTCTTGCCAACCGGCAACGGGGCCAGCCTGCCGCCGCCCCGCTTGTTCGAGTTGCCGCCCTGGTTCTTCGGCGCCCTGCGCGATGACAGTCCGCCGGTCCCGACCCGTGTCGTTCAGGCCTATGCGGCACGGCGCGCCCCCTTCGCCACCGCGACCCTCGAGGGTGTTTTCGCCTGATCGGATCAAATCCGCCGGAGAGGTAACGACCACGCTAGGATCAACCCAGTCAGGCTAAAGCACGCAATCGTCGCAAACGCCCCCCGGAACGCGCCGGCAATTTCGCTGCCGATCAGCGCCCGGCGGTCCACGTCCAGCGTCGTCAACACCGCCGGCCCCCGCTCCACGATCTCGGCAAACATCGACGCGGCCGCCGGATCGCGCCAGGCGAGGATGGCGAACAGCACCGCCCCCACCACGGCCGTCCCCAACGCGGCGCCGATCGAGCGGGAAAACTGCACCGAGGCCGAGGCCGCGCCCAAATTCGAAGGGCCCGCCACCGACTGCACCGTCACCTGCACCACCGGCATGGTGGTGCCGAGCGACATCGACAGGCACAGGAACACCGGCGGCAACCATCCGGTCGGAATCACCGGCCCGGCGATCGCGAGCGTCACCAGGCTCAGCGTCACCACCGCCAGGCCATAGGACGGAAATACCGCCGTCCGCCCCGTCCGCGCGATCATGCGCCCGGTGAACAACGAGCCGCAGGCGATCCCGGCCGTGAGCGGCAGCAGCAGCAACCCCGCCTGCCCGGCCGAGACGCCGCGCACCACCTCCAGATAGATCGGCATGAACGTGATCGCGGACACGATCGTCGCCCCCACGCACGCCCCCATCAAATCCGCCCGCCAAATCGACGGCAGCCGGAGCAACCTGACCGGGATCAGCGGCTGGGTGACCCGGCGCTCCTGCCACACCAGCCCCAGCACGGACGCTCCGGCCAACGCGACCAGCGCCAGGATGCCCGGTAACGCATCGACCGACACGCGTTGCGCTTGCTCCAGCGCCAGCAGAAGCGGGACGACGAACCCCGCAAATAGCAGCAATCCGGCCCAGTCGAACCGCAAATCCATCACCGCCGGACGCCGGTCCGGCAAGCGGAGCGCCAGCATCACCGCCACCGCCCCAAGCGGGATATTGATCAGGAATACCGACCGCCAGCCATAATGCTGCGTCATCCACCCGCCCATGACGGGACCGAAGGTCGAGCTGACCATGAAGATACTGGCCAAATACCCCTGATACCGTCCCCGCTCCCGCGGCGGCACACTCTCACCCACCAGCGCCTGCGACAGCGTCATCAGCCCGCCGCCGCCCACCCCCTGCAGCACCCGGGCCGCGACGAGCGCCAGTAAACTGGTGACGACGGCACACAGCACGGACGCGGCCACGAACACCAATAGCGCCACGACCATCAACCGCTTCCGCCCGAGCGCATCGCCGATCCGGCCATAGACGGGGGCGGCGATGGTGGTGGCCATCAGATAGGCGACCACGACCCAAGAAATCCGCGCCACCTCCCCCATCGACCCGGCGATGGCCGGCAACGCGGTGGCGACGATGGTCTGATCTACAGACGCCATGAACATCGGCAGGCAGATCGAGGGGAAAACCCGAAAGAATAGGCCGCGTGTACTGGAGTTATGATCCAATACCGGGTCAGTCACGATGAAGGGTATTTGGTCAGCCATCTCAGGCGTTCGGGAAAATCACCGCCCTAAACTGACCCGACCGCGGCAGGACCCCGTATTCGACCTGCTCCGGCTGATCCGTGGTGGTGCCCGGCGCATAGGCCAGCCGTACGAACGCCGGCACCCCCGCATTGGCGGCCAAATACGTCTCGACCCCGCGCCACAGCCGGCCGTTGTCGGAGCGGGATTGATTGAGCCGCCGGGCTTGACGGAAATAGTTGGGACCGCCCTCCCGCCCGCCCTGGGCGTGGGACCAGGCGTGGCCCTTGTCCAAATCCCTACCGGCCGTTGGATACCCGGCGTGATACGCGTCATCCCTCGTGTTCGCCGGAACCGTGCGGCTGATGCCCCACACCAGCACGGTCCGCTCCACCAACCGGTCGAACAAGAAATCGGCCGCCCCGTCGTTAAAAGTCACCAGCGCCGCCCGGTTGCCGTTCGCACTTCGGTACAGCTGTGCCGCGTGCTCGAACACGCCCTCCCGCAACGCCGCCAGATCGCCGCCGCCCTGGTAGGCCTGGATCAGCGCCACATACGCGGCGGTGCCCCGGCGCAGCTCCGGATTAAGGCCCAGCTCGCGGTCGATCACGCCTTCGATCGTGGGGCCGGACCAACTGACACGTGCCGGCATGTTTGCCTCCTCATTCGTGGTAAAGGACTGCGGTCTTTTCTTCCCCCTCTCCCTCCGGGAGAGGGCTGGGGTGAGGGAGGCACCAGGCGCGGTTCGAGCGGTGTCTGCGGTAACAAGCACGGCCAATGCGGGTCCGTCCACTTGGTTTCGTTCACCCCGGCCCTCTCCCGGAGGCAGAGGAGAAAGGAAGCTTCTGGCCTGCCGAACTCAAACAATATCCTCGTGCCACGTCCGTCCGTCCCGCTCGATCAGCGCGATCGCGGAGGTGGGCCCCCAGGACCCGGCCGGATACAGCCGGGGCGCCTCGCGCGTCTCGTTCCAGGCATCGATGATCGGGCCGACCCAACTCCATGCCGCCTCCACCTCATCCCGGCGCATGAACAGCGTGGGGTTGCCGCGGACGCTGTCCATCAATAGGCGCTCATACGCGTCCGGATAGCGGGTGCCGAATGCCTTTTCGAAGCTGATATCCAGCTGCGTCGGGCTCAGATGCAGGCCGCTAGGCTCCGGGCTCTTGGTCATCAGCTCGAGCTTCATGCCCTCCTCCGGCTGCAACCGGATGATAAGTTTATTGGGACTGAGCTCGCCCGCCTCGGGCTTGAACACACTGAACGGGGTGCCGCGGAACTGCACCACGATCTCGCTCACCTTCTGCGGCAACCGCTTGCCGGAGCGGAGATAGAACGGCACGCCGGCCCAGCGCCAATTCTGGATTTCCGCCCGTAGCGCCACGAACGTCTCGGTCCGGCTCGTGCGGCCCGGGCCTAGATCGGCCAGATACCCGTCCACCGTCTGTCCCTGCACCACGCCCTTGCTATACTGGCCGCGCACCGTCACTTGCGCCACCTCATACGGTGCCAAGGGCTTCAAGGCGCGCAGCACCTTCAGCTTCTCGTCCCGCACCGCATCCGCACCCAGATTGCTGGGCGGCTCCATCGCCAATAGGCACATCAGCTGCATCAAATGGTTCTGCACCATGTCGCGCAGCGCGCCGGATTTGTCATAATAATCGCCCCGGCTCTCCACCCCCACCGTCTCACCGACGGTAATCTGCACATGGTCGATCACGTCCGAATTCCACAGCCGCTCGAACACCACGTTGGCAAAGCGCAGCGCCAGCAGGTTCTGCACCGTCTCCTTGCCGAGATAATGGTCGATCCGGAAGGTGTTGGCCTCGATAAACACCTGGCCGACCACGTCATTGATATGCTCGGCGCTGGCTAAATCATGCCCGATCGGCTTTTCCAGCACGACGCGGGACTGGTTGGTAACGAGCCCGCTCTCCTTCAAATTCTGGCACGTCGGCCCATACAGGTCGGGGGAGGTGGCCATATAGAACACCCGGATCCGATCCGGCTGCTCGGCCAGAAGGGCGGCCAGCGCACCGAGTCCCCCGGGCTTCGTCGCGTCACCCCGGGCGTAATGCAGCCGGTCCATGAAGCCGGCGATCACCTTCTTTTCCTGGTCCGCCTTCGCCACATGGGTATGCAGCGCCTCCAGCGCCCGGACGCGAAACGTCTCATCCGTGAGGTCCGAGCGGGCGGCGCCGATGATCCGCGCTTCGGGCGGCATCTGCCCCTCGCGAAACCGGTAATACAGCGCCGGCAGCAGCTTGCGAAGCGTCAGGTCGCCGGTCGCGCCGAAGACGATGCAATCGAACGGATCGACGGGCTTGATGGCCATACGCGGGCTCCTGCGGGTGCGGTGCAGCATGCGACAACAGAATCGCGCCGTCTATCCTGCCAACCCGTCATTGCGACCCGCCGGTCGGCGGAGAAGCCCGTAGGGTGGGTTGCCCTTCGCAACCTACCAAGTGACAGGAAGAATTCGGATTACCGCCAACCACAGCCTCGTAGGGTGGAATACCCTTATCCTTCGTATCCCATCATTCAATAAGTGAAATCGTAGGGTGGGGTGCACTTCCGCACCCCACCATCAAACAAGGCCTACTTTCCGCCACAGGGTCCGCCAAAGGCCGGCACCGAACGCGCAATGACGGCGCCGCTGCAACTACAGATCCCGGCCCATCGCCAGAAACTTCTCCCGCCGCCGCGCCCGCAGGACCGCCGGCTCGAGGGCCAACAGCGGCTCGAGCGCCGCCCACACCGCGTCACCCACCGCCGCCACCGCCTCCGCCGGGGCCCGGTGTGCGCCGCCCAGCGGCTCCGGAATGACGGTATCCACCAAATGAAGCGCCAGCAAATCCGCCGCCGTCAGCCGCAGCGCCTCGGCCGCCACGCTCGCCTGCGCCGCGTCCCGCCATAAAATGCTGGCGCACCCCTCGGGTGAGATCACCGAATAGATCGAGTGCTCCAGCATCAGCACCCGGTCCCCGGCGGCCAACGCGATCGCGCCGCCCGACCCGCCCTCGCCGATAACCGTCGCGATGACCGGGACCGGGGCGGCCAGGCAGGCCTCGATCGAGCGCGCAATCGCCTCCGCCTGCCCTCGCGCCTCGGCATCGATACCGGGAAATGCGCCGGCCGTGTCCACGAACGTCAGCAGCGGCAGCCGGAATCGCCCGGCCAATTCCACCAAACGATGCGCCTTGCGATACCCCTCCGGCCGCGCCATGCCGAAATTATGCCGGAGCCGGCTCTCGGTATCGGCACCCCGCTCCGTGCCCAGCACCATGACCGGGTGGCCGCGGAACCGGCCCATGCCGCCCACCACCGCGGCGTCATCCGCGAACGCCCGGTCCCCGGCCAGCGGCGTGTATTCCGTGATCAGCCCGGCGATATAATCCAGCGCGTGCGGACGGTCCGGGTGGCGCGCCACCTGCGCCTTTTGCCAGGGCGTCAACTTGGCGAACGTCGCGCTCATCTGCGTGTGAACCTTCGCCTCCAGCTGCGCGATATCATCGGCGATATCGAGCCCGCCCTCCTCCACCGTCTCGGGCTGCATCGCGCGCAGTTCCTCGATCTTGATCTCGAGCTCGGCGACGGGTTTTTCGAAATCAAGGAAATGGCGCATCGCGCGGCATTACCCGTCAGCGCCGGTCTTGGCCAGCGCCGGTCTTGGTCAGCGCCGGTCTTAGTCAGCGCCGGTCTTAGTCAGCGCCGGTCTCGGCCAGCGCCGGTCTCGGCCAGCCTCGGTCTTGGCGAACTTATACCGACGGCCGTCGTCAGTGACCCACGTTACTCAACCGTCATTGCGAGCCGCTTGGCGAAGCAATCCAGGGGCAATAAGCGCTCTCGTGGCCCCTGGATTGCTTCGTCGCCAAGCGGCGGCTCGTAATGACGGGTCGCGGTGCAGGGTGTGGTGGACCCACCCGTATTCGGGGCTATGGTGGGGTCGTCAACCAAAAGGTGCGTGACCGGGACATGCCTGCGACCTCTCTCCCGGCCCATCGCCTGAACGTCGTCGATATCGATCTCGACCCCACTGCCGACAGGGCGCGGCGGCGGCAGACATTGGGGCGGATTGGGCTGCCGTTGGGGGGCGTGGGGCTGATCATCGGCTTCCTGCTCGGCATCGCGCTCTATGCCGATAACGCCAACCGCGCGGGCGTGCTCGGCCTGTCCGACACGCTGCTGCGCGGCCTCCAGGAGCGGATCGCGCTGCAGGTCGGCGCGTATCTGGAGCCGGCGTCGCATGCCACGCTGTTGGCGCAGAGTATGCTGGGGCGGGGTGGGGCCACCGCTCGGGCGGACGAGGCCTATGCGTTCGCCGCGTCCGTGCTGCGGGAGACGCCCCAGGTGGCGAATGTGTTGTTCGCCGACGGGGCGGGGGATTTCATGCTGGTGCGCCGGGCCATCGGGGGGGCCAAGGGGGCGACGGAAACCAAGCGCATCCTGGTCGCCCCCGTGCGCTCGGTCGAATGGACCACCCGCACCGAGGCCGGCGCCGTCACCGAGCGGCATACCGACCCGGCCGATCCCTATGACGCCCGCACCCGCGCCTGGTTCACCGGCGCCCGCGCGATCGGCCAGGTGTATTGGAGCGGCACCTATATCTTCTTCTCGGAGCGGGCGCCGGGCATCACGGCGTCCGTGCATGGGCCGGACGCGGATCCGGACGTGGTGGGGATCGATATCAAGCTCGATGCGCTGTCCCATTTCCTGGGCGGGCTGTCCATCGGCAAGACCGGGCGGGCGTATATCGTGTCAACCGCGGGGGAGATGATCGCCGGGCCGGATCCGAAAACCATCTTGCGGGAGCAGGATGGCAAGCTGGCGCCGGCCAAGGTGGCGGAGGTCGGCGACGCGGGCCTGTCCGGCGCCTGGGACCATTTTCGCGTCGAGGGACCCGGCACCCGCGTGATCGAGGTGGGGGGCGACCGGCTGATCGCGATCGCGACACCCTTGGGCACCAGCGGGCAAGATTGGGTGCTGGTGATCACCGTGCCGGAGGCGGAATTCAGCGGCTTCGTCTCCACCAACACGCGGCGGGCCGGGCTGCTGTCGTTGGTCGTGGTGGGGCTGGCGCTGGGCCTGGCGGTGTTGCTGGTGCGGCAGGGGTTGCGCGCGGACCGGGCGGACCGGGCGGTGGGGGAGCGCTCGGCGGCGGTCAGGGCACAGAGTGCGGCCTTCGCGCGCCTTGCGGACGCCGCGCACCATGTGGGACCGGACGGCACGCCGCCGCCGGCGCTCACGGAAACGCTGGCGGAGGCGACGGGCGCGCGCCGGGTGGGGGTGTGGCGGCTGCTGGGCCATGCGCTCCGCTGTGATGACAGTTATGAGCCGGCGACGGGCGGGCATGTGGCGGGGGTCGAGCTGGCGCGGGGCGAGGTCTCGGCGTTGATCGAGGCACTGATGCGGGGCGAGGAGATCGACGTGCCGGACGCCCGCAAGGACCGGCGGACGTTCGCGCTGAACAGTCTGGTCATGGCGCCGCTCGGCAGCACATCGCTGTTTGCGGTCCCGGTGATGCAGGATGGGGTGTTGCGCGGCATGGTGCTGCTGGAGGACGCGCGGCGGGACGGGGCGGCGCGGGACATCGTGCGGGCGGCCGCGCAGCTGGTCGCTTTGTGCCTGCCGGCGGATGCGACCGCGGCGCCGCGGATCGAGGCGTCGGTGACGAAGGAGCCGGATAACGGCACCGGGATCGATCCCGCGATGGTGCCCGTGGTCATCGCAGGCGGGCCGCCAGGGCAGGCGTCCGTGCTGGTGCTGCGCTTGCCGGAGGCGGCGTTTGCGCCGGGTGCGGCGGGGCAGACGCTGGCGCACCGGATCGCGTGCGCGGCGCAGGATATCGCGGCGGCGCGGGGGGTGCCGTATATGAAGATGCTCGGCTCTAGCATCGTCGCCGCCACCGGCTATGCCGACCCGGCGCTCGCCGGCACCGACGCGGCGCAGCGACTGGCGGACGCGGCGATCGATCTGCGGGAGGCGTGCGCCCGGCTGATGGATGCCGATGACGACGCGGCGGGATTTCGCCTCGGGCTCGATACCGGCCCGGTGCAGGGCGGTGCGCTTGGGACGGGGCCCGGCCTGTTCAATCTGTGGGGCGCGGGCGTGAGCGGCGCCGATGACCTGGCCAGCACCGCGCCGCCGGGCACGATCCAGGCGAGCGAGCAGGCCTATGCGCTGCTGCGCCAATCCTTCCTGTTCCGCGCCCGCGGCCTGTTCCACCGGCCCGGCATTGGCGAGGCGCGGAGCTATGTGCTGGCGGGCCGGGTGTGAACCGGTTCCGGCGGTTTCTGCGTGCGTTGGGCGCCGCCACCCGGACCCGGCTGTCGTTCACGCTGCAACTGGCGGCGCTGGTGTGGGGCGTGATCCGTGAGGGCGCGCAGCCTAACACCTGGCGCCGGACGACTCGAGGGTTGTTCCGCACCACGCTCAACCGCGTCGTGGGCGGCTCGCTCGGCACCATCGCGGTGACCGGCATCGTGGTGGGGCTCGGGCTGGTGTTCGAGGCGCTGTATTGGCTGCGGACGGCCGGGCAGGAGGGGCAGATCGGGCGCATCCTGGCGGTGGTGCTGATCCGGGAGGTGACGCCGCTGTTGATCGGCATCATCCTGCTGGGCCGCGGGGGGCTGGCGGCGACGGCGGAGCTGGGCGTGCTGCAATCGGAGGGCGAGGTCGGGGTGTTGCGGGCGCAGGGGCTCGATATTTTCCAGCTGCTGGTGCTACCCCGCGCCGTGGCATTCGCGGTGGCGGCGTTCACGCTGGGGGTGGTGTTCGTGATGCTGGCGCTGCTGAGCGGGTTCACGACCGGAAGCCTCGCGGGCGTGGTCAATCAATCGGTGTTCGGTTTCTTGGACGCGGTTCTGCGGGCCATGAGCCTATCGGATTTGGTGGTGTTCCCGCTAAAATTGCTGCTGATCGGCCTGGTGGTCGCGGGCGCCTGCTGCATCACCGGGCTGTCGGCGCGTCAGACGGAGGGGCCGTCCACCCTGATGCCGCGCGGCTTCACCCGGGGCATCACCGGTATCCTGGCGGTGACGGTCGGCGTGAGTGCGCTGCTGTGAATGTGCTGTCGATCGAGGGCGCGCGGGCGGAGGATGACCGGCTGTCGGATGCGCCGATGGACGTGGCGCTGGCGGAGGGTGATTTCGCGCTGATCGAGACCGGGGCCCGGCGGGGCGGCGCGTTCGCCGATCTGTGCCTGGGCCTGGTGCCTTTGACCGCCGGGCGGGTGCGCGTGCTGGGCCGGGGCTGGACCACGACGCCGCCGGCCCAGGCGGACGCCTTGCGCGGCCATGTCGGGCGCCTGTTCGCCATGCCGATCCGGGCCGAAACGCCGGACGTGGCAAGGCGCATCCTGCTGGCCCGGCTGCATCACACCCGCGTGCCAGAGCCGGTGTTGCGGGCCGAGGCGGCGGCGCTGGCCATCCGCTTCGGCCTCCCCGGCCTGCCAGCCGGCCCGGCCCGCCTGCTGTCCGACGCCGATTTGTTGCGCGCCGCCTGCGTCCGCGCATTCCTGGGCGGGCCGCGCCTGGTGATCCTGGAGCTACCCCTGGCGGTGCAGGAGCCGGAGGTGCTGCGGGCCTGCCTCACCGTGGGCGCGGAGGCGCGTGGCCTGGGCGCTGCCGTGCTGTGGCTCGCCGCATCCGGGGCCGGGTTGCGCGACCGGTCGATCACGCCCACGCACCGCTTCCGGCTGACCGATTCCGGCCTGGGGGCGCCGCGGACCGTGAAGGTGGCTGCTTGAAAATCCTGCGCAATACCGACGAATGGATTGGACTGTTGGTGGTGGCGAGCGTAGCCCTGTTTATCGCCGCCGCCCTGCATGCCGGGCTGTTGAGTGACTGGTTCCGCCCGACCGCCAAGCTCCGCATCGTCCTGCCCGAAACCGGCAGCGGCGGTCTGTCGGCGGGGGCCGATATCGAGGTGTTGGGCACCCACGTCGGCGTGATCCGCCGGGTGGTCGTGGACCCGAGCCAGCGGCTGTATGCCGAAGCCGAGCTGGATTTACAGGCCGAGGGCTTCATCCGCCGGGACAGCGTGGCCGTGATCAAAAAGAGTTTCGGCGTCGCCGGCGCGGCCTTCCTGGACATTTCACGCGGCGTCGCGGAGCCGCTGAATTGGAAATTCGCCGTGATCGACGCCACGACCGAGCGGGCGCCGACCGAGAACATCGGCGCGCTGATCGATGATCTAAAGCTCAAAATCTACCCAGTCCTCACCGACGCCGGGCGCACCATGACGGCGCTGGCGCAGACGGCGGAGGGGATCAAAGCCGGGGAGGGCAACATCGGCCGCCTGGTGCGCGGCAACGAGGTGATGGACCAGCTGGGCCCGATGCTGGCCAATTTGCGGAAGACGACGGACGTGCTGCAGGCGGAGTTGATGGATGTGCGCAAACTCACCGCCTCCGTCTCGAACCCGCAGGGGGTGCCGGCGCTTGTGAAAAAGATCGACGCGGCGCTGGCGTCCGTGCAGTCGGCGACGCGGGATTTGGCGGGGGCGACGCCGGGCATCACGAAGAACGTGACAACGGGCACCGCCAATCTGCCGGCGCTGCTGACGCAAACGCAGCAGACGGTGGCGGAGCTGGAAAAGCTGTCGTCCCAACTCCGCCACACCTGGCCCCTATCGGGCTCGATCGCCCCCGAAACGAGGCGTCTGCCGTTGACTACGGTGCGGCCGTGAAACCAGCCCTATACGCCCTGCTCGCCCTATCCGCCTGCTCCCACCCGGCACCGGTCGCCCCCACCGACCAGGCCCTGTCCCGGTTCGAACACGCCGGTGACATCGCGCTGGCCCAAGAGCTCCCGGCCCAAGCCGCCGAGCAATACCGCGCCGCCCTCACCCGCGCCCGCGAGCGTGACGATGCCGGCGCCATCGCCGATGCCGGCTTCAACCTGGCCGCCGCCCAACTCGCCGCGAACGACCCCGGCACCGCCCTACAAACCGCAGAAAACCTCCGCGCCGAATTGAAACGGCGCACTCTCACCGACCCAGCCCTCGACCTCATTACCGCCACCGCCCTGTTCCGCACCAACCGCTTAGCCGAAGCCGACCGCTGGGCCAGCACGCTCACGACCACCGCGTCCCTGTCCAACCCCGCCTGGTTCCTCCGCGGCCTGATCGCCGACTCCCACCACGACCGCGCCACCCTCCAACACGCCGCGTCCGCGCTAACCTCCCAAGCCGACCCCGGCGACCAAACCGAACTCCAAGCCCGCGTCACACGCGACCCTACCCTTGCCCTCGCCGCCGCCGATATTCGCCGCACCGCGCTCGATTACCGCGGCATGGCCCGCTGTCTGGCGCTCGCCGCTCACGACACCCCTGACCCGGCCCGTGCAGCCGATTTATATTTGCGCGCAGGCCGAAGTGCCGCGGCGCAGCATGATGCCGGGCAGGCTAGGATTTGGCTCATGCAGGCGCGAAGTGACGCGCGCGAACCAGTGCTGCGCCGGGACGTCGAGCGGGCGATCGATTCGTTGAAGGAGGTCCAGTAACTACGGCCCCGCAAGCAGTTCCCTGATACGGACCACGAGCAGGTCCAACGGAAACGGCTTCGTCAGCACGTGCATGCCCGGATCGAGGTCGCCGTGACTCAGCAGCCCGACTTCGGCATACCCGGTGATGAACAGCACGCGAAGGCCCGGCCGCAGGGCGCGGGCGGCGTCGGCGAGGTGGCGGCCGTTCATGCCGCCGGGTAGGCCCACGTCGGTGATCAACAGGTCGATCCGCACACCTGACCGCACGATCCGGAGCCCGGCCAAGCCGTCCGCGGATTCGATTGCGGCGTAGCCGAGATCCTCTAGCACTTCGGTCATCAGCATTCGAATGGTTGGCTCGTCCTCCACCACCAGCACCGTCTCACCCGCCCCGGCACGGCGCGCCGCCACCCGTCCGCTGGCAGCATCATCACGGGATATGCCACCATGATGGCGCCGTAGATACAGGCACACTGTCGTACCCTGGCCGGGCTTGGAGGTGATGCGGATCTGTCCGCCGGACTGGTGTACGAAGCCGTGGATCATCGACAAACCGAGCCCGGTTCCCAGGCCGGGCGGCTTGGTGGTAAAGAACGGATCGAACGCCCGGCGGACCACCTCCGGCGTCATGCCGCACCCGGTGTCGCCAACAGATAGCGAGACGTAATCGCCCTCCGGCAGCTCGAACCGGCGGGCGGTGTTGGCATCGAGCGCGCGGTTGGCGGTCTCGATCACGAGCCGCCCGCCCTCCGGCATGGCATCGCGGGCGTTGATGCACAAGTTCAGCAGAGCGTTCTCCAACTGACCCGGGTCGATCAGCGTGGTCCACAATTTCGCCTCGGTCACCCGGTCGATATCGATCGATGGGCCCACGGCGCGCCGGACCAGACCTTCCATGCCTGCGACTAAAAGGTTCAGGTCGGTGGGCTTGGACACGAGCGTCTGCTGCCGCGAGAATGCCAGTAAGCGATGCGTCAGCGCTGCCGCGCGCGAGGACGCCCCCTGCGCCGCAGTGAGATAGCGCTCGATGCCAGCGACCCGTCCCTGGGCCAAGCGGTTCTGCAACAGCTCAAGGCTGCCGGAGATACCGGTCAGAAGATTGTTGAAATCGTGCGCAAGGCCGGCCGTGAGCTGGCCTACCGCCTCCATCTTCTGCGACTGACGAAGCGCCTCCTCGGCCTTGCCCAGCGCCTCGGCCTGCTGCTTCTCGGTCGTCACGTCGCGCGCGCTGCAATACAACTTTCCGCCTCCCGGGACGGCCACCCAGGACAGCCAGCGATACTCGCCGTCCCGCCGGCGATAGCGATTCTCGAAGCGCAGCGCCAGTTCGCCGTGTTTGGACCGTTCGAATTGGGCGTTGGTGCGCTCGAGATCGTCCGGATGAATGAAGTCGAGGAAGACAGACGCCGCAAGCTCGGCCGCGGACCAGCCGAGCACGACTTGCCACGCGGGGTTGGTGGTCTCGAAATAGCCGTCTTGAGTGAGGATGCCCAGCAGGTCGGGGCTGACCTGCCAGGTCTGGCCGAGTTCGCGCGTGCGCTCGGCCACCTGCCGTTCAAGGTCGGCGTTCAGGGCCTGTAATGCGGCCCGGGCGACATGGGCGTCGGTGACGTCATGGCCCTCGATAAAAAGACCGGTCGCTTGCCCGTGGTCATTAAGAATGGGTTCATAAATGAAATCGAGAAACCGCTCATCAGGCGGCACGTCCGGCAAATTTTGCAGCTGGATCGGGACATCGCTGGCGACGAAGCGCTCGCCGTTGGCATAGGCGTTGTCCAGCAGCTCGTAGAAGCCCTGGCCCACCAGGTCCGGAAACGCGTCCCGCACCGTGCGGCCGATGAAGTTTCGGCCGCCGAACAGCCGGGTAAACGCATCGTTGACGAACTCGAACGCCATCTCGGGTCCGTGCAGGATCGCGATAAAACCGGGTGCCCGCTCGAACAGGCGTCGCTGCCGCCGGACCGCGGCGGTGACCTGCTGGTCGGCATATACCCGTCCCGTCGTCTCGATGACGATGACGAGCACCCCGGCCGCAGTGCCACCCTCGTCATAGAGCGGGCTGTAAGTCAGGTCAAACCAGGCCCGCTCGGCAACACCGTGGCGCTCGATGACGAGCTCCTGACCCGTGAAGGACTGCGAGTTGCCCTGCAGCGCGGCCGCGAAGATCGGCGCATTGAACGCCCAAACTTCGGGCCAGCACTCCCGATTCGGCTGGCCCAGCGCCGCCGGGTGCCGGAGACCGGCGATCGTCGCGTAGCTGTCGTTGTAGAGCTGGATCAACTCCGGCCCCCAGAGCACGATCATGGCGACCGGTGAGGCGAGCGTGAGGCTGACCGCGCTTTTCAAGCTCTGCGGCCAGGACGCGAGCGGCCCGAGCGGCGTCGTTTGCCAATCCTTGGCGGCAATCAACATTCCCATGGCACCGCCTCCGACATAGGGGGCTGGCAATGTGTCGCTGGCCGTATCCAACGCGTCAGTCCTGGAGAGCATCACTCTGTTCTACACGCTTGCATACACGCGTGTAGCATCGAAATAGGCCGACCGTGATCCGTTTTGCATCGGTGTATTCGACCCCGCTGCGGCACAGGACGCAGTCCGTGCCGGCGGCCATCACAGGTTGTCATTCGCTCAGGCCACGATGAACCCGCCGCCGAGCACACGGTCCCCGTCATAGAACACGCAGGCCTGACCCGGTGCCGCCAGGGCGGGACGGTCCAGTTGGACCGCGGCCCCGTCCTCCGTCATCCGCACGGTTGCCGGATGCGCCGCCTCCCGCGCGCGGAGCTTTACGGTGCAGACGAGGCCGCCGGCCGGCGGGGCGATGAGCCAGTTCAGCTCCCGCACCCGCACCCGGTCCGACCCGGCCTGCCGGGGGCCGACCACGATGCGGCGGGTGCCGGGCTGCACGGCTAGCACCGCTTGCCGTGTGCCGGCGTCGAAGCTGGCGGGGCCGAGGCCCCTGCCCTGTCCGACCGTGAACCGGGCCACGCCGGCGTGGTGGCCCAGTATCCGGCCGTCTTGCGCCACGATTTCGCCGGGAGCGGCCGCGTCGGGGCGGAGGCGTTCTACTGCCGCGGCGTACTTGCCGTCCGGCACGAAGCACAAATCCTGGCTGTCCGGCTTGTCCGCCACCTGCAGGCCGAGCCGGGCGGCGTGGGCGCGGACGGTCGCCTTGTCCGGCATGTCGCCCAGGGGGAATTGGGTGAAGGCCAGTTGGTCGCGGGTGGTGGCGAATAGGAACCAGCTCTGGTCACGCGCCGGGTCGGCCGCGCGGTGCAGTTCGGGGCCGTCCGGGCCGTCCACCCGGCGCACGTAATGCCCGGTCGCCATCGCGTCGGCGCCCAAATCGCGGGCGAGCCCCAGCAGATCGGTGAACTTCACGCTTTGGTTGCATCGGACGCACGGCACCGGAGTGCGGCCCTCGGCATAGCTATCCGCGAAATCCTGCATCACGGCGCTACGAAACCGTGCCTGCGCGTCCACCACGTAATGCGCGATGCCCAGCCGGTCTGCCACGTCCCGCGCGTCATGGATGTCCCGCCCGGCGCAGCACGAGCCGCGGCGTCCGGTGGTGCCGTCATAGAGTTGCAGTGTGACGCCGATCACCTCATGTCCGGCCTCCGTCAACAGCCCCGCCACCACGGAGCTGTCCACGCCGCCGGACATGGCGGCCACGATGCGGCGGCGCGGACTCATGCTAACCGGCGTTGCGGGTTCCGGCCGGGAGGCGCACGACCAGGCCATCGAGGGCGGCGGTCATCACGATCTGGCATCCCAGGCGGGACGTCTGTTCGAGCCCGAAGGCCAAATCCAGCATGTCCTCCTCGTCCTCGGTCGGCTTGGCGAGTTTGCCGAACCACGCCGGGTCGATGATCACGTGACAGGTGGAGCAGGCGAGCGAGCCCTCGCACGCGCCCTCCACATCCACGCCGTGTTTGTGCGCGATCTCCAGCACGCTGAGGCCGAGCGGCGCATCCACCTCACGCGGGGCGCCGTTCTTCTCGATAAACGTCATTTTGGGCATCTCAGGCCTCGATCAATACACAGGACAGCGCGTCCGCGGCGAAATCCACGTCGGCGGCGGAGGTAAAGCGTCCCAGGCCCAGACGCAAGGTGCGGGACGCCGCATCATCCGACAGGCCGAGCGCCCGCAACACATAGCTCGGCTCGATCGCGGCGGAACTGCAGGCGGACCCGGTGGAGACGCACAGATCGGGGGCGGACTGCATCAGCGCCAGGGCGGAGGCCGGGAACGTCAGATTAAGGTTGCCAGGCACGCGGTGCGTGGCGGATCCGTTCAGCGTCACTGGCACCCGCAACCCCGCCAGCAGCCGGTCCCGCAATACCGTCAGCCGCGCCGCCTCCGTTTGCATGTCCAGCCCAGCGATCCGGCACGCCTCCCCCAAACCCACCACCAGCGGCGTCGGCAGCGTCCCGGCGCGGAGGCCCCGCTCCTGCCCGCCGCCAGAAAATAGCGGACGAAGCCGCACCCGGGGGCGGTGCCGGACATACAGCGCGCCGACGCCCTTCGGTCCATATATCTTATGGCCGCTCAGGCTCAGCAAATCGATCCCCTCGACGCTCACCGGTATCTTGCCCAGCGCCTGCGCGGCGTCGGTATGGAACAGCGCGCCCTGCCCGCGCGCCAGGGCCACCAGCGTCGCCAGGTCCTGCACGACCCCCGTCTCATTATTGACCGCCATCACGCTGACCAACAGCGTCGGGACCGCCAGCGCCGCACGCAGCCGCTCCGGATCCAGCATTCCATCCGATTGCACCGGCAGCACCACCGGCTCGAACCCTTCGGCCGCCAGGTCGGCCACGCTCTCCAGCACGCATTTATGCTCGGTCGCCACGGTGATGACCCGGCGTCGCGGATCGCCCATCGCGGACGCGAAACGGGCGGCACCCTTGATGGCGATATTGTTCGCCTCCGTCGCACCCGATGTCAGAACGATCTCCCGCGGCTGCGCGCCGATCAGCGCCGCCACCTGTGCCCGCGCCGCCTCGACCGCGTCCTCCGCGTCCTGACCCATCCGATGCTCGGCACTGTGCGGATTGCCGAATCGCTCGGTAAACCACGGGATCATCACATCGAGCACCCGCGGATCACACCGCGTCGTGGCCTGATTATCGAGATAAACGGGGTGGTTCTGGCGCATGCGACCGATATGGGGCCCTGCGGCGACATGTGCCAGTCATCCGGCCGATGCCCCGCCCGGCTTACACGGTTCCTTAACTTATGCAGCGTAATATGAGACTGAGCGAGCATAGAGAGACGGTTCCATGCACATCGAAGCCGAAGCCTACACCAGCGATCGCGCACCGGCCCCAGCCGAGAACGCGCCAGCCGAGAACGCCCCAGCCGAGGACGCGCCAGCTGCGAGTCCCACCCTCCCGAATTCGGCCATCGAACGGCGGCGGATGGAGCGGGAGCTCAAGCAGGCGATGCAGCATGGCCGCCTGACGCTACATTATCAGTCCCGGCACGACCTGGCCACGGGGGCCATGATCGCGCGGGAGGCGCATCTGCGCTGGCCCGACCGGCGGCACGGCATGGTCCCGCCGGCGCAATTCCTCCCCGTCGCGGAACGGAGCGAGCTGATCAACTTGATCGGGGGCTGGATGCTGGCCGAGGCGTGCGCCAACGAGGCGTGCCGCCCAGATCCGGCCACCCCGGGACCCAGCCTGTCGGTCGCCGTGTCCCCGCGGCAGGTGCAATCCGGCGCGTTGCTCACGCAAATCGGCCTGGCGCTCGACCGCTCCGGCCTGGCACCCCACCGGCTCGAGCTGGAATTGACCGAGCCGGTGTTCATCGATGGCGACATCGATACCCTGCTCACCCTTTCTGCCATCCGCGATCTGGGGATCGGGCTGTCGCTGCAGGGTTTCGGCGCCGGCCACGTGAGCCTCACCATGCTCAAACGCCTGCCGCTCACGACGCTGAAGCTTCATACGACCCTGATCCGCGATCTGCCGCAAGACCGGGAGGATGCGGCCATCGTCCACGCGACGTTGCGCACCGCGCAGGCCATGGATCTGATGGTCGTCGCCGAGGGCATCGAGACGGAAGCGCAGCGGGCGTTCCTCTGTGGGCTACAGTGTCAGCAGGGCTTCGGATCGTTGTTCAATCCGCAATCCCTCCGGCATTAGCGCCGGGCGAACTTGCAGCCTCGGCCAACCTGCGCCACCTCTGGGGTATGATCCCTGACACGCCCGACCCATTGCCAAACGCTGCCGAGGCTCAGATCGAGAGCTCGATCCTCGGCCTGACCCGTGAGCGCGGACCCGGCAAATCCATCTGTCCGAGTGATGTGGCGCGAACGATGCAGCCAAACTGGCAGGTCTTGTTGCCCGTGGTGCGCCGGGTCGCGGTCCGGCTGGCGCTGGACGGGAAGATCGAAATTACCCGCAAGGGGCGCGCGATCGATCCTCTGACTATGAAGGGCGTCATCCGCCTCCGGACCGTCACGTGATGCGCCGCACCACCCACCTCATCCGGGACGCCTGGCGCCTCGGTGTGCCGTTTTTCAATTCCGAGGAACGCTGGACCGCCCGGCTTTTACTGTTTGTCGTACTCGCGCTGAACCTCGGCGGCGTTCGTCTGAACGTGCTGCTGAATTCTTGGAATGGCGACTTCTTCAACTCACTCCAAAACAAGGATTGGGACGCGTTCATCAGTTTGTTGTTTACCTGGGCACCGTCCGAGGACGGGAAGACGATGCCGGGCTTCGTCGCCATTATGGCGCTGTATATCCCGATCGCCTGCCTGCGGGTCTATTTGCGGAAGGTGCTGCAGGTCCGCTGGCGGCGCTGGATGACGGCGCAGTTTACCGGCGGATGGCTCACCGGGCGGGCCTATTACACCATTGGCCTTGGCGGGGTGGAGGGTGTGGACAACCCCGACCAACGGATTGCCGAAGACGTGCGGGATTATGTGGAGAATGCGCTGCTGCTCAGCATCACATTCCTGTCCAAGGTCGTGAGCCTCGTGACGTTCGCCGGCATCCTGTGGGAGTTGTCCGGCAGCGTGACCGTGCTCGGGATCGCCATACCCGGCTACATGCTGTGGCTCGCGCTAATCTATGCCGGGGCGGGCACGTGGCTCACGCATCTGATCGGCCGCAAGCTGGTCGGCCTCAAATTCATGCAGCAGCGGTTCGAGGCGGATTTCCGCTATGGCCTGGCGCGCTTGCGGGACAACACGGAGGCGGTGGCGCTATCGGCCGGTGAGGCGGCGGAGCGGGCGGCCGCGTCCGGACGGTTCGGCTTCATCGCCGGCAACTGGATCCGGATCGCCCGGCGGGAACTGAAGCTCGAGGCCTTCACGCTGGGCTTCGGCCAGTTCGCCGGCATCTTCCCGCTGGTGATCTCCGCCCCCCGCTATTTTTCGGGTGCCATCCCGCTCGGCGGCATGATGCGCACCGCCGGCGCGTTCAGCAGCGTGAACGAGGCGCTGTCCTGGTTCGTCGATTCGTACACGCAGCTCGCGGAATGGCGGTCGCAGATCGTCCGCCTCCGCGGCTTCCAAGACGCCATCGCGGCGGCGCAGACGATGTCGGCCACGGGACCTACCGCTGTGGTAGCGGCGGACGATGACCTGGCCGTCCGCGACCTCACGCTACGCCTGCCGAACGGCGATGCATTGCTGCAGCACGCGAATCTCACGCTGGCCCATGGCACGCCCACACTCATCACCGGCCGGTCCGGATCGGGCAAATCCACCCTATTCCGCGCCCTGGCCGGGATTTGGCCATTCGGCACCGGCCAGATCGCCCGCCCCCCCGGCCGGTCGTTGTTCCTGCCCCAACGCCCCTATTTCCCGATCGGCACCCTCCGCCAGGCCATCGCCTACCCGGCGACCGCGGATGCCTATGCCGAAGCGGACCTTGTCCAAGCCCTAACCGACGCCGGCCTGGCGGCGCTGATCCCGCGCCTAGACCACGAAGAGCCCTGGGCGCAACGCCTATCCGGCGGCGAGCAACAACGCCTATCGATTGCTCGCGCGCTGCTCCTTCGCCCCGACTGGCTGTTTTTGGACGAAGCCACCAGCGCGCTCGACCCGGTGGGCGAGGCAGAGCTGTACCGGACGCTGCAGACGCGGCTGCCGGGCACGACGGTGGTTTCCATTGCGCATCGGGAGGTAGTGGCGGCAATGCGCGATCAGCGGTTTGTATTGTCGGATGGAAGCCTGCGGCAACTATTGACGGCTCACACGGAATAGGATCGGAATTTTTGGCGACCGTCGAGTCGCTGGAGGACAATCCGATTATTACGTTGTTCAGGTCTAAAATGGACGCTGATTGGTGGGTGCCCGATAGCTATTCGCACAGTCCAACCGAGTTAGGATTTTGAAGGCCGCCCTGAACCTGAGTCCTACGTGCCGGGAAGCCAACTTGCACTTGTGGACGGATTTCTGTTTAGCCAGATCAGAGTGTTTTCGATGATGCACTTCTCAAGGCGGGGAAGAGTTGGCTCCGCCATGCAACGTGCTTGTATCCAGTCCGGCGTGATGTCCCACTTGCTCCGCTGATCTGCCAACAACTGCGAGAACTCGCCGTTAGTACATTGGCGTCCTAGGTCGCACTCCATGTCGGGCGTGTTGTGGTATTCGCGCAGGGGATGTCGCGACTGGGCATTAGCATGGGGCTGCTGCGGGCGTGCCTGCGATGCCTGCAAAGGCAATGCCGAGCGTGCCAGTGTGATACTGTGGCACTGGGTCATTTCAACCATGTAGTAGCCTGTTCCGTCGATTACGCAACTCATCGAAATGGTCGCGCCTGGGCGGAGACTGCGTGCGTCCTGCTGCCCAAGGCGGTCGAGGCCTGCTCGAATGCGCGCCACATTCTCCACCTTCATGCCGAGATAGTCGGTTCCAACACTTTCGATCTGGCCGACGATATCAATTCGTTTTCCCTTGAAGCGGACATCGGCGGCTGCGGTGTCACGCCTATATTCCATCGCAAGGTCGCGCAATGACAATGGCTCAGAAGCGGCTCTTCCGCACATGAGAGCCCCGAACATCAAGCCGGCCATGGATGGAAAGAACGCATTAATATGTTGGGCAGTCAACGATAGTGTTGGCGAGTGATAACAACACCCACATCATCATTGCGAGGCCGCTTGGCCGACGCAATCCAGGGGCGCCAAAGACAGACCTTTACGTTCCACTGCCACATGGGCCAGTCCTTGAGGCCCCTGGATTGCTTCACCCAAGCGGGCTCGCAATGACGGCTTTAGGCCAGCTTACGAATATTTGCACAGCCTTGCGGGCTTATTCGCTCTGCAAAACAATCAGACTCATTGAGGGGCGGTCACGCCGCCAGCCACTCCATCGCCGCATCCACCCCGCCCCGGCCGTGCGGCACGTTGTTGATGCGCAAGCTCATCTCCACCGCCCCCAGCGTGCCCAGCACCATCGGCTCGTTCAAATCGCCTAAATGGCCGATCCGGAACACCTGGCCGCCCAGCTTACCCAACCCGCCGCCGAGCGAGACGTTGAAGCGGTCCAGGGCGGTCTTGCGCACCTGATCGGCGTCGAACCCGTCCGGCATCATGACCGTGGTCACGCTGTCCGAATACCGGGTGGGATTCAAACAAAAGAATTGCGGGCCGTTATTGCCGGACCACGCGCGCACGGCCCGGCGCGTCGCCTCCGCCAGGCGGTGGTGCCGGGCGATGACGGCGTCCAGGCCCTCCAGCTCGATCAGCCGGATACTCTCTTTCAAACCATAGAACAGGCTGACCGGCACCGTGCCCACGAACGAGCGGTAGGCGCGGGTCAACATGACCGTCCAGTCGAAATAATGCCGTGGCATCTTGGCCGTCGCATGCGCCTGCATGGCCTTGGCGGACGTTGCGGTAAAGCTGAAGCCGGTCGGCAGCATCAGGCCCTTTTGGCTGCCGCCCACCACGCCATCGATGCCCCACTCGGCCATGCGAAATTCGAGCGATGCCAGGGACGAGATCGTGTCCACCAGATAGAGCGCCGGGTGCGCGGCGGCGTCGATCGCGGCGCGAATTTCCGGCAGCGGCAGCGCCATGCCGGTCGCGGTTTCGTTATGCACCACCAGCACGGCCTTGATGGCGTGCGCCGTATCGGCCCGGAGCGCCGCCGTCAGCGCCTGTGGGTCCCCGCCCCGGCGCCAATCGGCCGCGACGGTCTGGGTTTTAAGGCCCAGCTTCACCGCCATGTCGCCCCAGGCGTCACTGAACCAACCGCTTTCCAGCAGCAGGACCGTATCGCCGGGCGACAGCAGGTTCATCAGCGTCGCCTCCCACGCCCCATGGCCGGAGGCGGTGTAGAGGAATACCTCGCCCTCCGTCCGCAGCACGCGCTTGAGGCCGGCCACGCCCTCCTGGAACACGGCGATGAATTCCGGGTCCATGAAGTCGATCGTCGGACGGTCCATGGCGCGCAGCACGCTGTCCGGGATGTTGGTCGGGCCCGGATTGGCGAAGAACTGGCGGCCGGTCTTGCGGGGCATCGGAGATCCTACGTTGCGCTCGCCTCAATGTAGCTTGGAGGGCGAGGGGCGCAACCTCGTGCGAGACCGCCGGCTCCGGTGGCCCCATCCTCACCCGGGCCCTCTCCCGCAAGCGGGAGAGGCGGGAGGCCGGCGGTCAGCTCACGCGGCTGACCGTGTAATCTGCCACGTCCCTCAGCGCCCGGCGCACCGGGCTGTCCGGGAACGGGGCCAGCGCCGCCTTGGCCGCGTCGGCGAAGCGTCCGGCATGGCGCAGAGTCGCACCGATGGCACCGCGGGCGGCCATCAGCGTCATCGCCCGGTCCAAATCCGCATCGTTCTGGTCGCTCGTTTCGATCGTGCGCACCCAGAACGCCCGCTCCTCAGCGTTGCCCGCGTGGTAGGCGGCCAGGACCGGCAACGTGATCTTACCCTCCCGGAAATCATCGCCGACCGTCTTACCCAGCGTGACCTGGTCGGCCGCGTAATCCAGCGCGTCATCCACCAGTTGGAATGCCATACCGAGGTTGCCGCCATACTCGGACAGCGCCTCCTCCTCCGAAAGCGGCCGGTCCGCCACCACGGCACCGACCCGGCACGCCGCGTCGAACAGAGCCGCGGTCTTGCCGCGCACGACCTCCAGATACCGCTCCTCGGACGTGCTGAGGTCGTTCTGCGTCACCAGCTGCAACACCTCGCCCTCCGCGATGGTCGCCGCCGCGTGCGACAGAATACCGAGCACTTTCAATGACCCGTCCGACACCATCAGCTGAAACGCGCGGGCAAACAGGAAATCCCCGACCAATACCGACGCCTTGTTGCCGAACACCGCATTGGCGCTCGACAGCCCCCGCCGCAGCAGGCTCTCGTCCACCACGTCATCATGCAGCAGCGTCGCGGTATGAATGAATTCCACGCACGCCGCGAGCTCGATATGCC
>JAYVOF010000013.1:0-6865 GCA_043758105.1 Rhodospirillales bacterium | reverse complement strand
ACACCTTGCCAGTCGCGCGCGTGGTGGACGCGGCCCTCGAACTGCTCGCTAGGCCGCGCGGGTCAGGCGCTTGAGGAAGGCCGTAACCCGGTGCCGGCGCAGTTCGTAGCGCGCCTTGTCGTCCGTGGTCATCCAGTTGAGCTGCACCACGAACCGGCGGCCGACGAATTGTTTGTGGCCGTGCCAGGTGGTCGGCCCGTTCGGAAACACCAGCAGCGTGCCATTCACCGGCGGCACTTCGACCGCGAAATCCTCGAGGTCGTTTGGTGAGCGCAACAGCCGGAGGCACCCCTCCTGCTTCGCCCACGCCTCCGTCTCGGGATTGAGATACAGCAGCACCGTCACCCGTTTGGCTAGGCTATCGCAATGGATGCGGCCGTCCTTCTCACGCGATTGGCCGCGCAGCGTTACCATCACCGGTGCACCGTCTAGCGCCAAGCCGAATTTCTGTTCGATCGATTGACGGAAACGCGGTGCCTCCAGTTCCCGCATCAACGCGGCCGCAGCGTCACCGAGACGAAGGCCGGTGGTCGGAAACGACCCGCCCTTCGCCAGCGGCGGCAACCCGGCGACCACGGCATCAAGCCCCGGCTGCGGCACGAAGGCCGGGACCACGACATGGGTGAAGGGGTCGGTCGAAACCGGGGTCGCGCCAAGCGCGTCGTAATCGAGCAGGGCCATGCCAGGTTCTACCGCCGCCCCGCCCTGTGCTGCAACCGGGCTCGGGTGCAGATCAGACACGCGGGTCGGGAATGCGTTTCACCGTGCTCCCAATGCTGAGCGATCCCGCGCACCACGGCTTATTTACGCAGCAATTCGGCTGCGACACCCGCGACAGCCCGGTGCGGCAGGTGTAGGAGGGGAATGGCTCGGTGCGAATTTCCGCAACATGCATCGCCGTCATCAGCAGCGCCGCCGTTAGGAGGGTTCTCATGAACTGTGGACCTTGGTTTACGTCACGCTACCACACGCCTGCGCCGAAGATTGCCTTACGTCACACGCTCGCGATCCATTGATGCAGGTGTTGCAAAAAGCCGGGGAATTCTAAGCCGCGCATGGAGGGACCGCTCGCCGCCTATCGCGCCAAACTCGATGCTGGTGAGCTGCTGACGGACCCGGTGCAGGCCCTAGCGGCCGAGCGCCTGCAGGCGCTGTGGCTTCGGCTTCGGCAGTATGACCCGGCCCCCGGCATTCCCGACCGCGGCTTTCTGTCACGCGTGCTGCAGCGCAAGCGCGCCGATGACATCCCAGACAGCTACCCGAACGGGCTGTATTTGGTGGGTGACGTCGGGCGCGGGAAAAGCATGCTGATGGATCTGTTCTATCTGACAGCCGAAGTGCCGCGGAAACGCCGGGTGCATTTCGATCAATTCATGCAGGAGATGCACCGCCGTATGCATGAGGCGCGCCAAGCCGGGCAATCGGATGACCCGATCCCCGGCATCGCGGACGCCCTCGCGCGGGAGGCCGCGCTTATCTGCTTCGACGAGTTCCAGATCACCAACGTGGCCGACGCCACCATCCTGGGCCGTCTGTTTCAGGCGCTGTTCGCGCGCGGCGTTGTCGTGGTGGCGACCAGCAATACCCGGATCGACGACCTGTTCCTCGGCCAGCCCGGACGCGATGCCTTTCTGCCGTTCATCGCCATGCTGAAACAGCATCTGGATATGATCGTCATGCATGGCAGCCGGGATTGGCGACGGGCGCAGCTGCGCGGGATTCCGACCTGGCACACCCCGGCCGATGCACGGGCGGATGCGGCGTTGGACGCAGCGTTCCTGGACCTCACCGGCGGGGCCACGCCCACCTCTGAGCGGCTCCATATCATGGGGCACAGCCTTATGGTGCCGCTTTCAGCCATCGGCGTCGCGCGGTTCGATTTCGACGCGCTGTGCGGACAGGCGCTCGGGGCGGGTGATTATCTGGCGCTGGCGACGCATTACGAGGCTCTCGTGCTCGACGGCGTGCCCCGGCTGTCTCCGGATAACCATGACGTGGCCCGGCGTTTCATCACACTGATCGACGCGCTGTATGATCACCGGGTCAAGTTGATCGCGAGTGCGGCGGCCGAACCCGATGCACTCTACCAACGGGGCGAAGGTGCCCGCGCATTCGAGCGCACCGCCTCCCGGTTGATCGAAATGCAAAGCCGGGATTACCTGGCGCTCCCGCACCTGACCTGATGGGTTCAATCCCTATCGGTTCCAGGCCGCGACGCTGCGCAGCACGTTGGGTGCCACCGTTCGATGGGCCGGCGGCAACAGGTCCTGCGGATGCCCGGGCACCCCCCCGATCTCGTCGAAGAACACGCGGCATACATCGCGGAGACGGCTCACGATTTCCTTCGCCCCGTTCGTATCGCGTGCATAGGGCGTGAAGCCGGCCGCGAGGGAGGGGCTGTGATAATGCAGCACGAAGCTGCGTTCTTTGCGGGCCAGCATGGCGCGGATCAGCGCCACCTGCTTGGGTGCCGGTACTCCTTCCGGCGTGAGCGTCACGGTCTCCATCAGGCCGAGATGCGACAGCACGCCGGGGAGCGACAGGCGCTGGGCGGCGGGCGATTCGACGATGGAGGCCAATCGCGGGCCAAAGCCTGACAGCAGCCCGGTCTGTCCCCTGGTCATCGGCACGGATAGCAGGTCGCCGGCAATCATGGCGGCCGACGTGAACCGACGGAAATCCGGTCCACCCTTTGACGACAGGTCGCGCCCGGGGATGACGCTGAAATCGACCTCGATGCCATATTCCTGTAACAGCCGGATCGTGTTCGGGCCGATTCCGTAGCGCCCGGTTTTGAAGAATTTGGGATCGAAGCCAAAATGAGCGCGGAACACGCCCAGCAGATTCTCAAGCTTTTGCCGCTCGAGCGCGATCGGCAGGTTGCCGGCATAGGAATTACGGACCGACAGCGTCTCCTCGAACGGCGGCGTGATCCAGGGGTGGAGGTGCGCACCGATCTCACAGCCGCCCCGGTTATAGATCGCGAGCAGCGGCTCGACCCCGCCGGCTTGGCTGGCGACGGCATAGTCGGTCACATAGACCGGACGCAGGCCATAGGGGTCGAACACCTCCTGCCCCCGCTCGATCGCGGCCATGGAGGTGACCGAGGTTTGGGCCCGGTCGAACGGGGCATTCCAGTCGAATTCGGCCTCGGTATCGACCACGACATAGAGCGTGGGTGGTCGTTCCAGCGCGAGCGGTGCCGGGTGGTAGGTGACGTGATGCAACGAGGCCGGGCGGGTCGCGGCGGGACTTTGACGGTCCTGCTGGCCGCGCAACACCCGCCGCAGGGCGCGCTTGAACGGGACGAGACCCGACGCCGCCGACAGCGCCGCCTCGGTCGGGGGAAAGCTGGTGCGGCTGGTCCGGGCAATGTCCGGGGGGGGTGCCAGTAGCGTCCTGATCCGCCCGGACCGCATCCCGGCCCGCACGACGCCCCACCATAGCGCGCCGGCATGGGACAGAATGGCCGCCCGCTCGTCGGGCGTGGTCGGATAGGTTTCAAGAAAGCCATGGGCGAGCCGGGTCAGCACGTCACCAATTTGGGTCAATGCCGCGGCATTGGCGGGCGGACGGCGCGCGAACAGACAGTGGTTCACGATGGCCGCCGCCGCCCCCGCTCCATCCCCAAACCAAACGCGGTAGGCGCGCTCGAGCACCCGGAGCGAGTAGTCCAGCATGGCCGCCTCATGCTTGACGGACACCGCACCTGGATGCCGCCGATACAGCACCAGCGGCTCATCCAAGAAGCCCACTTCACCCTCACCGATGAGGCGGTGACAAAACTCGAAATCCTCGGCATATTGAAACTCGACATCCATAAGCTGATGCAGGGCCGCCACGGTGCGGCCACGATACATCAGGGTCGAATGGCCAAGTGGGTTATCGACATACATGAGCCAGCGTAGCATAACGGGCGCCGTGTTATGCACGTGTTTTCCGGGCCGGATATCGCCATTTTCCAAGTATCTGGTGGCGGTTCCGACGAGGACGATCTCCGGATGCTGGTCGAGGAAGGCCACTTGCTTGGAAAGCCGGTTCGGTAAACTTATATCGTCTGCGTCGAAAGGTGAAATCAACTCACCCCTTGCCATGCTCATACCACGATTACGGGTCCGGACGATTCCGAGATTCTGCTCGTTGCGAACCACACGCAGCCGCGGATCCCGGTAGCTGGCCAGGATCGCCGCCGTTGCATCGGTGGAGGCGTCATCCACCACGATCAGTTCGAAATTGGTGAACGTCTGACCAAGGATACTCTCGATCGCCTGCGACAGATAGGGTGCCGCGTTATAGGCGGGGGTCACGACGCTCACCCTCGGGCCGGTCGTCATCACCTCAGCGTCGATCGGAAAGGCGTTCGTGTCCAAAATCACTCCCAAGAGCCACTCCCCGTCGCCACCAAGCCCGCGGCCGGCCTTTAGTAAGAATACCGGAGCTTTACTAACAAATCGTTACACGCCTATGCCACACTCGCTAACCACCGCGAAGCCCAGGTTAAACGCCGAGCGCTTGCCCGGCAAAAATGGATGCGGTAGTCAGCCGCACCCGCGTAACAGGACTCCTTATATATGGCACGCAACAAAATCGCTCTCATCGGCGCCGGCAACATCGGCGGCACTTTAGCCCACCTCATCGGCCTGAAGGAACTTGGTGACGTCGCGTTGTTCGACGTGTTCGGCGGTGTCGCGGCGGGCAAGGCGCTGGACATCATGCAATCCGGGCCGGTCGATGGGTTCGATAGCCACATGGTGGGCGGCAGTGAGTACAGTGCCATCGTCGGGTCGGACGTGGTGATCGTCACCGCCGGCTTCCCGCGCCAACCCGGCATGAGCCGGGACGATCTGGTCGCGAAGAATGCCGGCGTGATCGCCACCGTGGCGGAGGGTATCAAGCAATATTGCCCGGGCGCCTTCGTCATTGTGATCACCAACCCGCTCGATGCCATGGTCTGGGTCATGCAGCAAAAATCTGGCCTGCCAACGCATATGGTCGTCGGCATGGCGGGCGTCTTGGACAGCAGCCGGTTCCGCTTGTTCCTGGCGCATGAGTTCAACGTGTCGGTCGAAGACGTCACCGCCTTCGTCTTGGGCGGCCATGGCGATACCATGGTGCCGTTGGTCCGTTACAGCACCGTGGCCGGCATTCCGGTACCGGACCTGATCAAGATGGGCTGGTCCACACAAGAAAAAATCGATGCGATCTGCGTCCGTACCGCCAATGGCGGCGGCGAAATCGTGAAGCTGCTTGAAAAAGGCAGCGCGTTCTACGCCCCGGCCGCTAGTGCCATTGCGATGGCCGAGAGTTTCCTCAAGGACAAGAAGCGCGTGCTGCCGGCCGCCGCACATCTGAGCGGCCAATACGGCGTGAAGGACTTGTATGTCGGCGTCCCCGTCGTGATCGGTGCCGGCGGCGTCGAGCGCGTGGTCGAAATCGCGCTGACCGCGTCCGAGCAGGCGGCGTTCGACAAAAGCTGCGCCTCCGTCCAAGAATTGATCGACGCCAGCCGTAAGCTGATCGGCTAACGCGTAGCTGCCCGGCAATCACTGCACGCCTGTTAACGCTATATTAGGCCGATTAGCGCTATAGGGTTTCGCGGCTAAGCTCCGCACTGACGTTGTAGGGAAAAAACATGCCTGGGGTTGACGTCCTTGCCTCCGCTCTGAACGGCGCCAACGCCGCTTATATCGCCGATCTTTACGCACGCTGGGCGGGTAACCCGGCGAGCGTGGACCCCAGCTTCGCTGAGCTGTTTGCCTCGCTCAACGACGAAGCCCGCGGCGTGCTCGAGGATGCGAGCGGCGCGTCATGGGCACCGCAGACCTTCAACGTCGTCGAGCCAGAGGCTAAGTCCGCGGTGAAAGCAGGCAAGCCTGTGGCGGACGCCCCATCGGGTGCCACTGCCGACCAGGTCCGCGCTGCCGCGTTGGACAGCCTGCGCGCGCTGATGCTGATCCGTGCCTATCGCGTGCGTGGCCATTTGGAGGCGAAGCTGGATCCGCTGGGTCTGCAAACCCCCACGCCCCATCCGGAGCTGAGCCCCACCACCTATGGCTTCGGGCCGAACGACCGCGACCGCCCGATCTTCATCGACAATGTGCTGGGTCGTGAAAGCGCCAGCATCAACGAGATCATGCAGATCATCCGCGACAGCTATTGCGGCCCGATCGGCGTGGAATTCATGCACATCCAGGACCCGGAGCAAAAGGCTTGGATCCAGCGCCGCATCGAGGGGGCCCCCTGGGTCAACGGATTTAAGGCTGACGAACAACGCACGATTCTACGTCAGCTGACGGAGGCGGAGGGGTTCGAAACGTTCTGCCAAAAGCGCTACGTCGGCACCAAGCGGTTCGGGCTCGAGGGCGGTGAGGTCACGATCCCTGCGCTGCATGCCATTATCGAAACCGGCGCGGCCGGCGGCGTGGTGGAGGTCGCGATCGGCATGCCTCATCGTGGGCGGCTCAATACGCTGGTCAATATCGTGAAGAAACCATTCACCGCGATTTTCAGTGAGTTCGGTGGCAACAGTTTTAAGCCCGATGACGTGCAGGGGTCGGGTGACGTGAAATACCACCTCGGCACCAGCACGGATGTCGAGATCGCCGGGCAGAACGTGCATATTTCGCTGCAGCCTAACCCATCCCACCTCGAGGCCGTTGATCCCGTCGTGGTCGGCAAGGTGCGGGCCCGGCAGGATATGGCTGGGGACACCAAGGGTCGCCACACCGTGATGGGCATCCTGATGCACGGAGACGCGGCGTTCGCCGGGCAGGGATTGGTGTATGAAACGCTCGCCATGAGCCAGCTGATCGGCTACCGGACCGGCGGCACGATCCACTTGATCGTAAACAACCAAATCGGCTTT
>JAYVOF010000012.1:0-40639 GCA_043758105.1 Rhodospirillales bacterium | reverse complement strand
CGCCCCCTAGGGGGCGACGCAGGCGGGCGGACCATGACTAGATCCTACACCACGTCCGGGGACACAACCGCTGGCAATGACGAGATCAGAGAACCGGTCACGCATTTGGTTGGTGTTATACCACCCGCCGTACGACGTGACTCGTCATTGCGAGACAGAGGTGGCCGGCTTGATCGAGACAACGTTTCGGTATCTTTAAGTGGAGCCTCTGCCGGTTGATGGGGTAGCCCGCCGTTCACGGGGCATCGCGGAGGAAGGTCGCAGCCCGACCGTAGGGAATGCCCCGTGAACGGCACCGAAATTCATGCTGCTGCCGACAGCGGTGCGTGATGGAAGTAGGCGTGATCCGGCGTCCGGGCGTCAAGGCTCGAGTGCGGACGCCGAGTGTTGTAGAACGACAGATACCGGCTCAGACAAACCCGCGCCTCGGCCAAGCTGTCATAGGCTCACAAATACACTTCCTCATACTTCACCGAGCGCCACAGACGTTCGACAAACACGTTGTCCCGCCAGGCGCCCCGGCCATCCATGCTGATCGCAATCCCGTGCTCCAGCAGCAGGCCGTTGAACGCCGCACTGGTGAACTGGCTGCCCTGGTCGGTGTTGAAAATCTCCAGCTTGCCGTAGGTCGCCCGCGCCTCTTCCACCGCATCGAGGCAGAACTCCACCTCCATCGTGATCGACAGCCGCCAGCTCAGAACCCGCCGGGTGAACCAGTCCACCACGGCCGCCAGGTAAACAAACCCGCGCGCCATCGGAATGTAGGTGATGTCCATCGCCCAGACCTGGTTCGGCCGGTCGATCGTCAAACCACGCAGCAAATACGGGTAAATCTTGTGCCCGGCCGCGGGTTTTGACGTATTGGGACGCCGGTAAATCGCCGCAATCCCCATCCGCCGCATCAGCGTGGCCACCAGCGCCCGCCCGACCACCACGCCGTCCGCCCGGAGCATGTCTTGGCGTGCAACGTCTTGAGATCGACCGGAGCAGGCACCTCGGCCGCAGCAGCACCGCCGCCAAACAGGCCCGCCGCCCCCTCGGCCAGTTGCGCCTTCCACGCCGTGATCTGGTTCGCATGCACATCGTATTGCTGCGCCAAGTCCGCCAGCGTCTTTTCGCCCTTCAGCGCTGCCAACGCCACTTTTGCTTTGAAGGCCGGGCTATGCGTAAGCCTTAGTCGTCTTGCCATGATCGCTCCTGAACCGCGGCATCTTCACCGCTTTCAGGCAGAGGTTCCACTTATAGCGCCGTCCGAATTTGGCCGGCCATCTCTGGTGCCGCAGGCTAGGAGCATCATAGGTTCGAGCCTGTGAGGGCGGCATGTGAGGCTGGATTTGGAGCGGGCGGAGGGAATCGAACCCTCGTCAGTAGCTTGGAAGGCTACCGCATTGCCATTATGCTACGCCCGCGCGCCGCCACATAGATACCGTTTGCGCGGTCACGGATCAACCGGTGCCATTTCGATCGTAGCCGTTGCGAATTCCGCCGGGGAGGTGACCTCCAGCATCTCAAGATCGTCACTATGCGCCACCTCCCGATGCAGGATGCCAGGCGGCTGATACGCGCTGGCACCTTGTTCGAGGCGCACGTGACCGATGTCCTCATACTCGAATTCCACCCAGCCGCGGAGCACGAAAACTAGTTGGAACCCCAGCGCGTGGGTGTGCCACTGCGGGATCGCGTGCTGGCCGGGTACCGCTCGGATTACGTGGGCGGCGTAGGCACCGCCGCTTGCGTCCTTCACCCCCAAATCGCGATAGGCAAAAAACTGGCGAAGCCCGATGTCGAAACCGGCCTCATCCGCATGCCGCACGACGGTCATGCAGCAACACGCAGCCGCGCTCCCTCCAGCGCCTGACTCAAATCGGCCAAGATGTCGTCGATGTGCTCGATGCCGATCGACAGGCGCACGTAGCCCGGGCTGACGCCTGCGGCCATCTGCTCCTCCGCTTCCAATTGGGAGTGCGTTGTGCTGGCCGGATGGATCGCTAGGGTCTTCGCGTCGCCAATATTGGCCACGTGCAGCACCATCTTCAGGCGGTTGATGAACGCCCGCCCGGCCTCTGCCCCACCATTCAGCTCCATGCCGACCAGGGCGCCGCGGTCATGGCCGCGCATGTATTTTGCCGCGCGCGCCCCGGCTTCACCCTTCTGTTGCGAGGGATGGATCACGCGAGTCACCTCCGGATGGGTGCTGAGGAAATCCACCACTTTTTGTGCGTTCTGGCAGTGCCGTTCCATCCGCAACGGCAGCGTCTCGATGCCCTGGAGGATCATAAATGCGCTATGCGGGCTCATAGCCGGGCCGAGGTCGCGCAGCAGGCAGACGCGCGCGCGCAGGATGTAGGCGATGGGTCCTAATGGCTTAGCGGCCTCGACCCACACGGCACCGTGATAGCTCGGGTCCGGCTGATGCAGCGTCGGTTGCCGGGCCGCATCGGTCCAGCCGAAATTGCCGCCATCCACGATCAGGCCGCCGATGGTCGTACCATGGCCGCCCAAATATTTAGTCGCGGAATACACCACTACCGCCGCACCGTGCTCGAACGGACGAACCAGCAGCGGGCACGCGGTGTTGTCCATGATGAGCGGGATGCCGTGCCGGCGGCCAATGGCGGCTACCTCGGCAATCGGGAACACTTCTAATTTTGGATTCGGCAGTGTCTCCGCGTAATAGGCCCGGGTCCGGTGATCGGTCGCGCGGGCGAACGCCTCCGGGTCCATCGGATCCACGAAGCGAACTTCGATCCCCATGTCCTTGAACGTGTTGGCAAACAGGTTCCAAGTCCCACCATATAGATTGGTGGAGCTTACGATATTGTCGCCGATTCGTGCCAGATTCTGCACCGCGAGCGCTGTCGCCGCCTGTCCACTGGCGACCGCGAGCGCTGCCACTCCCCCCTCCAGCGCCGCTACCCGCTTTTCCAGCACGTCGGCTGTCGGGTTCATGATCCGCGTGTAGATATTTCCCAACTCTTTCAATGCGAACAGATTGGCTGCGTGCTCGGCGCTATCGAATTGGAAACTGGTCGTCTGATAAATCGGCACTGCGACGGCACCGGTGGCCGGGTCGTGATGAAAGCCGGCGTGCAGCGCGAGGGTCTCCGGATTTTGGGTCATGGTGGTCCTCCGTTTTGCCGGACACTACGCGGGAGCTGGCGCCTGTGCAAAACCAAACCGAGCCAAGGCGCGCGGACCGACGCTTTGACATCGACGCGTCCCGTGCCATCACTTTCGCAACAGCGGAGCAAAAAACATGGAAACCGGCCAGGTCGAAATTGTCGAAGACAAGCGCGTGGCTCTGTTGATCGCCGTGCTGGCGCTCTGCCTCGCTATCGCAGAAACCGGTGCCAAGAGCGCACAGACCGAAGCGCTGGCACGAAACGTTCAATCCACCAATTTATGGTCGTTCTTTCAGGCGAAAACGATCCGCCAAACCACCGTGCGCACCGCGGCCGAGGCCGCCGAGCTACAAAAAGCCGGAGCGGACCCGGCGCTCCGCACCGCGATCGAGGTCCAACAAGCCGCCTGGCGCGCCACCGCCACACGCTGGGACAGTGAGCCGACGACCGGAGAAGGCCGAAAAGAACTAATGGAGCGCGCACGGGTGACCGATGAGGAGCGCGAACACGCGATGGCAAAGTATCATCTGTATGAATATGCCGCGGCGGCGTTGCAGGTGGCGATCGTCGTATCCTCCGCCTCGATCATCACCGGTGTTTCATTCCTATCCCTGCTGGGCATTGGCCTGGGGGTGATCGGTGCTGCCCTCGCAGGGATCGGCTGGCTCGCACCAGAAATGCTACATTTAGGCTAATTGGTTGGAATATCGGCCGCGTAATTGGAGTAAGCCGAACCCAATTTGCTGCCATAGGTGCGAACCCCCGTCACCATGACGAGTGCGACCAGCGCGGCGATCAAGGCAAATTCCAACGATGTTACGGCGCTGCGCTCTGAACCGATCATACGCAACAGCTTCGTCAAACCCGTGGACCCCCGTATGTGCACTTCGCATAAGTGGGAAAGCATATAACTTTAGAGACAGGCGGATCCTACTCGGAATTTGCTAGAATTCGTCAACCTACATCGAAGAGTGTGAGCCAGACCGTGCAGACGTGGTGGGCGCTGTAGGATTCGAACCTACGACCCGGTGATTAAGAGTCACCTGCTCTACCAACTGAGCTAAGCGCCCGCACGTCGGGAGCGCGGCGTATAGCAAAGCCCTTCGCCGATGCAAAGGGCCCATCCGCGCTTGCGCCGGGGAGCAGCCCCGTGTTCTGAGTAACGCTTGGTTCCAAGCGAGGTTAGGACCGGGAGGCGACAGAGTGGCATACGCATTACAACAGCTGATCAACGGCGTGACCCTAGGCATGATCTACGGCCTGATCGCAGTCGGCTACACCATGGTCTATGGCATTATCGGCATGATCAATTTTGCGCATGGCGACGTGTTTATGATCGGGGCGTTTTTATCGCTGATCGCCCTCACGGCGCTGTCCAGCCTCGGCCTCACCTCGGTCCCGCTCGCATTGGCGTTGACCCTCATTTTCGCCGCCGCCATCGCGGCACTTTACGGCTGGACCATGGAGCGCATCGCCTACCGCCCCCTCCGCGGCAGTTTCCGCCTGGCGCCGCTCATCAGCGCGATCGGAATGTCCATCGTGCTGCAGCAATATGCTCAGCTCGGTCAGGGGGCACGGGTGAAGCCGATCGCGCCCGTCATTCCCGGCGGGCTACAGCTGATGAATGTCGATGGATTCGCGGTGCAGCTCAGCTGGATGCAGATCGTGATCATGGTGGTCACCTTGCTGGTGCTGGCCTCGTTCACCTATCTCGTGTCCCGCACCTCGCTCGGCCGCTCGATGCGGGCGTGTGAGCAGGATATCAAGATGGCCGGGCTCTTGGGCATCGACACGGACCGAACCATCAGCCTCACCTTCGTCCTCGGCGCGGCGTTGGCGGCGGTCGCAGGGTTCTTGTTTCTGCTGTATTATGGGGTGATCGACTTCTTCATCGGCTTCGTCGCAGGCGTGAAGGCGTTCACCGCGGCCGTGCTGGGCGGCATCGGCTCCCTGCCCGGCGCCGTGCTGGGCGGCCTCGCCATCGGATTGATCGAGACGTTCTGGTCCGCCTATTTCAGCACACAGTATAAGGACGTGGCGGCGTTCAGCGTGCTGATCATCGTGCTGATCTTCATGCCGACCGGGTTGCTCGGCCGCTCGGACGTCGAAAAGGTATGAGTGCCAAATTGCGGGACGCCGGATTGTCCGCTCTCGTGGCGCTGGGTCTGTTCGGCGTGATGCTCGGCCTCCGGACGGAATCGGGACCCGGCGGCCTCTATCTGGTGCCGCGCCCGCTATTGCTGGCTCAGGTCGTGGGTGCCGTCTTCGCCGGCCGTCTGGCGTGGCTCGCCTGGCGCGAGCGCTTCGGCAGCTCGTATCAATCCAACCGATCCCTGGCCGAGTCGCTCACCCGGGCCGGCCGGTTCGTGGCGCCCGTCTTGTTGCTGTTTGCCGCGACGCTGCCGTTCTATGGCGGGCGGTATGCGATCGATACCGGGGTGATCGTGCTGACCTACGTGATGCTCGGCTGGGGGCTCAACATCGTGGTTGGGCTCGCCGGGTTGCTGGACCTTGGCTACGTCGCGTTTTACGCCATCGGCGCCTATACCTTTGCGTTGTTGTCGCAGATGGGGTTTGGCTTTTGGGAGTGCTTGCCGCTCTCTGGCGTCGTTGCCGCCACGTTTGGCGTGCTGCTCGGCTTCCCGGTGCTGCGGCTGCGCGGGGACTATCTGGCCATCGTCACCTTGGCCTTCGGTGAGATTATTCGCCTCGTGCTGCTGAACTCGGTCAGTGTCACCGGCGGGCCCAACGGCATCGGCAACATTCCGCGGCCCACGCTATTCGGCCTGACCTTCACCAATTCTGGCGAGGCTAATACCTTCGTCGCGTGGATGGCCAGCCACAGCATGCCGATCGACTATAGCCCCACACAGCGGGCGGCGTTCCTCTATTACGTGATCTTCGCCCTGGCCCTGCTGACGAACTGGGTGACACTCCGCCTCCGCCGCGTCGCACTCGGACGGGCGTGGGAAGCGCTTCGGGAAGACGAAATCGCCTGCCGGAGCCTGGGCATCGATGTCACGGTCACCAAGCTGACCGCCTTTGCCATGGGGGCCGGCTTCGGCGGTCTGGCCGGCTGCTTCTTCGCCACCCGTGCCTCGTTCATCAGCCCGGAAAGCTTCACCTTCTTCGAGAGCGCCATTGTGCTCGCCATCGTGGTGCTTGGCGGGCTTGGCAGCCAGCTCGGCACCGCGCTCGCTGCGTTGGTGATGATCGGCGGCTCCGAAGTGTTCCGGGATTTGCAGGAATATCGCATGCTCGTGTTCGGCCTGGCACTGGTCGTGGTGATGATCTGGCGGCCGCGCGGTCTCGTGAGCGGGCGAACCCCCACCGTGGCGCTGGGAAAACCGCGCGAAATTTCGGCCGAATTGGTGGCGGAGGGCCGGGCATGACCGAAATCTTGGCCGTCACCGACCTCACCATGCGCTTTGGCGGGCTCACGGCCGTGAACGCGCTGAGTTTCCTGGCACGGCAGGGGGAGATCACGTCGGTCATCGGCCCGAATGGTGCGGGTAAGACCACGGTTTTCAACTGCATCACCGGGTTCTACCGCCCGACCTCCGGCCGTATCGCGCTCACTCACCCGGACGGGGTGGCGTTCGAATTGCAGACGCTACCGGGTCACCGGATCGCGCGGCGGGCCCGGGTTGCGCGCACGTTCCAGAACATCCGGTTGTTCGCCGGCATGACGGTGCTGGAGAATTTGCTGGTGGCACAGCACAATTTGCTGATGCCCAACGTCGCCTCGGGCCTACTGTCCGTGTTCGGCCTGGGCGGGTATGCGCGGGCGGAGACGCTGGCGATTACCCAGGCGCGGGCGTGGCTGACCCGGATCGGTCTGCTGGCGCGCGCCGATGACCCCGCGGGCGCCCTGCCCTATGGCGATCAGCGCCGGCTCGAGATCGCGCGCGCCATGTGCACCGGCCCGGTGCTGCTGTGCCTCGATGAGCCAGCGGCCGGGCTCAATCCGCGGGAGAGTGACGCGCTGGCCAGCTTGCTGAAATCCATCCAGGCCGATGGCTGCTCCATCCTGTTGATCGAGCACGATATGGGCGTGGTGATGCGCATTTCGGACCACATCGTGGTGCTGGACCACGGCAAGCCGATCGCCGACGGCACGCCCGCCGATATCCGCGCCGACCCGGCCGTCATCGCCGCCTATCTCGGTGAGGGTGATGAGGATGATGTCGATGCGCCCATGGGATCGGGGGGCATCGCGGCATGAGCCTGTTGAAGCTGGAGGGCGTCACCGCGTTCTACGGCGCGATTCAGGCGCTGCGCGGAGTCGATCTAGACGTTGCGCAGGGCGAGATCGTGACGCTGATCGGGGCCAACGGTGCCGGCAAAAGCACGCTCATGATGACGATCTGCGGCTCGCCCCACGCCCGCGACGGCCGCATCACCTATGACGGCACCGACATCACGCAGGCGCCGACGCACGAGATCATGCGGATGGGGATGGCGCAGGCCCCGGAGGGACGGCGCATTTTCGCCCGCATGACCGTGCAGGAGAACCTCCTGATGGGCGCGGAAGTCGTGCAAATGCGGAACTATGAGCGGCTGCGCGACCAGGTTTTTCATCTATTCCCCCGTTTGAAGGAGCGTCTCACCCAGCGCGGCGGCACATTGTCCGGCGGCGAGCAGCAGATGCTGGCGATCGGACGCGCCCTCATGAGCCAACCGCGGCTGTTGTTGCTGGACGAGCCGAGCCTCGGCCTGGCGCCGTTGGTGGTGCGGCAAATTTTCGGTGCCATCCGTCAGTTGAACCAAGACGAAGGACTGACGGTTTTGCTGGTCGAGCAGAATGCCTATCAGGCGCTTCGGCTGGCGCATCGGGGGTATGTGTTGGTGAATGGCGCCATCACCATGGCCGGACCCGGTGCCGAGTTGCTGGCCCGCCCGGAAATCCGCGCGGCCTACCTCGAAGGCGCGCATTAGCCGCTTCCCTGCCCCGCACCGAACGCATAGGGTTACGGGGTCACGTTCGTTTCAGGAGACCACCATGCTACGCAGGACATTGTTCGCCGGTGCCGCCATGATCGCGTTCACGGCCGCCGCCCACGCCCAAATCCACGTCGCGACCGTCGGACCGATGACCGGCTCCTACGCTGCGGTCGGCAGCCAGATGAAGGCCGGCGCCGAGCAGGCGGTGGCCGATATCAATAAGGCCGGCGGCGTGAACGGCCAGCAGCTCATTCTCGAGATCGGCGACGACGCGTGCGATCCGAAGCAGGCCGTGTCGGTCGCGAACCAAATGGCGAGCAAGAAGGTGGTCGTGGTCGCCGGGCATTATTGCTCCGGCAGCTCGATCCCGGCCAGTAAGGTCTATGGCGAGGAGGGCGTGCTGCAGATCAGCCCGGCCAGCACCAATCCACGCTATACTGATGAGGGCGGCTGGAACACGTTCCGCGTCTGTGGACGGGATGATCAGCAAGGTGCCATCGCCGGCAAGTATTTGGCGACCAACTTCAAGGGTAAGAAGATCGCCATCCTGCATGACAACTCGGCCTATGGTAAGGGCCTGGCCGACGAGACCAAGAAGGGCCTCACTGCCAATGGCGGGGCGGAGGCGCTATACGCCGCCTATACTCCCGGTGAGCGGGACTATTCTGCCATCGTGAGCCGCATGAAGCAGGCCGGGGTCGAGGTGATTTACGTCGGCGGCTATCATACCGAGACCGGCCTGATTGCGCGCCAGGCCAAAGAGCAGGGCATGAACATCACCATGGTCGGCGGCGACGCCTTGGCGACCGCCGAGTTCTGGCAAATCGCCGGCCCGGCCGGCGAGGGCACGCTGATGACCTTCCCGTCCGACCCGCGCAAGCGCTCGACCGCCGCCGCCGTGGTCGCCGAGTTCAAGGCGAAGGGGTTCGATCCCGAGGGCTATACGTTGTACACGTATGCGGCGCTGCAGACCTGGGCCGCGGGCGCCAAGGCGGCCAACAGCACGGACGCCAAGAAAGTGTCGGATGCTCTACACGCCGGCAAGCCGCAGGATACGGTGATCGGGCCGATTACCTTCGACAAGAAGGGTGACATTACCAACGCCGACTATGTGTTCTATGTCTGGAAGAATGGCAACTACTCCGAGATGTAGGTAACATCCGGCCCCGGTTTATCCCGGGGCCGGCCTCTCCCGTGACGAGACCTTTCTCCGGCGCTTTCGAGCGCATCCTGTTTTCGTGCCGCTGGCTGCTTGCGCCGATTTATGCCGGGCTGGGATTGAGCCTGCTGCTATTGCTGATTAAGTTCGGTAAGGCCGCGGTGGCACTCACGTTGGTTGCCATAAACGGTGACAGTGCGCAACTGATCCTGGGCCTGCTCGGCCTGATAGATATCTCTCTCATGGCCAACCTTGTGCTGATGGTGATCCTGGCCGGGTATGAGAATTTTGTAAGCCCGCTTGATACCGCAGACCATCCGGACCATCCGGCCTGGCTGGCCCATACCGGCTTTTCCGAGATCAAGCTGAAATTGATTGCTAGTATCGTCGCAATCTCGGCGATCCACGTGCTAGAGGATTTTTGGGAAATCGAAACAACGCCGGACCGTGTGCTAGCGTGGCATGCCGGGTTACTGCTGCTGTTTGTGATCTCAGGCGTGCTCCTCGCCCTCATGGACCGGATTAGCGGCCATAAGTAAGGCTTAGCCGTCATGGCGAGCCCCGTGGCGAAGCAATCCAGGGGCAACACGCGCTCTTGTGTCTCCTGGATTGCTTCGCCGCCAAGCGGCGTCTCGCAATGACCCGTCTCGCCACGCCCTCGATCAAGCGGCGGCGGGGGCGACTCGATGATAGGCGCGGCCGAAATAGATCAATCCCTCGCGCGCATCACCGGACTGGATCGCCAGGACCTCGCAGAACACGACGCTGTGCGTGCCGACCTCCGTCACCTGCGCAATCCGGCAATCGAACGAGACGACCGCACCCTCCAACACGGGTGAACCGGTGACCAGCCGGCTCCAACGGCCCCGTGCAAAGCGCTCAGTCATCACAACATCACCGCCGCCAAATAACGGAGACAGCGCTTCTTGTGACGCGGCCAAAGTGTTCACGCATAACACGCCGTTATGCTTGAACGCTTCGTTTACCGCGCTGCCCCGGTTCATGCATACCAACAATGTCGGCGGTTGGTCGGTCACGCTACACACCGCCGACGCCGTAAAACCCCACTGCCCGGCCGCTCCATCCGTCGTGACCACGCTGACGGCCGCGCCCAGGCGGGCCATGGCGTCCCGATAACTCTGCCGATCTACCACCCGAAACCTCCAACGCACTCTCTGTATATGGCGCGGGATCGGCTGGCATCAAACGAAAACGGGCGCCCCAATGGACGCCCGTCTCGCCGTAGCCGCGTTGAATTAGGGCTTCTTCACGGCATCCCGCACGGCATCCTTGGCACTGCCGACGGCGCTCTCGCCCTTCCCCTTGACCTTGTCGGCCATGCCCTCGGCCTGCAATTTCTGATCACCCACCAGCTTACCGGTGCCTTCCTTGACGGCACCCTTGGCCTGATCCCACGCGCCCTTCACTCGGTTTTCGTCGACCATGATCCTATCCCTTGAGCGGCTCCATGCCACGGCGATTTAACGGCACCGCACGTCCGCGGTTTCATGCGGCTGACAGCGGCGGCGCCACGTCCTCGAGCGAACGCCCCTCTGCCTCCACCCCCAGCCACCACTCCACCACCGCCGCGCCGACCATCAATCCCCCGCCCAACAGATAGCCGAGCAACACCTCATCCCGGGACCCGGTCTCGATCAACGCTCCGAACAGCGCCGGCCCGGCGATGCCGCCGGCCAAGATGCCGAATGCGTAGAAAACCGAGATCGCCACGGCCCGCACCTCGAGCGGAAACGTTTCGCCGACCGTGAGATAGGCCGAGGACGCGGCGGCAGAGGCAAAAAAGAAGATCGCGGTCCACGCGACTGTCTGTTCCGCCGCCGTCAACCAGCCGCGCGCAAACATCCACCCTACCGCCGCCATCAACAGGCCGGAGATGGCGTAGGTTCCGCTAATCATCCGCCGCCGCCCCCAAATATCGAACAGCCGCCCCAGCAACAGCGGCCCAGCGAAATTACCCAGTGCGAACGGCAGCATGAACCAGCCGACCTGCCCGAACGGCACGTCGTAAAACCGGGTCAACACCAGCGAATACGTGAACAGCACGGCGTTGTAACAAAACGCCTGCGACGCCATCAACGCGACGCCAAGGACCGTCCGCCGCCGGTAGGTGCCGGCCAGGACACGAAGGCTCGCTGCAAACCAATCCCCCCGATGCCGCCGCAGCCGGATCCGCCCCGGCGGCACCGGTGGCAGGGGATGGCCCGTCTCCCGCTCGACCCGGCGCTCGATCGCCGCCACTACCTCCCCCGCCTCCTCCGGCCGGCCATGCGTCATCAACCAGCGGGGAGATTCCGGGATGAACCGCCGCAGCAGCAGCACGAACACGCCGATCACCCCGCCAATAACGAAGGCGAGCCGCCAGCCCCATTCCGGGTCGATCACCCGCGGATCCAGCGCCACCACCGCCCCCACCGCTCCGATCGCCGCGCCAAGCCAAAAGCTGCCATTGATCACCAGGTCCGTAAATCCGCGTCGCCGGGCCGGGATCAGCTCCTGGATCGTCGCATTCACCGCCGCATACTCGCCGCCGATCCCCGCGCCGGTGATGAAGCGAAATACCGCAAACGACCATACGTCCCAAGCACATCCAGACGCGATAGTGGCCAGCAGGTAGATTAACACAGTAATGGTGAATAGCTTCTTACGCCCCAGCCGGTCCGTCAGCCAACCAAACCCCAAGGCGCCGACGACGGCTCCGGCCAAGTACGCGCTGGCGGTGATGCCGAACTGACCCGGTCCCATCTGCAACCGCGGCGAGTCCGAGATGGCACCGGCCAAGGAGCCGACCAGCGTGACCTCCAGCCCATCCAGGATCCAGGTGATCCCCAGGGCCACCACCACCAGCGTGTGAAACCGCCCCCATGGCAGGCGGTCCAGCCGGGCGGGCACGTCCGTTTCGAAGATGTCATCATCCATCAACCGCGAACGGACCGTTGGAGAGTGGGTTCCCGTGCCCCTGGTCCGGCGGACGCTTACTGCGCTTGGGCACTCGCGTCGCTGCGGGTCGCGCCGACGCGGGCAGCCAGTGCGGCCGCCATGAAATCGTCCAGCGCGCCGTCCAGCACGGCACCGGGGTTGCCGGTTTCGACCCCGGTACGGAGGTCCTTCACGAGTTGGTAGGGCGCCAGCACGTAGCTGCGGATCTGATGGCCCCAGCCAATATCGGTCTTGGCATTCTCCTGCGCGTTCGCCGCCACCTCGCGCCGCTGCAGCTCGGCCTCATACATCCGCGCCTTCAGCATGCCCATCGCGGTCGCCCGGTTGCGGTGCTGGCTGCGGTCGGTTTGGCACGCCACCACGATATTGGTCGGGATATGCGTGATGCGGATGGCGCTTTCGGTCTTGTTCACGTGCTGACCGCCGGCGCCGCTCGCGCGGAACGTGTCGATGCGCAAGTCACTCTCGTTGATCTCGATCTCGATCGTATCGTCCACCACGGGATAGACCCAGACGCTGGCGAAGCTGGTCTGCCGCCGGGCGGCCTGGTCGAACGGACTGATCCGCACCAGACGATGGACCCCGGCCTCCGTCTTCAGCCAGCCATAGGCGTTGGGGCCGGTGACCTGCAGGGTCGCGGATTTGATCCCGGCCTGCTCGCCCTCGCTCTGCTCCATCAACTGAACCTTATAGCCGTGCTGCTCGGCCCAGCGGGAATACATGCGGGCCAGCATCTCGGCCCAATCCTGCGCCTCCGTCCCGCCGGCGCCCGAGTTCACTTCCAGGAACGCGTCGAACCCGTCCGCCTCGCCCGATAGCAGGCTCTCGATCTCGCGGCGCTTGGCCTCTGCCAGGACGGTGCGCAATGTGGCCATCCCGTCCACCACCATGCCGGCATCGCCCTCGGCCTCCGCCATGGCGATGAGGTCCACGGTATCCGCGACCTCCCCTTCCATGGTGGTCAGCGCGCCGATCAAGCTGGCCAGCCTGTTCCGCTCGCGCATCAGCGTCTGCGCCGCGGACGCGTCATTCCATAATGCCGGGTCTTCCGAGAGCGCGTTCAGCTCCTCCAGCCGTGCCGTGGATACATCCCAGTCAAAGATGCCTCCTTAGCAGCGCGAAGGTCTGCTTGAGCTGCTGATGGAGCGCGTCGGTTTCAGTGGACATGAACAGCCATTTAGGTTCGGGCCGCGCTCAATACAGCCCGCCCATGCCGCTGTCGATGCCAACGCCGGAACCCGGCGCGCTGGTGTTGACGGATAACCCATTATCCGCGGTGCCGATGACCCCGGTCGTGGCACCCGGCACCTGGTCCAGCTTGAACCCGTCGGTCACCCGCCCGCTGCCGCTGTCCCACGCGGCGAGCTTCACCCCGTCCGGTATGCGGAACGCCAGGTTCGGCCGGCCCTTAAGCGCGGCCACCATGAACTCATGCCAGATCGGGGCCGAAATGGCGCCACCCGTCTCTTTCTCACCGAGAGTCGTATTATTGTCATAGCCAACCCAAACCGCGGTCACGAGGTCCGGGGTGAAGCCCACGAACCACGCGTCATTGAAATCCTGGCTCGTCCCGGTCTTCCCCGCGATCGCCCGCCCCAGCCCCTGCCCGGCCGCAAACCCGGTTCCGCGCGCGACCACACCCTGCATCATGGTCACCACTTGGAACGTCGATTGCGGATCCGCGACCTGCTTGCGTTGGTCCAGCACACTCGGCGTGCGCTCCGGCTTGTCGCAGCCGCGGCACGATAGGCCGGGCGGCCGCCACAGGATGTGCCCGTCGCGATCCTGCACCGAATCGACCAAGGACGGCAGGACCTCCTTGCCGCCCATCGCGAGCCCGGCATAGGCCGCCGCCTGACGCAGCACCGTCGTCTCCACCGCGCCGAGCGCCGCCGGCAGCACGCGCGGCATGCCGTCCACCACGTGGAACGCCATCGCCGTCTCCGCCACCGCGTCCATGCCGACCTTCTCGGCCAGCCGCACCGTCACGAGGTTGAGCGATTTCTCGAGGGCAATCCGCATCGGCGTCGGACCGTTGAATTTCAGGCCGTAATTATTCGGCTTCCACTCCACTCCCGCAACGGTTTGCGAGAACGGCGCATCCAGCACCTTCTGGCTCGGAGAGAACCCTGCCTCGAGCGCTGTCAGATACACGAAAGGCTTGAACGAACTGCCGGGCTGCCGCTCGGCCTGCGTCGCGCGGTTGAACTGGCTGGTTTCGAAGCTCCAGCCGCCGGACAATGCCAAGACGCGTCCGGTCGAAGGGTCGATCGTCGCCAACGCACCCTGGACCAGCGGGATTTGACGCAGCAGCATCCGGTCCGGCCGGGCGGGGCCGCGACCGGCGGGCGCATCCTGTGGCTCCACCATCACGACGTCGCCCACGGCCATGATATCGCTCATTTTGCGGGGCGCGGGGCCGAAGCTGGCGCCACGCACGGGCCGGGCCCAGCCGACATCCGGAAGATAGAGCGTCCCGTTCCGGACCCCGCCGGCCGCCACGACCGAGCGTTCGACCCAGCCCAACTGCGCCGTATCATTCGCAACCTCGATCACGATCGCCAGCCGCCACTCCGCCAGCATGCCCGGCGGGCGGGTGACCCCGGCGATGCGGGAAATCCAGCCCCGCCCCGCCATCGTGCCGTCGAGCCGCGAGAGCTCGAGATGCGATACGGGGCCGCGCCAGCCGCCATGGCTACGGTCATAGGCCATCAGCCCGTGACGCAGCGCCGTGTCGGCCGCCGCTTGCAACGCCGGGTCAAGGCTGGTGCGAATCGTAAGCCCGCCCTGGGTGGTCGTGTCCGGCCCAAATTTTTCTACCATGCCGCGGCGGACCTCCTCGGCAAACCACTCGGCCCCCACCACCGTCTCCGGACGATGAAACGCCGATGGCAGGATCGGCGTGGCCCGCGCCGCGCCCCCCTGCTCCGGGGTGATCGCGTGGTCTTCCACCATGCGCTCGATCACCCAGTCCCGCCGGGCCTTGGCCGCGTCCGGGAAGCGGAACGGGTTGTAGTTATTGGGTGCCTTTGGCAAGGCCGCCAAGAATGCCGCCTCGGGCAAGCTCAGCTCATCCAGGCCCTTGTTGAAATAACTCTGTGCCGCCGCCGCCACACCATAGGCCTGAAGACCCAAATAAATCTCATTTAAATAGAGTTCGAGCACTTGCTCCTTGCTGAGGGATTGGTCGATTCTCCTAGCAAGGATTAGCTCCTTTACTTTACGCGCCACACTGACTTCATTCCCCAGGAGCATATTCTTCGCCACCTGCTGGGTGATGGTGGAGGCACCCACGGGCCGGCGGCCAGAGCCGTATTGCAGCACATCCGTCCACCCCGCCCGGGCGATCGCCAGCGGGTCGATGCCACGATGGGTCCAGAATTTCTGATCTTCGGCCGATAGAAACGCCTGTTTTACCAAATCCGGGATGGCGGCGACCGGCACGAAAATACGCCGCTCGGTGGCCAATTCGGCGATCAGATGACTATCCCCGGCATACACCCGGCTCATCACCCGGGGCTGATAATGGCGCAGGCCGTCCAGGGTCGGCAGGTCCTCGGCATATTTCTCGTATTGATGATAGCCCACGACCCCGCCCACGATCGCCGCCAGCAATCCGGCCCCCACCGTAAGTCCAATGACGAAGCGCAGCGCGCGCAGCAGGGGCCGGCGCTTGCGGGGAATCGGCTCGGACGGTCCGGGATCGCTACTCATGCCATCGCTACTCATACCAGTGATCTATTCGTTTCGCACTCATCCCGCCACCCTTCTGCTTGACGCCAGGAACGACTCGATGGATCCGCGCAGCGCGGTGGCGACGCGGGTCCGGTACTCCGGACGGTGCAAGGCGGCCTCATCGCTTGGGTTGGACATGAACCCCATCTCCACCAGTACGCTCGGGATATCCGCCGCGCGCAGCACCAGGAAGCCGGCGTGACGAGACGGATTGCTCAACAAGCCGACCTGCGGGCCAAAGCCGTCCACCAACTGCCGCGCGAGGTGGGCAGAACCGACACGGGTTTCCTCCCGGACCAGGCTTCCAAGAATGGTCGCAATCGCCGGCGGCATGTTTTGGAAGCGCGGACCGCCGAACCGGTCGGCACCGTTCTCCCGCCGGGCCAGGGCTGCGGTCTGATCGTCCGACGCTGTGTCCGACAATGTATAGACGCTGGCACCCCGGACCGTCCGGTCCAGCACCGCGTCGGCATGCATGGAAACGAACAGCGCCGCGCCTTGCGCCTGCGCGATCGCGACCCGATCCTCTAGGGCGATGAACACGTCCCGCTCCCGCGTGAGCGCCACCCGGCACCGCCCGTCGGCCATGAGCTGGCGCCGGAGCTCGTGCGCCGCGGCAAACGCAACGTGCTTTTCGTATGAACCAGTGGCACCGATCGCGCCCGGGTCTTTTCCGCCATGGCCCGGATCGAGCGTCACCAGCGGAAGGATGCGGGGGCGGGATGGCGTGCGCGGTCCATCTGCCAGCGGGAGCGCTGCGGCAGCAAACAGGGATCGGCGGGTAAGGCCAAGGGCGGACTCCATGAGCCAAAACTACCATATAACGGCCTTCTGTGCACGGCCCTAGGGGCACGCTTGCGGAAGGCTCGCGTTTAGGGCATTATACCTTCGCTCCGGGGGTGCAATCCGGCTTCGTTTGCGTGCTCGCGCGTCCTAAATGGTCGCCGCGCCGCTCCGGCTGAAGTCACTGCACACCGGCCCGCGCCGCGCGGCATCGCGCACCGGGTCTGGCGCGGAAACGAATAGCGTTCCGCGGATAGATGCAAATGCCTCACCGGACGCCGCTTCACGGCGCGTTCACTAGCCAGGGATAGAATGCGATCGTCCGTGCCCGTCCAGCCTCGTAGGGTTTACAGCCAGACCGGACCGGTCTTTTCGTTCGTCGCTACGGGCAGCGTTGCCCGTCGGCTGATTGCCGCACCGTTTAGCGGCCGCGGACGATCCCTTTCCTCCCATCATATAAGCCGCCGCCGCGTTGTGCTCCGCACGCGCGTGCCCGCGGCACTACGGAGTTTTCAGTATAATGACGAAGCGCATGCTGATCGACAGCACCCATGCGGAAGAAACCCGCGTGGTGGTCCTGGACGGTAACCGCCTCGAAGACTACGACGTCGAGACCTCGACGAAGCAACAACTCAAGGGCAATATTTACCTGGCGAAGATCGTCCGGGTGGAACCGAGTCTTCAGGCGGCTTTCGTCGAATACGGCGGCAATCGGCACGGGTTCTTAGCGTTTGGTGAAATCCATCCGGATTATTATCAAATCCCGGTGGCCGACCGCCAACGGCTGATCGAAATGCAAGAGGCGGAGGCCCGCGAAGAGGAGGAGGCCGAAGAACGCGCCGCCACCCAGCCGCACACCGCCGCACGGGCGATACCGTTGGAGATCCAAGAGCCTTTGGAAATCGAAGGCGAGCCGGAAATCGAAGGCGAGTCGGAAATCGTGGGCGAAGTGGTGGACCCGGCCGCGGAGCCTCAACCGGCGGAGGTTGCCGATCTTGGCCAACACGAACCGGACCACCATTCGAGCGAGGACGCGCCATCCCCGGAAGCGGAGATCGCCGTCGGCGCGGATTTGGCACCCGAGGCCGATCCGTCCGACGCCATGCTGACCGCCCCGGCCGAGGAGAATCCGGGGTCCGGCCCGCAGCAGGATACCAGTGACGAGCATGACCAACTCCCGGCCGAGCCACCGCCGGAGCAGCTGGGTGGCGAGCATGAGACGGAGTATCAGCGGCCCGAGCGCGCCGCCCCCCGCTTCACCCGCAACTACAAAATTCAAGAAGTCATTCGGCGCCGCCAAATTCTGCTAATTCAAGTGGTCAAGGAGGAGCGTGGCTCCAAGGGTGCCGCGCTCACCACCTATATTTCACTTGCCGGACGCTTTTCGGTATTGATGCCGAACTCTCCCCGCGGCGGCGGCATTAGCCGGAAGATCACCTCGGCCGCTGATCGCCGGCGTTTGAAGGAAGTGACGACCGAGCTTGATTTGCCACGCGGCATGGGCCTCATCGTCCGCACCGCCGGGGCGAACCGGCCGAAGCCCGAGATCATCCGCGATTGCGAATACCTGTTGAATCAATGGGACCAAATTCGCGAGCTGACGATGAAATCCATGGCCCCGGCGCTGATCTATGAGGAGGCCAGCCTCATCAAGCGTGCCATCCGCGACGTTTATTCACGGGACGTGGACGATATCCTTGTCGATGGCGAGCAGGGCTGGCGCGCGGCGCGGGACTTCATGCGCATGCTGATGCCGACGCACGCGAAGAAGGTGCAGCTGTGGAAGGATCCGCAGCCGCTCTTTGCCAAGGCACAGGTCGAAGCGCAGCTGGACGCCATGCTGGTGCCGACCGTGCAGCTGAAATCAGGCGGCTACCTGGTGATCAACCAGACGGAGGCGCTGGTCGCGATCGACGTGAACTCCGGCCGGTCCACGCGGGAGCGCGGCATCGAGGAGACGGCGCTGCGCACCAATCTGGAAGCCGCCGAGGAGGCGGCACGCCAGTTGCGGCTGCGGGATTTGGCCGGCCTGATCGTGATCGACTTCATCGACATGGAGAGCCGGCGTAACAACGCGGCCGTCGAAAAGAAGCTGAAGGACGCGCTGAAATTCGACCGGGCGCGCATCCAACTCGGCTCCATCAGCCATTTCGGCCTGCTGGAAATGAGCCGGCAGCGGCTGCGCCCCTCATTGGCAGAAACCGCCTTCGTCATGTGTCCGCATTGCGCCGGGACCGGCACGGTCCGCAGCACCGAGAGTGCGGCGCTGCATGTGCTGCGCGCGGTCGAAGAAGAGGGCGGCAAGCGCCGGGCGGCCGAGATCATCGTGCATGTCGCCGGGTCGATCGCACTCTATATCCTCAATCATAAACGGGTGCGGCTGGCGGAGGTCGAGCAGCGATACGGCATGACCGTGGCCTTTGCGGCCGACGACACGTTGTTGCCGCCCCTGGTACGAATCGACCGGGTGCGGGCGCAGGCAGTGTCCGAGTTGCCGATGCCGATCTCGCAATTGGCCCCGCCGGAACCGTTCGAGGATGACGACGAGATGGTTCCGGCCGCGGCCGAAAGCCCCGATGAGAACGACCAGGACGCGGACGGGACGGACCCCGAAGACAACGAACCCGGCGATACGGAAGCGCGGGCCGGAGAGACCGCGGAAGAGGGGGAGCAGCGTCAAAAGCGCCGCCGCCTCCGCCGCCGGGGGGGCCGGCGTGAGGACGGTTCACCCCAGAATGGGACCGTTGAAAATGGGACGGCCGAGAATGGAGCCGGAACGACCGTTGAAGTGTCGGACCCACCGGCAGACCACAACGAGCCCGCCGACGGCGATGAGCGCGTCACGGCGGCTGAATCGCCGAATGACGCGACAACAATCGAGGATACAACGGCAACCGGCGAGGAGACCGAGCGTAAGCGCCGCGGTCGTCGCGGCGGACGCCGCCGGCGTCGTGAGCCAGGCGATGCTCCGGAGACGGAGGCCGCTGCCGCCGAGTCCGACGCCGAGCCTGCGCATGAGCCCCCCGCCTATAGTCCGGCATATACTCCGGCCTATGCTCCTGCTTATACCGGGCCAACCCCGGCCGATCCCTTCGCCGGCACCTCGGCCTACGACATCTTCGACGCGATCGAACGGGCCGAACAAGAGCGCGCGCTGACCCTCGCCAATCGAGTGCAGGTCGCCGAACCTCTCCCCGATCCGGTCATCGTAACGGCCCCGCCACCCACCGCCGAATTGGCACCCCAGCCCGTTCCCAAGCCGGTCGCGGACCCCACGCCCGAGCCTGTTCACCTGGCGGCGGAGGCCCCAGCCCCGGCCCCGGTCGTGGCAGTATCCGAGCCGGAAGTGCCCGAAAAAACGCCCGCCGAATCTGCACCCGCGATCCTGCCGATCGTGGTCGGAGAGGTCGAGGTGGCCGACAAGAAGCGGGGGTGGTGGCGGAAGTAAATAAAGCGCCGCCACCTTTTCAAACTCGGCTTTCAAACCGGGCAACCGGTGGCTTTCCGTGGCGTTGACACGTCATCACCCCACGGAGAGCCACCATGTCCAACACGATGAACGATGTCTCGCAAGACGCCAAGGAACAGATCGCCCAGTTGCGTGACCAGGTGCAGACCTTGATGTCGGAACGCGTGACCCCCGCCCTCGCCAACGCGGCCGGCTATGCGCAGGACTACGCGAACCAAGCTAAGGACTACGCCCGGCAGGCGAGCGACATGGCGTCCGATCAAACCGAGCAATTGTCCGAGCGCGTGCGTGATCAGCCGATCGTGGCGCTGCTGATCGCCGCCGGCGCGGGCTACATGCTCGGCCGCATCGCCCGCTAAGCCGATGCGTTCGATCGAACTCGCTAAGATCGCAGCGTCGGCGGAAACGCTCCGTTTGCGCCGGATGGTCCGGCGTCAGGGCATGCGGGGGGCGTACGCCGCCGTCGCCGGGATCTTTGCGGTGGGGATGCTGATCATGCTGCATGTCCTGATATTTCAGGCTCTCACCCCGGCCTACGTAACGCCGTTGGTAGCCAGCGCCATCTTGCTCGGCCTGGACCTGGTCATCGCTGGCGTCTTCGCAGCCCTGGCGTTGTCGGACAAGCCCGACGCGATCGAGGTGGAAGCCAAGCAGGTGCGCCAGCAGGCACTGGTGGAAATGCGTAAAGCGGCGACGATGGTCAACCTGGCCGGCGAGACGATGGGCCTGGTCTTGCGGCGGCCCCGGACCGTGCAGGTCCGGTCCCCCCGCAGTGGCGCGCGCCTTGCGGCCGAGGTGGCGGCCCGGCTGATGGCCCGGCGCTAACCGGCCCTTCTATTGCCGGTATAGGCCGGGTGCCGGTATAGGCCGGGTTCCCTCAAAGGACACCCGGCCTTGACCGATCTGCCTCCCGAACCGCCGACTGTGTATATCGAACGCGACGGCCGTATCGGCAGCATTCTGCTGAACCGGCCCAAGGCGCTCAATGCCCTCGACCTCGGCATGATCGAGATGATCCAGGCCGGCCTCGATGCCTGGCGGGATGATCCGGACGTCGCGGCCATCGTGATCGAGGGCGCGGGCGGGCGGGCGTTCTGCGCCGGGGGGGATATCCGCGCGATCCGGGACCTGGTTCTGGCGGATGACCGCGACGGCGTCGAACGGTTCTTTCAGGCCGAATACGCCTTGAACCTTGCCATCGCCCGGTATCCCAAACCCTTCGTCGCCCTCATCGATGGCATCTGCATGGGCGGGGGCATCGGCCTCTCCATCCATGGGAGCGCGCGGGTCGCGACGGAGGCGGCGCAGTTTGCCATGCCAGAGACGGGTATCGGCTTCTTCCCCGATGTGGGAGCCACCTTCGCCCTACCCCGGCTGCGCGGCGCGATCGGCATGTATATGGCGCTGACAGGCGCGCGGCTGGCCGGCGCGGACGCCACGTTTGCCGGGATTGCCACGCATTTCGTGCCGCGCGAGCGGCTCGCCAGCTTGCGCGCCGATCTCGCCGAACATGGTGTGGCGGCGTTGGCAGCGGCGGCGGTGCCGGCCCCGGCCGAGCTTCCGGCGCTGATGGACCAAATCCGCTGCTTCGAGGCCGATAGCGTGCCCGCCATCGTCTCCCGGCTGGAACAGCTCGGCACGCCGTGGAGCCAGCAGACCCTGGCCACCTTACGGAGCGTCTCGCCCAGCGCCGTGCTGTGGACGTTCGACGCGGTCCGCAAAGGCGCCCGCCTCACGCTCGAGGCCGCGCTGCAGAATGAACTCGCCCTCACCCGCACCATCACCCGGCATCCCGACATGGCGGAGGGTGTGCGGGCGATGGTGGTGGACAAGGACCGTACCCCGCTCTGGGTGCCGGCACGGATCGATTAGGAGGCCGTCATGGAGGCATTAACCGGGTTGCGGTGGGGGCCGGCCTCGAAGGGCCGGGCGCGGCAGCTGGTGGTACTGTGCCATGGCGTGGGCGCGGACGGGCACGACCTCATCGACCTCGCCCCCGCCTGGGCCTCCGCACTGCCGGACGCGGTGTTCGTGGCCCCGCATGCACCAGAGCCGTACGATGGCGCCCCGCATGGACGGCAATGGTTTAGCCTCGAGGACCGCAGTCCCGCCGTGCTGTATGCCGGGGCCCAACGGGCGGCGCCCGCGCTGCAGCATTATATCGACGCCGAGCTGACGCGGCTCGAACTCGCCAGGGACAACGTGGCGCTCATGGGGTTCAGCCAGGGGGCGATGATGGTGCTGCACGCGGGCCTTAGGCGGGCCCCCGTCCCGCGCGGATTGCTCGCGTTCTCCGGCACCTTGCTGTTCACGCCGGAGCTGGCGGCGGAATGCGCCGGGCATCCGCCGACCCTGCTGGTGCATGGAGAGGATGACGAGGTTGTGCCGTTCGCCCGGGCGCTCGCGTCCGAGGCGGCGCTGAACCGACTCGGAATCCCGCTGCAAACCTTGTGGCGGCCCGGCCTCGGACACGCCATCGACGACACCGCACTCTCGACCGGAGCGCTATTTTTGCAGCGGATCTTCGCCGAGGCATGAACGCTTCGTGACAGTCGACCCGCGACCGGGGCCCTGCGGGTTGCCGGTGCGGGACGGCAGTGCGATACAAGGACGGTAACGTGGCGGCGCAGTCTTGGCGGCTCGGCGTGAAACGAGCCATCTGGAAATGCGGTGCCGGTCAGAATGGAGCGCGCATTGCCCGACGGCGGTCTGCATCATCCTGCGCTAGTGCTCAACGCCGACTTCCGGCCGTTGTCCTATTTCCCGTTGTCGGTCTGGTCCTGGCAGGATGCGGTGAAGGCGGTGTTCCTCGATCGCGTGTCGGTTTTGAGCGAATACGATGACGAAGTCCACTCTCCCAGCATGTCGATGCGGTTGCCGAGCGTCATTGCGCTGAAGGATTACATTCCCGCGGCGCGTAAGCCTGCGTTCACCCGGTTCAACGTATTCCTCCGCGATGCGTTTAGTTGCCAGTATTGCAGCATCCGGTATCCGACTCAGGATCTGACGTTCGACCACGTGATCCCGCGCAGCCGCGGTGGACGCACGACGTGGGAGAACGTGGTCACCGCCTGCGGCACCTGCAATTTGCGTAAGGGCAGTAAGCTGCCACGCGAGTGTCACATGCACCCACGGCATAAGCCGGTGCAACCCAATACATGGGAATTGCAGGATAACGGGCGCTCATTTCCGCCCAATTACCTACACCAGAGCTGGCGCGACTATCTGTATTGGGACAGCGAACTGGATAGCTAAAGCGGTGTCGGATCAGGTGGCTTCACCTGACCCGAATTTCCGCGTTCTTTAACAATACGCTAGAGCATGATTGTTGACGGTTGGGGCTAAACCCGCTCGCTGACTTTGATCGCAAGCTTGCACCCCGCCTTGATGACCGCGGACATCACGCGATACGCCGGTGCGAGTTCGGCCTCATGCGCTAGACCGATCTCCCGATGCTCCTGCTCTTCGGCCCGGAAGTTTTCGATGTGCCCCCGTAAGACCGCCTCGTGATCACCGAGAGAGGCCGCCTGTTCGGCGTAGTGCTCGTCGATCGACTCCTCGACCGCGACGGTGCAGGCCATCGCCGCCCGGTCCCCCATGGCGGCCGTGACGGCACCCAATGCCAATCCGGCCACGTGCCACAACGGCAGCAACGCCGTCGGACGCACCCGGCGCTCCGCGATCAACCGCTTGAACGTGTCGAGGTGGACCTGCTCTTGGGCCTTCATATGGCGGATCAAATCCCCCTTCGGGCCGCGGCCCATGACGGCGAGCTGACCCTCATAGATCCGGGCCGCGCCGTACTCGCCGGCATGATCCACCCGGATAATCCGCTCGATCATCTCACGCTCGGAAGGGTCCCCCGGAAGGCGGGTGCTGTGAAGGCGGGTGCTGTGAAGGGGGGCGCTGTCACTCATCGTGCGTTCTCCTGTGTATCACCGATGTGGCAAGCCAGGCCGCGAGCGCCAGGGCCAGCAGGGTGTTCAATTCTGCCATCGATACCGGGACCGCGGGCACGAGATAGGTCGGTTCATCGCACGGTTTGGCGGGATGGGCGGGCATATGGGATAGCCGCTCCGCCATCGTCCTGCCGCCCATGGCGGGGGCGGCGCATTCCGGCAGCGGGCTGGGCCACCAGCCACGCTCCACCCCCACGTGCAATCCACCGAGCCCGGCAGCCGCAAATCCGGCCAGAAGCGACAGTGTCATTAACAATCGGCGGCCACTGGGCCAGAACATCGCCAGGACCAGCACCCCGGCCATGACCCGGTAGGGCCATCGCTCCCAAAGGCACAGTGCACAGGGCACGAGTCCCAGCACGGATTCGGATAGCACTGCGCCCCCCACCGCCAACAGGGCCAGCAGACCCACCGCCGCGCATACGATCACAGGACGAATAATCATTGCCGCCATATGATCCTGTGCCCCGCTTGGAGCAATCCCGCCGCCGCTCTACGCTCGGCGTTCGATCAGGGAAACACCACGCATGCGCATCCTCCTCGGCCGGGCGAACTCGAGTAATGTGATGAAAGTGATCTGGCTCCTCGAGGAGCTTGGCCTGCCGTATGAGCGCCGCGACGTGGGCGGCCCGTTCGGCGGAACGGCGATCCCGGAGTATCGGGCACGCAACCCGAACGGGGTGGTGCCAACCCTGGTAGAGGACGATTTTAGCCTGTGGGAGAGCAACGTCATCCTGCGCTACCTGGCCACTGCGCCGGGCCAGGATACTCCGGTTTGGCCACACGATCCGCGCGCGCGGGCCCATGTGGATCAGTGGATGGATTGGCAGCAGACGACGCTCAACCGCCCGCACTCGACCGTGTTCCAAGGCCTCGTGCGTATCGCGCCAGAGAAGCGGGACCTGACCGCGATCCAGGCGGCGGCTGACGAATTACGCCGGTATTACGGACTGCTAAATGATACGCTGGCGACGCGGCCCTATATCGCCGGCGCGACATTCAGCCTGGCTGACATCGCGATCGGCGTGCACGCGCATCGATGGCTGTCATTCGACCTCATGCGCCCCCAGCATACACACCTGACGGCCTGGTACGAGCGGCTGCTCGACCGTCCCGCCTATGCGCTGCACGTGGCTCAACCGATGACCTAATATCAACGGCCGTCAACCAATGACTCGTCATTGCGAGCCCCGCTTAGGGCGCGACAATCCAGGGGCAACAAGTGCTCTTGCGGCCCCTGGATTGCTTCGCCAAGCGGCTCGCAATGACGATGACGGAGACGGTCATCCTTTATGGCCGTTGGTATAATACCAGACAGACATAAAAATAGGGCGCTGGCTTATAAGCCAGCGCCCTATTTGACCGGGAGTGAGACCGGACTATTTCACGAAGCGGCGCCGGGCCCAGCCGAGGCCGAACAGGCCGAACGCCACGACGGCAATGCTGGCCGGTTCCGGCACGGCGGTCGCCAAGAACACGGCGTAGGTATAGCCGAACAGGGCGGAGTAGTCGGTGCTGACGGTCACGGCTTGATTGAGCACGGCTGGAGTCGCGCGCACTTCGATCGCAGCGTCCACCACGGTAACGGGCTGATTGTTGTCGGTGCCGGGCTTCGTCGGGCCGTCGGCGACGACGGTGCCGGCAAATCCGGCCGGCGCGGCGAGAGCCTTATAGGTCGAGTTGGTCATGATCACGTTAAGCGCCGACAGCGCCTGCGCGCCGGTGCTGAACACATCCCGGCCAGGGACCGGTGCGTTGTTGAACGACCCATCGAAGAACGTCACCGTATACGTGGTGGTCCCCACGACGATGTTGGACAGCGTCACGCCGTTCAGCGGCGTGGCGTGAGCTGGCATGGCCGCAGCTGTTAGACCGATAACCGCGCCACCGAGAAGGATTTTGCGCATCCGAAAACTCCGATACCTTACTTGAGGCCATATACAATCAATGCTGTAGCGTTAACAAGTCCTGAAGCAGATTGTCCAGCCCTTGAGCGCGGTCGAAACTAATTCTTAACATTCGTGACATCGTCTATCACCGTTTGATGAGGAAGGCCTGACCGGTCGGTAAAACAACGAGAGGTAATCGGCGTGGCACACAAAAAGCGTCTACCGCGGCCCGGGCCCCGGGGCATGTCGCAAAACCATAGTCATCGAAGACCATGATCCCGCCCGGTAACAATCTGGGGTAGATGAACTCAACTGCCGCTGCAATAGGCTCGTAGAGGTCGAGGTCGACGTGCGCAAATCGCAGGGTTGATTTTTCTAACCCTACGAAAGTGTGAGGGATCATGCCCGGCCTGAAATCCAAGAAATCATCCGCCCCCACGACCGCCTTTACCGCGTCAAGCGACACATCGGCGAACTCACCTTCACGATGGAGGTCGTGCTCTGGGTCAGGCTGCGGGAGGCCGCAGAACGTATCGAACAGGCGGAAACACCGTTGGCCAGGCCCCGGACCGGCCGCCATCGTGTTACGAATCAGTAACGCTGTTCCGCCACGATAGACGCCAAGCTCCCACACCTCTCCATCCAGCGACTCCGTACTGCGCAGCAATTGCTGCAGCACCAACATCCGGAACCGGTCCACCAGCGATGCCGTGCCATGCGCCGCCAGCTGAGCCGTGGCCTGAGTTATGGCAGGATCGAGCAGGTAGGCATGAAGAATCGGCAGGTCGGAGGTGAAAACGCCATAGGCATACCCGTCCGGCAATTCGGCCTGTAACGCGGCAAAATCGTGGGTCGCATTGAAATCCGCGAGCAATCCGGGCCGATACGTCATGCTGCCGCCTTTCGCGCGATAAACAAATTTTGGTTTCGCCCCATCAATGCATAACTGCGTGACCAATAGACGACCGCTTCGGCGGTCTCGAAACCGGCCGCCTTTAACAAATCAATCACATCAAAGCCAAAATAACGGAACGTCAGAGACCCCTGCTCGGCGTTCACGGGGTTTCCGTGATACTCCGGCTCCCGCAAGTAATCATAGCTACCGTCCTCACGTATGTGCACCAAATCGACCATCCGCCCGTGCTCGTACTGCGTCGGGGCCGTGAATAGTAGCGTGCCGCCGGGCCGTAGCACCCGAAAACACTCGCCCAGCGCCGCGCCCAAATCCTCGACATGTTCCAACACGTCGAACGTCAGAACGACGTCGAATCGCGCGGCCTCGAACGTCAGCCGGCAGAGATCTTCGTGGCGGATCCCATCATAGATCCGCCCAGGCACGTGACTGGGGCTAAAAAACTCGGAGCCGTTGGTGCCCGGCCAGCGCAAGCGCAGCCATTTATAAAGCGCCGTTACTTCCTCCGTCACATAAAGGGTGGCGTCCGGACCCGGCGCGATCAGCGTCTGTAGGGCGTGCATCGCCCCCCGGATCCGCGTCGGAAAGCCACAACTGCACTCGTTGTTTTCGCGCCAATTCGGCACCGGCGGCGCGTCGTCCTCATACTGGAGGGCATAGGTGTAATCCACTCCGAACCGCGTCTCGATCCGGCACATGCTGCACGTGCCGGTGTAGGAAAATGGCTGGCACGAAACGCCCTCCAGCGCCGCCTCCGTTGCGCGTTGCCCGGCCAACGCCCCGGCATGCCCGGCACGATGGTCCATCCACTCCGCCCAACTGCCCACGATCACGCCAAGCGGCGCGAGGGGACGGTCGAACGGCGCCGGACCGTGCACCGCCCGCTCCGCCGACTGTTCCGGCGTATGCGGGTTGCGTCCGGACGCCCCGATCCAGCCGAATGCATAACGATGCCGCGCATAGCGCATGAACCCTGCCGCCAGCACCCGCTCCCGGAACAGCGGCAGCAGCAGCACCAAATCATGCAGCGACCACCGGTCCAAATAGCGCGCATGGCGGGAGAATACGCCCGGCTCGAAATTGTCATACCCACTGAAATGCACGAACCGCACCGGCATCGGGCCCGCACCCGCCGTCACGGTCCAGCTCCCCTCCTCCCAGCTGACCCGGCGTTGCAGCACGTTCCAATAGGCGATGTTGTAGCCGGGGTGGCGCACCACGTGAACCCGATCCAGTAACGCCGGAAACAAATCGGCCCATTTCTGATCGACGAACAGCCCCGCTGCCAAATCGATCACGCACGCCGTCTCGAGCCGATCCGACCACCATCGCATCAACGCCCGCGTGGCCGCACTATCTCGTACCGCGAAGAAGCCCAAATTATAGACGCCATAGCGCAGCATCGTCTGGTCCGGCAGCAATTCGGGCCGGGCGCTGGGCGCCAGCAGATGCGGGGTCAGCACCGCCTCCGCCCCGGCATCCAGCGCGTCCACCAGCTCCTGCAACGGTGACAGTACCAGGATGTCGGGGTCGAAGTAACAAATCCGGTGACCCGGAAACCGCGCCATGAGATGGAGGAAGAGCCACGGCTTGATCGCGGTGCAGAACTCGGTCGCATTATACCGCTCCGCCATCGCCCAGAGCCGCGTGTCCCGCAGCATCGGCAGATCGATGATGCCAAAGCCCAGATCGGCCTCATCGAACCCCTCCCGAATATCCGCCAGACCCAAGAAGAATTGGACGTCCGGATGATGATCCAGCAGCGACCGGTGGAGGGATTTGGCGTAGGGAATGAAGTTCCGGGCCGCAATGGTGAAGGCGATCAACGGTTCCGTCACAGCTCGGTGCTATCCTGGAACGGCGGTGCCCCGGCGTTGGCGGCCTTCAGCGTCCGCCCGTCCGCGGCGTATTGATTGTAATGCCGCCGCAGTTCGGCCGGGGGCTGGACCGCGGACCGGACCCGCCCGCCCGCCGCAATTTCGTCCGCACCGGCCTTGCGCAGCACGATCTCGATCGCGCATTCGCCGATCGGGGTCCGCGTCTGGTCATAGCGCGGCAGGTCGTATCGATACGTCGCGTCCAGTAACTCGATCTTCTCGGGCCGGGCGGCGGACCCCAGCCGCCGCACCAAATCCAGCACGTTCACCGAACGCGGCGCCCAGCTGGACGGCTTCCACATGGTGAAACTGGTTTTATGGTCCGGGTTGAACGTGCTGGGAAATTGGCCCTGCTCATACAGATCTTCGTCCGGCACGGTGATGATCAGGAAACCGCCGGGCCGGGTGATGCGGAGCCAGTTTTGCAGCGCCACCAGCGGATCGTGCATGTGCTCCAGACAATGGCTCGAATGCACGAAATCGACGCTTTCATCGGCGATTCCGGCCATGAATTGCGCATCACCATCCTCCAAATCCCACACCCGGATGCCGGTGATGCCGGAAAATAGATGGGCGTAGAGGCTGAGCGGGTCCGGCTTACCGCCGATGTCGATGCCACGCCCCTTGAAATACCGCAGGGCGAAATTGGATTGGGTGAGGCGGCGGGGGATGGATTTGCTGCATTCCCTCACCGCTTCACGCGCTCCATCGCCGCGCCGACTGCCGCCCGGTAGGCCGCATGCACCGCGGGTGCCGCAAACCGCCGATGAACCGCCTGACGTCCCGCGGCCGACAGCGCCTCCAGCCTCGGGGCATCGTCGTAGAGCCGCATGATCGCCTCGGCGAGTGCCGCGGCGTCATCGGCCAGCACCAAGCCCTGTCCGGGTGCCAGGCCCAACCCCTCGGCCGCCAGGGCGGTGCACACCACCGGCACCCCGGCCGCCAGGCTCGACACCAGCTTCATCTTCACCCCGGCCCCATAGCGGAGCGGCGCGACCGTCATCCGCAGCTCGTCCAGCAGTCCATCCAAATCCTCCACCCGCCCACGGATGCGCACTGTATCGGACGCATAGGCGCCAAATGCGGCCGGCGCCGCGCTACCGACAATGTGCAGCGTAAGGTCCGGGCGGGCCGCAGTTACACGGGGCCAGATGTCGGTGCATAGGAACGTCACCGCATCGACATTCGGCTGATGCCCAAAGCCGCCGATGAACGCGACACCCTGCCGATCGGCCGCGCGATAGGGTGCCGGAGTCCGGTTGCTAAACGCGGGCTCCACCATGACGGCATTACCCCCGTGTCCCGCGGCCTTCAACACTGCCAGCTCATGATCGGACACCACGACCGTCATGTCCGCCCTCGCCACGATCTCGAGCTCCCTCCGCTTGGTCTGGAGCGCCCGGGCAAACCCATCCACGTCCTCGTGCAGCACGGCCTCCCGGATCTCGCGCACATGATGCAGGTCACCGGGGTGAAACAGCAGCCGCGCGCCGGGCCAGCGGGCCCTGAGCGCCTCCATATGCCGGCCCCCGCAATTATAACGGGACATGACGATGACGTCGAAAATGTCCTGTACCCCGCCGATAAACGCGGCGCTGCTAACAGCGAACGGGGCCTGAATCAGCTCGATCCCCTCCGACGCGATCGCCGCGACCGCGTCGTCCGGCCCGGCCAGTTCGGCGTCCGGGAGCAGCGTCACGTCATAGCCAAAGCCCTGATACATCTCCATCAATTGCAGCGCGTAGTGCGATCCGGCGTCGAATCCCACCCGCGGCACGATGCTGTCGATTAACAACAAACGCGGACGGACCGGCGTTGACCCCTCCGCCGCAACCGCGTGTGCGGGCGGGCCGCCGACCACGGCATCCAGCAGACAGGCCTGGGCGGACGGCACGAACCGCGCGCGGGCGCTCTGAGCCCAAAACCACCCGGGCCCGCCGCCCGCCAGCATCGCCGCCCGCGGCACCGCCAGAACCGGACCGGCGGTGGGCCGGTCGCACGCGGCCCGCAGCGCCGGATGGTCCGGATCGCCCCCCACGCCACGCGGCACCGCCCACCCCTCCACCACATCATAGCCGGCGTGATAGATATCGAGTGCCCGGTCCAGCACCATCGGATGCGCCGCCTGCCCGGACCGCGTGGCCGCCGCCAGCCGGGCGAGGTCGGCGCGCGGCATGAACGCCGCCCCGGCCAGCACGATGGCTGGAACCTCCGCCATCTTGCCGCAGACCGCCTCGGGCGGTAGGTCGGACAGGCCATCCAGCTCGATCATCCAGCCAATGACGCATCGGCGCAGCCGGGTCCGGGCCGCCGGTTCAGCAATCGGCGCCAGTTGCATCAACTGTGCCGCCCGCGCCTCCGCGTCGATCGGGCCGGCTAGGACGACCAGGCACGTCACCGCCGCCTCGTCAGCGCGGAGCGCGCTGAATGCCTCCGCAACTGCGTTGACCGGGGCCTGTGGCAGGGTGAGGCCCTGGCCGCGCCCCGCCAGCATATAATGTCGCATCGGCGAGGTGGGCGCGGCATAGGCCAGATATCGGCTGGCATAGCGGCGCGGCCGGAACTCCGGTGATGCGGCCCAGCCCGCGGCCTCCCCCTCCGACAGATAATGCTCGAACGCTGACCCGTCATCCGGCACGACACCGGGGTGCATCGCCCGGTAGAACGCCGCCGAAAACAGCGCGTTCGGGCGCAATCCCGCGGCCTCACCGGCCCGGCGGAAATGATACAATTGCGGCTCGTTCACCGCGCCCGCCTGTGCATCATAGAATATCCGGTCAAAGCACGGATGCGGATCGTGCCCGCGCCAGCCCGCGCGCAGATAATGCACGAGCCCCGGCACCATCGCACCGCCCAGCGCCACGTCCCGATACCAGGCCGCGTCGAACAACCGGCTGGGGGACACGGTCTCACGCCCGGCATGCGAGAGGTAATCCAGTAAATCCGGGCCCGTCACCGCGCGTCCGAGTTGACCGCGATAATATTCGACGTCGAACAACGGATGGGGCGACAGGCCGGCCGCGCCGCCCCGGTCGAGGTAGTCCAGCAACGGCGAGATGTGCAGTCCAAGCGCCGCGTCCGGCACCTGCCGCAGGTAATGCGCCGGGTCGAACAGCGGATGCGGCATGGCACCCTCGATCGAGCCGAATTGGACGTAATGAGCCAGCGGTTCGAGCCCCTGCGCCGCTACGTCCGGCCGCTGCTCCCGGTAGAAATCCGGGTCGAATAACGGGTGGGGCGGCAGCCCGGCGCGCCATCCCGCCATTTGATAATGCCGGAACGCGTCCTCATCCTCACCCAGACCCGCCTGCGCCCGATAGAATGCCGGATCGAACAACGGATGGGGTGTGGCACCCTCGCGCCAGCCCCGCTCGCTGTAATGCTGCAGGATGTCGCCCTCGAAATCCGGGTAACGAACGCGGTAGCGGGCGGCGTCGAACAACGGATGCGGAGACGCCACGTCCCGCCACATCCCCGCGAGATAGCGGGCGAACGGCTCGTCACCCTCGGTCGGTGCCTCGCCCAGCTGCCATTTCACATAAGGGGGGTCGAACAGCGGATGCGGCGCGCTGCGCTCCCGCCAGCCATGGCCCGAATAATGCCGGCACAGATCCGCATCGGTCCCGGCGAGATCGGGACGGATCGCCCGATAGAAACCGGCGTCAAACCCCGGCATTTCGGCGGCATCAGGGTCGGATGGCGCCGGCTGCACATTCAATTCACTACGCTTCATAGAGAAACACAACCATAGGTGCGCTCCTCTTAACAGCACCTCACCCGCATGACATCACACAAAGGGCTACGCCGCCGGGGAGGGCGGCTGCAAAAAGAAGTCAAGAAAACCTTATTCGTTTTCATATCGCGTTAACCTTTGCCCTGTAGAGTTGCCTCAACAAGCCGTGATGGAGGTCGATTGTGGACATGCATCCCAGCCCAGCCGATGCCTCGACGCCGATAATTTCTGCGCGGTGGTTGAGCCTGGCTGGCACCTGCGTCGCGCTTATCACGCTGGCCCTCGGCACATGGGTGTTGCGCGACGCCCGGAGTGACGCATGGCGGCAAGCGGAACAGGCCTCATCCAATCTGGTTTTGGCGTTGAAACAGGATATCGACCGCAGCCTGACGATCTATCTTCTGTCGCTTGAAGGCGCCGCCAAGGCGCTTGATCTGCCGGGTCTCGACCAACTCAGTCCCGCGTTTCGCCATAATGTCATTTTTGATTTTGCCGTGAACGGACCCAACCTCGGGGCCTTGTCGATCATCGATGCCGCCGGCCACGTCACCGAGGACAGTTTCCACATCACCCTGCCGACGGTCGATCTATCGGATCGGGACTACTTCCAAATTCACCGGATCGTCCAAACGCCGGGGTGTTCGTCAGCCGGCCGTTCAACAGCAGGGTGAGCAACGGGGAGCCCAGCATCGCCATCAGCCGTAGGCTCTCGACCCCGGAGGGCGTTTTCAAGGGCATCGCGGTCGGCGTTGTCCGGCTCGCCTATTTCGAGGACCTGATTTCAAAGCTCGATCTCGGGCCGCACGGTACGCTGCGCATTCTTCGGTCCGACGGACGGGTGCTGGCGCGGTATCCAGTCGCCAATGTTCCGCTCGAGCTGGATCTGAGTACATCCGACATCTTCAAACGATTGAGCAGCGAGCCCGACGGGCAATTCACCGGCACGTCTGTCACCGATCACGTGGACCGGCTGTTTACTTTCCGTCATATCGGCACCCTCCCGCTGATCATTTCCGTCGGCACGGCGATCGAGGACATCTATGCCGGATGGTGGCGCAAGGCGTCGGTGATCGGCGCATTGCTCCTGACGCTGTGCAGCGTCAGCATCGCATTGTCGGTTCTATTCCGGCGCGAAATGCTGCGCCGGGTGAATGCGGAGGCGGCTTTAACCCAATCGGCCGCGCGTTTGACGGTGATGGCCGTAACCGCCGGCCTGACTGGCATCGGCAACCGCCGTGCGTTCGATCTTGAACTGACCCGGGTGTGGCGCACGGCGGTGCGGTCACAGACACCCGTCAGCTTGTTGATGGTGGACGCCGAGTATTTCAAGCGGTTCAACGACACCCAGGGGCATCCCGCGGGCGACCAAGTCTTTTGTGAAATCGCCGCCTGCGTGGAACGCTGGTTGCGCAGGCCAACGGATTTGGCCGCGCGATATGGCGGGGAGGAGTTCGTGGCACTGTTGCCCGATACCGAGGAGGCCGGGGCGCGGGACATCGCCGCGTCGATCCGGGCCGCGATCGCCGGACTAGCCATTCCGCATCCGGCGAGCGAGATCGGCTACGTGAGCGTCAGTATCGGGGTCGCGGTCGCCTATCCGCAGCATGGCCAAAACGCGGAGTGGCTTGTCACGCAGGCAGACGAGGCCCTATTCCGTGCCAAGCTGGAGGGGCGGAACCGGGTTGTGTGCGCCGCGTCGCCGTTTCTCACAATCGACGGATCAGGGCGGACTCACGCTGATGCGGGATGAGCCGGCACGGGAGGAAACTGAGTCCTGCTGTAATGATTGGGCAACCCAGAACTGCCGCCGGGAAGGCCGGGCACCCTTCAGCAGCAATGCAGGCGCCTCGACCCATCGCCACGATAGCCAGCTGAGTGCCAAGACGAGCGGAGCGGAGAGTGCGATGTTCAGCCACCAGCATGCCATCGGACCAAGTGCTTCCGTGATCATCTGCTGCACCGGAAATGCCCAAATATAAGTGCCATAGGATAGATCGGCACGGCTGTTCCGGGTCCATGGCTGCAGGCCCAACGCGGCATAGAGCACCACATAGGCACCGGCGGTGGGCAGCGCCAGCCGGAGTCCGCCGGTGGTCAGCGCAAGCACCAGCACCGCCAGGCAAACCCCCGCGACCCGCCCATCCATCCGCACATTCCAGAGCTGTAATGCGGCCCCGGCCAAAAATAGCGTGCCAAACTCCATCGCCGGCCCGCCCCACCACAACGTCCGGGCCAAACATCCGGCGATCCAGGCCGCCGTCACGACCCACCGGTTCAACAGCCCGGCAGCGCCCAGCAACAGCACGGCCCCATAGCAGGCAACCTCATACTGCAACGTCCAAAGCGATCCATTGACGGCACCCGCAAACGGAAGGCTCTCGAACACGCCAGGAAGGCCCGGCACAAATGTCGTTAACGACAAATTAGCCCAAAAAAACCGGAGGGTGTTCCCATCCGCAAAATAATCGGGAATGGAAAGCGAGCTCAGCCAAGGCCCGAGAACGAATGTCGTGCAAAACAACATGATGATCAGCGCGGGATAGAGGCGTAACGCGCGCGCCGAAACAAACCGTCCGGCCTGTGGCCCATGCTGCCAGCTGCTGGTCACCAGAAACCCGCTGGCCACGAAAAACACCGCGACCGCAAGCTGCCCGAGCGACGTTTGATGCCGGCTCAACACCCAAATGGGCTCACGCGCATTATCTCCATACGAGAGCGGTATGCTGTGTGAACCCATAACTGCGAGTGCGGAGCCCATTCTAAGCACGTCAAAGTTGTTTTTATGCATGACGCATGCGAGCGACATGAACGCCCGAGCGTCAAGCGTTAAGTGAGAGTTGACCGCATATTTACACTTTATTAACGGTTTGGAAGCAACACGATGCTACTCTGGCGTGTTCTTGGCCTCGACGGATGCCGAATAGCTGTGGAGGACAGCGTCCGGCGCGCCGTCCGCCATGATGCGCCCCTGATCGAGCCAGATCGCCCGGGTGCACCACTGGAGGATCACCGCGTTGGAATGCGAGGACAGCACCAGGATCTCCGCACCGCGGACCATATCTTCCAGCCGATGTCGCGCCCGCTCCATGAACGCAGCGTCACCGGCCAGGAACCACTCATCCATCAGGAGAACCTGAGGCCGGATGGCGGTCGCCAAGGCGAAGCCCAGCCGAATCACCATGCCGGAACTATAGAACCGCAACGGCAGGTCCAAAAACTCGCCCAAATCGGCAAAAGCCTGGACGTCTTCTTCTAGCGCGCGGATCGCATCGCGGGGCAGTTCATTATAAAGCCCACGCAGCGCAATGTTCTCGCGCCCGGTCAGCTCCATATTCATGCCGAGGTTGGGGTCGAGCAACGCGCCGATCGTGCCGCTCACCCGTACCTCGCCCACCACGGGCTCATAGATTCCGGCGAGCGTGCGCAGCAGCGTGGTCTTGCCGGCCCCGTTGCCACCGATCAAACCGAGCCGCTCGCCCCGGCCCAAAGTGAGGCTCACGCCCCGCAGCGCCTCCACGACGATGCGGTTCTTGCTATCGTGCTGTAGCCGGCCCGACGCGGCGGCGAAGACCGTGCGCTTTAGACTCCGGCTATTGCCGTGATAGATTGGGAAGCTGACATGAACGCCGTTCACATCGATGTTCGTGGGGGTGCCGGACATCGTCTAAACCCAAAATGCCAATCGCCCGCGCACCCGTGCGAAAAACATCCAGGCCGTGCCGATCAAAAATAGGCTGTAGATGAGGGCGGAGGCATAAACCCCAGAACTGGGCGCCTGCCCGAGCAGGGGCGCCCGAACGATCTCCAGCAAGGTGAAAAACGGATTGAATTCCAGCCACTTGGCCGACGCCCCCGATAATAGCTCAGGCTTCCAGATGATCGGGCTGATAAAGAAGGCGATCTGCATCACGCTGGCGACGATCGGCGGGATATCGCGAAACCGGGCACAGACCGAGCCTAGCAACAAGCAACACGCGATCCCGTCCACGATCCAGAGCAATAACCCCGGCAGCGCCAGCGCCGCGGTGACGCCGGGCCAGGCGTCGAACACGACATACACACCCAAAATCACCACGACGTTATGCGCCAGGACCAGCACGTTCCGGACGATGACCCGAAACGCATACAGGTGGAATGGCAGCCGGACCGACCGGATCATCCCCTCCGCCGCCTGAAAACAAGTACACGCCTCGCCGATCAAGGCGGAAATGAAGCCCCACAACACCAACGACAGCGCTAAGAAGGGTAAATAATCGTGAATTTCCATTTTAAAAAGTGAGGAATAGAGCACGCCCAATGCCGCAACCATCACCGCCGTCGATAGCGTCAGCCAAAACGGTCCAAGCACGGAGCCGCGATAGCGCAACCGGATATCGAGCCAGCCGAGCGTCACCGCCAGCCGCCACAGCCGGAACGCGTCCTCGAAATCCAGCAGGGCGAGGCGTTGCCGGGCACTGGCCGACAAATCGGACAGCAGGGTAAGCTCGGCGCGACGGCGACGGTCCACGGCAAGGGTCATCGGCGCGCCCCTACCCGATCCCGCCCGGCTCCGCAACCGCATAGGTTCTCACACGGCGCTGTGAGGCGCCCTGTCAGTCTGAGGTTGACATTGCACCTTGCTCTGAATCGTGTGGTCGTCTAGTGGGTTGGAGGCGATTGTTATTGACCCACCTGAGCGACGGCCTGGCGCCGTCGTGCCCTCCGGCCATTTACGGCCGCGCCACGACGGAGGCCGCATTTTGATGCCGACCCTATCCATCTCCGCCCGCCGGGCCCTTTCCGGGACAACAATCCTCGTGTCGATGGCCCTGCTGGCCTCCTGCGCCACACGGCCACAACAGAGTGCAGAACAGGAATCCGGCAGCTATCTGTCCCGTGCGCGCGGCAACTACACCGCGCCCGGTCCAGCGAGTGACCCATGGGGCCCCTATATCCGCGAAGCCGCGGCCAAGTTCGATGTGCCGGACCGTTGGATCCGCGAGGTGATGCATCAGGAATCGGGCGGCCATTTGTTCAACCGCAACGGTCAGCTCATTACCTCCGGCGCCGGAGCCATGGGTCTGATGCAGGTCATGCCCGCGACCTATGACGAAATCCGCGGACGGTATCCCGAACTCGGCAGTGATCCGTTCGATCCACACAATAATATCCTCGCGGGCACGGCGTATATCCGTGAGATGTATGACATCTACGGCTCCCCCGGATTCCTGGCCGCCTATAATGCCGGGCCGGGCCGGATGGACGATTACCTCACCCGTAACCGCACCCTCCCGGACGAAACCCGCCGCTATGTCGCCAATATCGGGCCGCGGATCGCCGGAACCACGCCAAACCGCGGCAGTCCGGGTGAGCAATATGCCATGAACAGCACCCCGCTTCAAATCCCGGAGGGACCGCGCTACCCGCGCCTGATCAACACTCAGTTTGCCAGTAACGACGCCGCCCCCGCCGCTGGCACACCGATCGTGCTGAACCCGCCGCAACCCATGGCGGCGTTCACCGCCTCCCCCCGGATCACCCTCAATCCGCCGGCGCCAGTTGCGCCGAGCCCGGCCCTTCAGATGGCGGCACTTCCCGCGCCTCCCCTCCCGCAGGCACCGATGGCGGCCCCGCCGATCCAGCTGGCGGAAATGGCACCGGTCGAGCCCGCGCCCGCGCCCATTCACCTCGACCCACCACGGCCCATCCAACTCGCCTCACTCGCACCGCCAGAGCAGCTACGGTCCGAGCCGCCCCGGGCTGAACCGTTCCGGGCCGAACCGCGCACCAGACCGGAGCCCATGCCGTTCCGCCCCGCCGCCGCCCCCCTGCCCGAACCGCCGCGTGCCCGCCTCCCGCAGGGACGCCTCACCCAGGTGGCACAACTCCCGGAACCGCCGCGCCCGGAATCGCCGCGCCCGGTGCCGCCGGCCGTGCAATACGCCGCCCTACAACCGTCCGGACCCGGTCGTCACCCGGGCTTCCAGTTCGTCTCCAGCGCCATCGCCGCCCCAGCCCTCCACCGGGCCGGCTTCGCGCCCGGCGGTTGGGCCGTGCAGGTCGGCGCGTTCAACAACCCCGGCCTCGCCACCTCCGCCACCGCCGCCGCCCGGGAACAGGCGCGCGACGTGCTCGGTGCGGCGCGGCCGATGGTCGCCAGCGTGCGGCAGCCCAACGGCGTGCTATATCGCGCCCGCCTGACCGGCCTCTCGCACGAAAGCGCCGCCCAGGCCTGCGAGCGTCTGGCCCGCAGCCGCACCTCCTGCATGCTAGTATCGCCCGACTCTCAGTCTTAACGACGCTTAATCTAAAAAAATGGCGCCCGGTCAGGCCTCGCGTTTCGCCAGCCTGGACAGCCTGATCCGGCCCCGCAGCGTCGCCATTCTAGGAGCGTCCGCCGATCCCACCCGCATCGGCGGCCGCCCGGTCGCCTACATGCTGGACCAGCGGTTCCAGGGTGACATCCTGCCGGTCAATCCAAACCGGGCCGAAATCCAGGGCCTCCGCTGTTACCCGTCCGTCGCCGACCTGCCCTCCGTGCCGGACACCGCCATCGTCGCCCTCCCGGCGGAGCACGCGATCGCGGCAATCGATGCGTTGGGTGCCATGGACGTACGCTCGGCCATCGTCTTCACCTCGGGCTTTGCCGAAATGAACCCGTCCGGGGCCACCGCTCAACTCGAGATGGTGGCCACCGTCCGGCGGCACGGCATGCGCCTGCTGGGACCCAATTGCCTCGGCCTGTTCAATGCGCGGATCGGCTTCTACCCGATCTTTTCCACCTCGTTCGAAAACGGCTGGCCCCGCCCAGGACGCATCGGCATCGCCAGCCAATCCGGCGCCTATGGCACCCACGTCTTCGCCACCGCCCGCAACCGCGGCATCGGCACGCCGCTGTGCGTCACCACCGGGAACGAGGCGGACGTCACCATCGGCGACGTGATCGGCTGGCTGGTGGAGGACCCGGACACCGACGTGATCATGGCCTATGCCGAGGGCATCCACGAGGCCGACAGCTTCCTCGCCGCCCTCGCCGCCGCACGCGCTGCGCGGAAACCGGTGGTGATGATGAAGGTCGGATCGAGCGTCGTGGGCGCCCACGCCGCACAATCCCACACCGCCAGCATCGCCGGCGACGACCGCGTGACGGAGGCGGTGCTGGCCGAATTCGGCGTCGTCCGCGCCCGCACGACGGAGGAGATGCTGGACATCGCCATGACCGCCACCAAGCGCATCTACCCCGCCGGCAACACCATGGGCGTCATCACCATCAGCGGCGGGGCCGGCGTGTTGATCAGCGACGCGGCGGACAAATTGGGCCTGCCGATGCCGGAAATGCCCGCGGCCGCGCAGGACCGGCTGCGCGCCCTGGTCCCGTTCGCTGCCCCCCGCAACCCGGTCGATTGCACCGCGCAGGCGTTCAACGACATCCGCCTCATCGGCCAATTCACCGATTGCATGGTCGAGGAGGGCGGCTACCGCTCCATCCTCGCCTTCTTCACCCAGGTCGGCGGCGCGGCCAGCACGGCGCCCCGCCTGCGCGAACAGCTCCTGGCCAGCATGACCCGGCACCCAGACCGGCTGTACGTCCTGAGCGTGGTCGGCCCGCCCGAGCGCATTCAGGAATACGAGGCCGACGGCTTCATCGTGTTCGAGGACCCCACCCGCGCCACCGTCGCCATCCACGCCATGGGCCGCTTTGGCGACGCGTTTGCCGAGGGGCCGGGCTTACCGCCGCCGGGCGTGCCTCCGGTCGCCCTGCCCCTCACCTCCCCCAGCGAAGCCGCCGCCAAACGCCTGCTGGCCCAGGCCGGTATTCCCGCCGCTCCCGAGGCCGAGTGCGCGACGGTGGAGGAGGCCGTGGCCGCCGCCGCGCGCTTCGGCCCCCCGGTCGTGCTGAAAATCCTCTCCGCCGGCATCCCGCACAAATCCGAAATCGGCGGCGTCCTGCTGGGCGTCCGCGGCGAAGACACGGTCCGCACCGGCTTCGCCCAACTCATGAACCGCGCCGCCACCGCCCGCCCCGAAGCGAAGCTGGATGGCGTTTTGGTGGCCAAGCAACTCCGCGGCGGTGTGGAATGCATCATGGGCGTGCACCGCGACCCGGTGTTCGGCCCGG
>JAYVOF010000011.1:0-18422 GCA_043758105.1 Rhodospirillales bacterium | reverse complement strand
TGGGCGCGTCCTGCACCCAGTCGGTGCGGGCGGCGATGTAGGACCAGGTGCGGACGCCGGACAGCCGGGCCATCAGCGTGTCGATATCGCCATCCGCCCGGTCCAACGCGGCGATTCCCCCCTCGATCCACTCCGCCGGCACGCCCTTATCCTGTGCCACATGGCCGAACACCCGGGCACAGAACCGGGTGTGGGTGTCATCGGCGAGCTTACGGAAATCCGGAATGCCGCACGCCTCCCACAACAGACGGACCCGCGGGCGGCTGCGGGCGAGGGCGCGAATGTCCGGTTCTTTGGCCAGCGCATCCAGCGTCTGCAAATCCACCGCATCCGGCCCGCGCGACAGCCCAGGTCGGTTGGGCGGCGCGGTGAGGCTGGCCAGCAGCGCGTCCACGCTGGCAAAATCGAGAGCGGCGTTGCGCCAGTATAGCTCGTCCAGCGGCTCGAAATTATGCCCCTCGACCGCCCGCACCAGGTCGTCATCGAGCGGCGGGCAGGTCGCGGTGCTGCCGAACGTGCCGTCCCGCATGCCGCGCCCGGCCCGCCCGGCGATCTGTGCCACCTCCGACGCGGTGAGCCGCCGGGGCCGGTGGCCGTCGAATTTATTGAGGCGCGCGAACGCCACATGGTCCACGTCCATGTTGAGCCCCATGCCGATCGCGTCGGTCGCGACCAGGAAATCCACCTCTTTGTTTTGATACAGCTGCACCTGGGCATTGCGCGTGCGCGGGCTGAGCCGGCCCATCACCACCGCGCAGCCGCCCCGCCGCCGCCGGATCAGCTCGGCGATGGCATAAACCTCACTAGCGCTGAACGCGACGACGGCGCTCCGCGGCGGCAGGCGCACCAGCTTCGTGGGCCCGGCATAGGTCAGTTGCGACAGGCGCGGCCGGGTCTGGATTTCGGCGTGGGGGATGAGCCGCTGCAGCAACGGGCGGATGGTTTCGGCTCCCAGGAACATGGTCTCCACCAGGCCCCGCGCATGCAGCAGCCGCTCGGTAAACACGTGGCCGCGATCGGGGTCGGCACACAGCTGGATTTCGTCCACCGCGACGAACTCCGCCGCCCGGTCGAGCGGCATCGCCTCCACGGTGCAGGAAAACCAGCGGGCACCGGCGGGCACGATTTTTTCCTCACCGGTGATGAGGGCCACGTTCTTCACACCCTTTTTCAGCACCATCCGGTCATAATTCTCCCGCGCGAGCAGGCGGAGCGGGAAGCCGATGATGCCCGAGCTATGCGCAAGCAGCCGCTCGATCGCAAGATGTGTCTTGCCGGTGTTGGTGGGCCCGAGCACCGCCTTGACCCGGGAGGGGAAGCCCGACATAGGTCCGAGTTTGGCGCGCCCGTCCCAGATTGCAAGCCGCTTCTTCCGGGCGCGAGGGACGAGTTCGCGGAACCAACCTCGACAGTGACTTGACGAGACGCCGCACACCCTGAAGGTGACGTCGTGCTCCCCACACTCCTCTGGCCCGCCGGGCTCGCCACGCTCACCATCATCCGGCTTCTGGTCGCAGCGCACATGCCTCTCTCGCCGGATGAGGCGTATTACTGGGTGTGGTCCCGCGCGCTCGCCCCGGGCTATCTAGATCATCCCCCCATGGTTGCGCTCTGGATCCGGGCGGGCACCGCGATCTTGGGAGATACCGCGCTCGGTATCCGCCTCCTGGCACCGCTATCGGCGGCCGCCGGGTCATGGTTGCTGGCGCGGGCGGCGGAGGATTTGTTCCCCGGGCGGCGGCTCGGCGTGCCGGCGGCGGTGCTGCTGAACGCCACGCTGCTGATGGGTGCGGGTGCCGTCACCATGACGCCGGATACGCCGTTGCTGTTCTTTTGGACCGCCACCTTGGCCGCTCTGGCGCGGGTTGTAAGGACGGGCCAGGGTCCGTGGTGGCTCGCGGTGGGCGCGGCGTCCGGGGCGGCGATGGCCAGTAAATATACCGGGGCGTTGCTGGGCGTGGGCATCGTGTTGTGGCTCGCGCTGCATGGCCGGGCGTGGTTCCGCTCACCGTGGTTATGGGCCGGGGGGGCCGTGGCGGCGGCGGTGATCGCCCCGGTCGTGGCGTGGAACGCGGCGCATGGTTGGGTGAGCTTCGCCAAACAGGGCGGACGCACCGGCGTGTGGCACCCGGCCGACGCGCTGGGCCATGTGGGTGAGTTGCTGGCCGGGCAGATCGGGCTCGCCACCCCCCTGGTCTTCGCGTTGATGGCGGTGGGTGTGGGGCTCACGCAGCGACGATGGCGGGATCCGGCGTTCGATCTACTGCGGGTTATGGTGGGACCCGGCCTTTTGCTGTTTGTCCTGCACGCCCTCGGCGACCGGGTGCAGGCGAACTGGCCGGCCATCGTCTATCCCGCCGCCGCCATCGCCGCGGCCGCCACCGGCCGGCGCTGGCGCATTCCGGCGGCCACGGGGTTTGCGCTGACGGCGCTGGTTTATCTGCAAGCGACCGTCGCACCGATTCCGCCCCGCCGGTTCGACCCGTCCTTTATCCGCCTGGCCGGCTGGGACGGCCTTGCGCGCGAGGCGGCGGCGCTGTCCGGCGGCGGGTTCGTGGCGGCCGAGAATTATGGCATCGCGTCCTTGCTCGCGTGGTGGCTGCCGGGCACGCCGGTGGTGGCGGCCGAGCCACGCTGGGCGCTGTTCGACCTGCCTGGTGCGTCCACCACCACCGGGGTTGTGCTGATCCCCGCCCGCCGCACCGGCCCCGACCCGGCGCTCTGGTCCGACGTCACGCTGTTGACCACCCTCGGCCGCGGCCGGGCCGGGGTGGAGGCCGAGGCCTACCGCGTCTATCGTGTCACCCTGCGGCCCAGCGCACCCGCCAAGCGCCTGCCGCATCCCGGAGAGCCCTGATGCAATTTCCGACAGCCGACGACGTGCTGGCCGCCGCCGCCCGGATCGAGGGCCGGGTCGTCCGCACCCCGGTGTTGCGCAGCCCCATGCTCGACCGGCTGACCGGCGGCACCATCCTGTTGAAGGCCGAGCCGTTGCAGCGGACCGGCAGCTTCAAGCTGCGCGGCGCCACGAACGCGTTGTTGCAGCTGAATGCGGCCGAGCGGGCGCGGGGTGTGGTCGCGCATTCATCGGGCAATCACGGTCAGGCGATCGCCTGCGCCGCCGCGTCCCTTGGCATGACCGCCACCATCGTCATGCCCGCCGACGCGCCCGTGGTGAAGGTCGAGAGCACCCGGCGTTGGGGTGCCACCATCGTCACGTATGACCGTAAGCTGGATGACCGGGAGGCGATTTCGCGTGAGATCGCGGGCCGGACGGGTGCCGCGTTGATCCCGCCGTTCGAGCATCCGCATGTGATCGCCGGGCAGGGTACGGTAGCGCTGGAGCTGTGGCAGGACACGGATCAGGATTTAGACGCCTTGCTGGTCTGCACCGGCGGCGGCGGGCTGATCGCCGGCTGCGCGCTGGTGACGGAGGCGGCGTCGCCGGACACCGAGATCTATGCCGTGGAACCCGTGGGGTCCGATGACACGGCGCGCAGCCTGCGGTCCGGCGTGCGGGAGGTGAATGCGCCGGGCGGCAGCACGCTGTGTGACGCGCTGCTGACGCCGCAGCCGGGGGCGATGACGTTCGCGCTGAACCAGGAGCGGGTGTCGGGCGCGCTGGTGGTGCCGGATAAGGATGTGCTGGCCGCGATGGCGTTTGCGTTCCTGCATTTGAAGATCGTGGTGGAGCCGGGCGGGGCGGTGGCGCTGGCAGCGGTGTTATCCGGGCTGTTCCCGGCGCAGGAGCGGGTGGTGGGGGTTGTGCTGAGTGGCGGGAACGTGGACGCCCACGTATTTTCCCGGGCCCTTGCCTTAACTTCCTTACCTATCGCAACGCTTCCTTAATCCTTTCAGGGCAAACTCCCCCCATCGCAGTGGTCGGGGTGTTGCATGGCGGCGAAGAAGGGCGGGAAGCCCATGGTCGTGATCCGCAAGGAAGAAGTTGTGGAGGGCGGGCACCATGGTGGCGCCTGGAAGGTCGCTTATGCCGATTTCGTGACGGCAATGATGGCGTTCTTCTTGTTGATGTGGCTGCTGAATGCCACGACGGAGGAGCAGCGTAAGGGGTTGGCCGACTATTTCAGCCCCAATAACATCCTAGCCCATAACAATTCTGGCTTCGGTCAACCGTTCGGCGGGACCACGCCGAACATCGATGGCTCCATGGCGTCCGACAAGGGCGCGGTCCGTGCCGTCAACACGACGCCGCACCCGTTCATCGACGCCGAGGACGATGAGGGCGAGGTGCAGGCGCAAAACTCGAACCGGCAGACGGAGCGCGGCCCGTCCCTGCTGGCCGCCGGTGAGCAGGGTCAGAAAACGCCATTGAAGCCGGGGCAGAGTGTGGCACGGTTCGACATTCAACCTCCCGGTAAGCCAACCCAAGCCGAATTCCAGGCGGAGGCGCAGCGGCGGGAGCGTGCGGCGTTCGAACGGGCGGCTGAACAAATCCGGGAGGCCGTGCGGCAGGACCCGAGTCTCGCGGAAGTTGCCAAGCAGCTCGCCATCGACATCACGCCGGAAGGGCTGCGGATTCAAATCATGGACGATGACCGGCGTCCGATGTTTCCCACCGGATCGGCCGTCCTCAACGACCGCGCCCGCGCCTTACTGGCCAAGGTGGCCCCTGTTCTGATGCGTTTGCCTGAGCCGATCGCCATCGCCGGGCATACCGACGCCGCGCCCTATCGCGGGGGAGAGCGGAGCAATTGGGATCTCTCCGCCGACCGTGCCAATGCGACCAGGCGTCTGCTGGTGGACTCCGGCCTGCAGGAAGACCGGATGCGCAGCGTCAGCGGCAGTGCCGACCGCGATTTGCTGATCAAGGACGACCCTCTGGCGGCCGGCAACCGCCGGATTGCGATCATGGTGCTGCACGCTCCGGCGGTGTTCCCGGCGACCGGTGCCGGCCCCCTCCGCCCGATGGCCGCGCCCCGAGCCGGGCCGCCGGCCGAGGCGCGCTGACCGCCCATGTTGACCATTGGCGGCCTCGGCTTTCTCCTCACCTGCGTCTTTGGCAGCTACGTTCTCTCAGGCGGCAGCCTCGAGCCGCTGATGGAGGCGATGCCGTTCGAATTGCTGACGATCGGCGGTGCCGCCATCGGCACATTCTTTATGTCGAACAGCATGCACGACGTGAAACATACGCTCGGCGGCTTCAAGAAAATCCTGAAAGGGGCCTCGTATAAAAAAGCTCAGTATATCGACCTGCTGAGCCTGCTGTTCTTTTTCGCCCGGCTCGCGGCCTCCAAGGGCCCCATGGCGCTCGAAGCGCATATCGAGCGGCCCGAGGACAGCAGCGCGTTCCAAAAATTCCCGACGATCCTCGCCAACCATCATGCGACCGCGATGATTTGCGATTATCTACGCATGCTGGGGATGAATGCGGACGACCCGCATCAGACCGAGGATCTCATGGGCCGCGAGCTGAAAAAGACCCTCCATGAGGAGCTGCACCCCGCACACGCCCTGCAGAACATGGCGGATGGTCTCCCGGCACTGGGCATCGTCGCCGCCGTGCTGGGCGTCATCAAGACCATGTCGCACATCGCCGAGCCCCCGGCGGTATTGGGGGCGATGATCGGCGGGGCGCTCGTGGGAACATTCCTCGGCGTGTTGTTGGCTTATGGCATGGCTGGCCCGTTCGCCGCCCGGCTGAAAGGGGTCGTCGAAGAAGAAAGCAAGTTCTTCGAGGTCATCCGTGCGGTCCTGGTGGCGCATCTTCATGGCAACGCGCCACAGGTGAGCGTCGAAACCGGGCGCAAAATGGCCCCGAACCAGCACATGCCGACCTTCCAGGAAGTCGAAGAAGCCATCCAAAAGGTCAGCGCCACCTAAGCATCGCCCCTAGATGGAATTGAATGGGGATGCGAAGGGCATCCCCCGTACGAGGGCCGGCCCGTAGGGTAGGATGCACGTCGCATCCCACCGCGGCAGGCACCCTTAGAGGCTGCGGACAGGCGTGAAAGATCACGCGACCCGGCCGCCAGGATCGTATCCATGCAACCAGGCCCTTTTGTCGCCGTTTTGGCCGTGCCGAAAAAGGGGAGCAGCATGGACGATGATGAGCGATGGATGCGCCGGGCGTTGGAACTGGCCCGCCAAGGAGGCGTCGATCCCGGCTCATCGCCGATCGGCTGTGTGATCGTCAAAGACGGGATTGTGCTGGGCGAGGGTCACAACGAGGTCGAGAAACGCCATGACTGCTCCGCCCATGCCGAAATCGTCACGATCCGCCGGGCAGGCGAGCAGATAAAAGATTGGGAGCTGCGCGGGGCCACGTTGTATTCGACGCTCCAGCCCTGTGGTATGTGCAGCAATGCCATTATTTGGGCAAAGATTACCCGCGTCGTTTACGGAGCCGGACGACATCAGGTGCACAAAATGTATTTCGAAGATTGGCATGTCGATACGCTCGAATTCTTCGACGATGCACAGCGTGGCATGATCGACGTCAAAGCCGGCGTGCTGGCCGAGGAATGCAGCGCGTTGTATTTTGGCCCAGACGACGCGCTTCCCGTCCGCGAACAGGCCAATCTTTGACGCAACCCGAGTCCATTCGGCAATGACGCCGCGGCGCGCTACAAGGGTTGCGGTGCCCGTCCCCTGACCCAGATCCGTCAGGCCGCGCGAGCGTCCGGCGGAGATCGAAGCGTGAGCGGCACTGAGTTAACGAATAATCCATGGAGCATGACCCGCAGTCACATACGGGTCCTGCTGCGTGACATTGTAACCGAGGCCTCCATCGGCCTGCATCCGTGGGAGCAACACCCGGAACGGCTAACGCGGCTTGTGGTCAATGTGGAAATGTTCGCCCCCCTCGCGCAAAAGGGGCCTGCGCATCCCGCGGGCGCATTCATCGATTATGACCCGATCCGCAATGCGCTGCGTTCCTGGCCGACCCGGCCGCACACACCTTTATTGGAGACCCTGGTGTATGAGGTCGTGGAACTATGCTTCGTCGATCCGCGCGTCGAAGCCTGCCGCGTTTCGGTCGTAAAGCCGGACATCTTCAACGAAGTCGCCGCGGCCGGGGTGGAGATCGTTATGACAAAAGCGGATTTTACGTCGCGATGAGGGAGCGCCGCGGCACAATCCTGATTACCGGGGCCGGACGCCGGATCGGTGCGGCTCTGGCGCAGAATCTCGCCCGGGATGGCTGGCAGATCGTGGCGCATTACCATCGCTCCGCCCGCGATGCGGAGGCCCTGGCGGCGCTGATCACGTCGGACGGCGGACGATGTGACACGATCCAGGCTGATCTGTCCCGGCAGGAGGACATCGAGACGCTGATCCCGCGCTGCATCGCAGCGTTCGGCCCGCTGGACGTGTTGATCAATAACGCCGCGACATTCTTCAACGACCTGATCGACACCGTCACCTGGGATACGTTCCAGGCCCATCTCACGCCGAACCTGGCCGCACCCTTATTCCTTAGCCGCGACTTCGCCCGCGCGTTTGGGGACCGGACCGGCGGTAATATCATCAATCTGTTGGATCAGAAGGTCGATAACCTCAACCCGGACTTCATGTCCTATACCCTGAGCAAAATCGCCCTGCATGGTCTAACGCCGATGCTGGCCATGGCGTTCGGCGCCCGCATCCGTGTCAACGGGATCGCGCCGGGCATCACCCTGATCAGCGGCAAACAAACCGAGGAGTCATTCCAGCGCGCCTGGCAGGCCAACCCACTCGGACGGAGCAGCACGCCGGACGAGATCGCGGCCTGCGCCCGCTTTATCCTCGCCACCCCCTCGATCACCGGTCAGACGATCGTGCTGGACGGGGGCGAAAGTCTCCGCGGACGCGCCCGTGACGTGGCATTCGAAACCGGCGGCCATAACTGAAACAGGGCGGTTCAAATGAACGCCCGGCGTAGCTGCTGCGAAGCGGCATCGATGAGGCTCACGACAATAACGATGATGATCAAGATCGCGCACGTCTGACGGAACTCGAAGGCCCGGATAATTTCCCACAGCACCTGGCCGATACCGCCTGCGCCCACCAAACCGATGACCGAGGCGGAGCGCACGTTGCTTTCGAACCGGTAGAGCGAGAACGAAACCCACAGCGGCAGAACCTGCGGGATGACGCCGTACGTGATCTCCTCGATGCCGCGGGCACCGGTGGCCCGGATGCCCTCGACCGGATTGGGGTCGATCGCCTCGACCGCTTCCGCGAATAGCTTGGCCAGAATACCGGTGGTGTGCACCCATAGCGCCAAAACACCCGCGAACGGACCCAGCCCCACGGCCACGACGAACAGCATGGCAAACACCAATTCGTTGATGGAGCGGCACATGTCCATCACACGCCGGGTCGGCTGGCTGATCCACCAGGGGGCGATATTGCCGGCGCACATCAGCCCGAGCGGAATGGCGCAGACGATCGCCAGACCCGTGCCCCACAGCGCGATCTGCACCGTGAGCAGCATCTCGGAGACATACGACCGCCATTCGGAGAAGTCCGGCGGGAAGAAGTCGCGGAGCAGCGTGGCGATGTTCCCGGAATAGCGCACAAGCTCGAGCGGCTTGATGCCCGCGCCGTCCCAGGACCAGACAAGAGCCGCAATCAACGCGGCCCCGGCCAGCACCTTCATCAGCACCTTCATCCACCCGGGGCCGCGCGCACGCGACCCAGGGAGTGTGTCCAAAGCCTGCATCAATTGGCGGCGGTCTTGGCCCGCTCCATCTGCGCATCGAGCGCCTTCAGCCGGGCATCGATGTCCTCTAGCTTCTTAGCCTTTTCCTCGGGTGAAAGAGTGGTGCTGTTCTCGGTCGTGAGGCGTTCGCGGAACACGGCGACTTGCCGGACTGGCAGCAGCTGCGCGTTGGACGAGGCGTGAAAAGTGCCCCATGCGCCGAGGCCCTCGAGTACCTGGCGCTCATGCGCGACATCCGCACCCGGACGTTCGGTGCCGTAGGCGAGGAAGAAGGCGCGGACCTTCTGCTTCACGTCGTCCGGCAAATCCTTGCGCCAGACGATCGGGTCGGCCGGAATGATCGGGCTTTTCCAAATGATCCGGATTTTTGCGGCCTGATCAGGGTGCGTCTTTTGAAGATTGGCCAGGTCCTCGGTATTATTGGTCGCCACATCCACTTGCTTGTTGGCAACCGCCAGCAGGTTTACACCGTGGCTTGCGGCGACGATGTTCTTGAATTGCTTGCGGATGTCGATGCCGTTCTTGGCCCAGGCGTAATAGCTGGGGACAAGGAACCCGGACGTGCTGTTCGGGTCGCCCTGGCCGAAGTTCAGGGTGCCCGGTGCCGCATGGATCACGTCATCGAGCGATTTGAGCGGGCTGTCGCTGGGCACGATCAACAGCGAGTAATAACCGAGCGTGCCGTTCGCGTAGGATTTCTGCACGAATACCTCGCCGTCGGCGCGGTCCACGGCCTGGATGGCGGCGGCATTGCCGTACCACGCCACCTGGACCTTGCCGAACCGCATCGCCTCGATCACGCCTGCGTAGTCGGACGGGTAGAACCCGGTCACCTTCATCCCGGTTTCCCGCTGCATGTCTTGCAGGAAGGGCTCCCATTTGGTCCGGAGATTTTGACTGCCATCCGTGGCGACCAGGCCGAAGTTTACCTCGATCGGAGCTGTGGCCGTCTGGGCCAGGGCACCGAAAGGGCCGGCCAGGAAGCTGGCAGCCAGGATCATCGTGAGGATCGGGCGTCGGGATATCGGTTGCATGTCGGCGTCTCCTTGAGGGTTAGGCTTGAGCGTAAGCGGGCCAGGTGCCCATCCCGGGCACAGGGTCCGGCACGGGTTCGGGGCTGTCACCGCCATAAATGTCGGCCAGGATGCCGGGCGAAAGCTGCTGGGGCGTTCCGTCGAACACGATGCGGCCGTCGTGCAGCGCGATGACGCGGCGGCAGTACTGCACCGCGACCTCGACCTGATGCAGTGAGACCACGATGGTGATGCCATCCTGACGGTTGAGGTCGGCCAGCGTCTGCATGACCCGGCGGGCACTTTCCGGATCGAGCGACGCGATCGGCTCGTCAGCCAGAATGGTGCCGGCGCCCTGCACGAGCGCCCGGGCGATCGCTGCCCGCTGTTGTTGTCCCCCCGACAGGGTCGAGGCCCGTTGCAACGCCAGTTCGCCGATGCCGACCCGGGCCAATGCGCGGCGGGCCCGCTCATGCTCCACGTCCGGAAACCAGCCGGGCAACGTGCGCCAGACGGGGAGCCGCGAGAGGGCGCCCGCCAACACGTTCGTTATAACCGGGAGCCGGCCCACCAAGTTGAATTGCTGAAAAATGAAGCCGATCCCGGCCCGGGCACGTCGCACATCCCGGGTTACGCGCCCGGCCCGCTGCACGCACCGCCCACTGACCGTGATATGGCCGTCACCGGTCCGGTCCGCGCATGCGAGGCCCGCGATGAGCCGAAGCAACGTCGATTTGCCGGAACCGGACGCGCCGATGAGCGCGACCATCTCACCCGCCTCGACCGTGAGAGTGTCGATGTCGAGTGCACGCCGCCCGGACCGGAATGTCTTCGTCAAAGCCTCGATATGGATGGCGCGTCGGGTAATTCGAACCTCGGCTGGCAAATGCGTGGGTGCGTCATCTCCCGTTTCAGGCCCGCCGTGCGTGTTGATTTCGTGACAAGCCGCGACGCACTCAGATTTGTTCGGTATCCAGCGCATACCCGGCCGCGCGCACGGTGCGGACCACGTCCAGTTCACCCTCGCCGTTGATCGATTTCCGGAGCCGGCGGATGTGCACATCGACCGTGCGCGGCTCCACGTGAATGTCCGGGCCCCAGACCGAGTTCAGCAGCTCCTCCCGCGAAAACACCCGGCGCGGGTGCTGCATCAAAAACTCCAGCAGGCGGAATTCCGTGGGCCCCAGATGGACCGGCCGGCCATTCCGGTGCACGCGGTGGGACGTGAGGTCCATGCTGATGTCGTGGAAGCTGTGCTGACCGCGCACCGGCACGGCGCCCGAACGCCGCAGCAGCGCCCGCATGCGCGCCAGCAGCGCCTCCATATTGAACGGCTTGGTAATATAGTCGTCGGCGCCGGTATTGAGGCCGCGGACCGAATCCTGGTCCTCCGTCCGGGCCGTCACCATGATGACCGGAAGGTCGCGGGTCTGCGGACGGCGGCGGATTTGCCGGCAGACCTCGATACCCGACATCACCGGGAGCATCCAATCCAGCAACACGATGTCCGGCTGAGACTCCGCAATGCGGGTCAGCGCTTCCTGGCCATCGACCGCCTCGTCCACGCGAAAACCCTGCTTTTCAAGGTTGTAACGCAGCATGGTCGCCAAGGCCGCTTCGTCCTCCACCACGAGGACCAGGGGCTTTGCGCCCGCGGACGACGACATCAGCCGGCCCCTTGGTGGCTGGACATGTCGGCACCCGGCGGGCGGATCACGGCGTAGGCGGCTTCCGTGCCCTTCGGCCGTTCATCCGCCAGGACTTGGCCGGTGATGGCATAGTGGACATGTTCGGCAATATTAGTGGCGTGGTCGCCCATCCGCTCCAAGTTCTTAGCGATGAACAATAGGTGCGTGCACGGCGTGATATTCCGGGCATCTTCCATCATATAGGTCACAAGCTCACGAAAGATCGAGTTATACAGATCGTCGATTGCCTCGTCCGAGCGCCAGACCTGGATCGCCTTTTCTGCATCATCCTCGCCGATCGCATCGATCACGAGGCGGAGGTTCTCCTGCACGAGCCGGGCCATCGACGCGATCGCCGTAAGCGCGAACGGCAGCCGGAATTGCCCGAGCACCACGCTGCGCTTGGCCACGTTTTTGGCATAATCGCCGATGCGCTCGAGGGCCGCGGTGATCTTCAAGGCCGCGACGACGGCGCGGAGATCGGCGGCCATGGGCTGGCGGAGCGCCAGCATCGTGATGACCAACTGCTCGGCCTGGCGCTCCAACGCGTCCACGGACGGGTCCTGTTCGATCGCCCGGGTCGCGAGCGCCGGGTCGCCTTCGACGATGGCGCGGGTCGCGAGGGCGACCTGGTTTTCGACCAGTCCGCCCATCTCCGCCATCAGGTCGCGCAGACGTTGCAGTTCTTGTGAGTAGGCTTTGACGATGTGGGTGGCGCCCGACATGTTCGTTACTCCCGATCAGCCGAAGCGGCCGGTGATGTATTCCTGGGTGCGTTTTTGCTGTGGCGCGGTAAACATCTGCGCCGCGGCGCCGACTTCGACGACCTCTCCCAAGTAAAAGAACGCTACCCGATCGGCAACGCGGGCGGCCTGTTGCATGTTGTGGGTGACGATGGCCAGGGTGAAGTCGTGCTTTAGTTCGTCGATCAGCTCCTCGACTTTCAGAGTGCTGATGGGGTCGAGTGCGGAGGTCGGTTCGTCCAATAGGATAACCTCTGGCTTGGTGGCGATGGTGCGGGCGATGCACAGCCGCTGCTGCTGTCCGCCCGATAGGCCCATCGCCGACCCACCGAGCCGGTCCTTCACTTCGCCCCACAGGGCCGCCCGGGTCAGCGACCACTCGACCCGCTCGTCCATTTCGGCGCGGGACAGGCTCTCGTGCAGCTTCACGCCGAATTTGATGTTGTCGGCGATGCTCATGGGAAAGCAGGTTGGTTTTTGGAACACCATGCCGATCCGGCTGCGCAGCGCGTTCAGATCGACGCCCGCATCGATGATGTTGATGCCGTCCATCATCACCTCCCCCGTGGCGCGCTGGCCCGGATAGAGGTCGTACATCCGGTTCAACACGCGCAACAATGTGCTCTTGCCGCAGCCCGAGGGGCCGATCATGCCGGTCACCTGCTTCTCCGGAAGGTCCAGGTTGATCCCCTTCAACGCCCGGTTGCTGCCGTAATAGAAGTCGAGGTCTTTGATCGCGATGCGGGGTTCGGTCGCGGCGATGTCCGAAAGCGGACGGGCGGCCTTGCTTTCGGTCTCGGCGAGGGCGGCTTGGGAAATGGCCATCATGGCTCCTAGGACACGCGGGTTCGCAGCAGGAAGCGGGCACCGACCGAGATGATCAGCACGAACATCGTCATCAGCAACGCCCCGGCCCAGGCCAGCGCGTGCCAGGCCTCGTAGGGAGCCAGCGCGAACTGGAAGATCACGACCGGGATGTTGGCCATCGGCTCGGACATGCTGCTGTTGAAATACTGGTTGTTCAGCGCGGTGAACAACAGGGGGGCCGTCTCTCCGCTGATGCGGGCGATGCCCAGCAACAGCCCGGTCAGAATGCCGGTGCGGGCGGCCGGGTAGAGCACCAGGGTGATGACTTTCCATTGCGGCGCGCCGAGTGCCAGGGCGGCCTCCCGCAGCGGTATTGGCACGAGCCGCATGGTCTCGTCGGTCGTGCGGACCACCACCGGCAGCAGGATGAACGCGAGTGCAACGGCCCCGGCCCAGCCGGAGAAATGCCCGCTGGTCCGCACCACCAGCTCATACACGAACAGGCCGATGACGATGGAGGGGGCGGACAGCAGGATGTCATTCACGAACCGGATTACCTCGGCCATCGGACGCTTCTTGCCGTATTCCGCCAGATGTGTCCCGGCCAGGATGCCGATGGGCGCGCCCAACAGCACGGCGACCACGATCATCACGCCACTGCCATAGATCGCGTTCAGCAAGCCGCCATCCTTACCCGGCGGCGGCGTCATCTCCGTGATGAGCTTGAGGTTCAGCGCCGCGGCACCGTTCACGAGGGTGGTCGCCAAGATCCACACCAACCAAAACACGCCGAATAGCGTCGCCGCCGTGGACAGGGCCATCGCGACGAGGCTCACGATCTTACGGCGCCGGGCGCGGCCACTGCTCTTTATGGTGGAAAGGGCACCGGACATTCAGGTTCCCTCCGACTTCGAAAGCTGCCTCAACATCAGCTTCGCCGCCGCCAGGACGATGAAGGTGACGACGAACAGCAAGAAGCCGAGGCCGATTAGCGACGACAAATAGATGTCGGAATCGGCCTCGGTAAACTCGTTCGCGATGGCGGCGGCGATGGAGTTGCCGGGCTCGAGCAACGAGGCCCGCAACTGATGCGCGTTGCCCAAGACGAACGTGACGGCCATGGTTTCACCCAGGGCGCGGCCCAGCCCGAGGAAGATGCCGCCCACGACGGCGGTCCGCGTATAGGGGAGGACCACGCCGCGGATGACCTCCCACCGTGTGGCGCCCAGGCCGAACGCGGCCTCTCGCAGCTGACCCGGCACCAGGCTGAACACGTCGCGCATCACGGACGAGATGAACGGGATCACCATGATGCCGAGGATGATCCCGGCGGTGAGCATGCCGATGCCAAGCGGCGGACCGTTGAACAGGGGGCCGATCAACGGGAGCGGCCCGACATGGTCGATCAGCCAGGGTTCGACATAATCGGACATGAACGGGACGAACACGAACAGGCCCCACATGCCGTAAATGATAGACGGGATGCCGGCCAGCAACTCGATCGCCGACGCGACGGGGCCGCGCATCCAGGTGGGGCTGACCTCGGTAAGGAAGACAGCGATGCCGAAGCTCACGGGCACGGCGATCAGCATGGCGAGGGCGGAGGTCACGAGGGTGCCGAAGATGGGCACGAGCGCCCCGAATTGCTGGCGGACCGGGTTCCATTCCGACGTGTACACGAAGGCGAGGCCGAACTTGCGGAACGCCGGCAGCCCGCCCACGAACATCGACAACGCGGCGGCACCGAGGCTGATGAGCACGAAGAACGCGGCCGCGGCGACGATCACGCGGAAGGCCGGATCGCCGAGTCCCCGGCGGCGGGTCCGTGTGGGTCCGCCTGGGATGGCGGCTCCGGTCGTGACGGCGTGCTGCATCTTGTGTGGGCCTCGGCGGCAAAAGCGGCGGGTGGGGCGGACCGCGAAGGTCCGCCCCCGTTAGACGGCTTACTTGATTTCGCTCTTCCAGGACGCCTCGACCTGCTTCACCAGCGGGGCGGGCAGCGGCACGTAGTCGAGCTTCGCGGCCTGCTCCTGACCATGTTCCAGCGCCCAGCGGAAGAACTCGATCGCGGCAGACGAGCGGGCCGCGTCCTTCGGCGTCTTATACATCATGATGAACACAGTCGCCGAGATCGGATACGCCGTCGCACCCGGGGCGTTGGTAATCACCAGGTAATAGCTGTCGGCCTTCGCCCAATCAGCGCTGCCGGCGGCGGCCTGAAAGCTCCCGGCCTCGGGCGTGACGAACGCGCCGGTGCTGTTCTGTACTTGGCCATAGGTCATCTTGTTTTGGATGACGTAGGCGTATTCGACGTAGCCGATCGAACCCTTGATCCGGTTCACGTATTCGGCCACGCCCTCATTCCCCTTGCCGCCGACGCCGGTGGGCCATGAAACAGACGTGCCCTCGCCGATCTTTTCTTTCCACTCGGGGCTGACTTTCGAGAGGAAGTTCACGAAGTTGAACGTCGTGCCGGAGCCGTCGGAGCGGTGGACGATGGTGACGGCCTGGTCGGGCAAGGTGACGCCCGGGTTCACGGCCGCCACGGCCGGATCATTCCATTTCTTGATGTTGCCGAGATAGAGGTCGGCCAGCAGCTTGCCGGTGAACTTCAGCTGCCCGGCCTTAATGCCCTCGAGGTTCACGACGGGGACGACGCCGCCGATCACGAGCGGAAACTGCATGAGGCCGGCGGCCTTCAGCACATCAGGCGCGAGCGGCGCGTCGGACGCGCCGAAATCGACCGTCGCGGCCTTGATCTGCGCGATACCGCCGCCGGAGCCGATCGACTGATAATTGACCTGGGTGCCCTTGGCCTTGCTGTAGGCCTCGGACCATGCCGAGAGGATCGGATACACGAATGTCGAGCCGGCACCGGTGATCTGCTGCTGGGCCAGTGCCGGGCCGCTGACGGCACAGGCCAGTGCCAGCGCGAGCAGTTTAGGTGTGAACTTCATGGGTATCCTCCAGAACGAAGCGTCAGCCGCGAGGGCATTACGCGGAGCGCCGGGCCGGCACGCTGCCCGCCCCGTTTCGCTGGCGCACCTTAGTCGGAGGCGGATACAACCATGTTGCAGTTTTGTGACAGTACGATGACAAAGGCCTCAGCCGCCTGACCATGGCAGCGTGATCAGCCGCGTCAAATGCAGGGTGGAGAACCCCGTGGTCCCGTGATGGTTGAAACCATAGCCCGTTCGGGCGATACCATGCATCAGCGCCGGGTTAGCACAGTGGTAGTGCAGCGGTTTTGTAAACCGAAGGTCGCGGGTTCAAATCCTGCACCCGGCACCAGCCTGCCGCCACGTGAGCGGGTGGCGGCGGGCGCGTGTGTTAGGCGTGGCCTTCGCAATACGAGGGCGGGCGGGTGGCGCGGACTACGGACGCCAGGAGGCGCAGGGCGTCGGCGCCGCCGCGATCCGTAAGCTCACCCATCTCGATCGTTTGGGCCAGCGTTTCGGCGTGGGCGGCGATGGTTTCGGTCGCCGTCAGCAGCGCCTGTTGCGCCAAAGCGAGTTGCAGGTCGTCGGATAACACGTTCCAGGAGGTCAGCATGGGAGTTTTCCCGTTCAGGCCGTTCTGGCGTTGCGCACGCCGCAGGAGCAACCGCGGTCCTATTCGTGATACCAGGTCTTTGTTAATGAAAACTTGAGCGCGACCGGGCGTTTGCAACGATTGTAGCACTCTCACGACGACGTGTTCGGGGACATCGTCGGACCTATCCTCCTCCGCGGGTCAGCTCATATAGCGCGACCGTTGCGGCGGCAGAGACGTTCAGGCTTTCCATGACGCCGGGCATGGCCAAACCCGCCAGTTCGTCACACGTCTCCCGCGTCAGCCGGCGCAGGCCCGCACCCTCCGCGCCCAGCACCAACGCCACCCGGCGCTCTTGCAACGGCCCCCCCCGGAACGGCGCACCCGCGGCGTCGAGTCCCACGACCCAGAAACCGGCCGCCTTCAACGCCGCCAGGGTCCGGGCCAAATTGACCGCGCGGATCAGGGGCATCGTCTCCAGCGCACCCGACGCCGCCTTGGCCAGCACGCCCGTCTCCTCCGGCGAATTCCGATCCTGCGTGATCACCCCGGCCACACCGAACGCCGCCGCACTCCGCAGCACGGCGCCCACGTTGCGCGGATCGGTCACCTGATCCAGCACCAGCACCGGCCCCGGCCGCTCCAGCACCGATGCCAGCGAGGGCGGCGTCAGCAAATCGGCCAGCAACGCGGCCCCCTGATGCACGGTGTCGCGGCCCAGCAAGGTATCGAGCTTGGCGCGGACCACCCGCTCCACGGGCGCGGGCCAGGGCTGCGGCAGCCGCTCGGTCAGCGTCGCCTCCGCCTCCTCCGTCAAGACCAAGCGCTTGACCCGGCGCGCCGGGTTGGCCAGGGCGGCGGCAACCGCGTGCAGGCCATGCAGCCATACGCTGCCGCGCGGCGCTCCTCCGGGGGCCACCCGTTCGCGGACCGGTGCGGCCGCGACCGGAACGGCCACGGCACGGAGCGTTTCCGGGCGGGGCGCGGGCGGCGGTACCGGTTCGGCCACAACCGCCGGCGCGGGGCGGGCCTGACCCAGGCGACGCACTTGTTCCGACCCCGGCTCCGGCGGGCGACTCGGCCGGGGGCCGCCGCCACGGTCCCGCGGGGTCTTGACCCGGAAGGCGGTTTTCGTGCCGAGTTCGTCTGTATTATGCGGAGCGGCGGGGGAAGGCTTGGCCTCCGCCGGACGCGCGAATCCCGGCTGGGCCGGGCCGGACTTATACGAGTCGGGCTTGTAGGAGTCGGGGTTGGACGACCCAGCGCGATCGAACGCGGGCCGCGATGTCCGGACGGGGACGGCGCCCGGACGGGCGGTAGCCGGCCGGCTGGAGGGCGGACGTGGAGTGGGTGGCGGGGGTGGTTTGCTGCGCATCCCACACCCTATCACCCAAACGCGGCCATGAAAAATCGCCCCAGGTGAGACTCTGTTTCGCCGCACGGAACATCGACGCCATCGCATGGCAATCGCCTTAAAATTTATGGGCCACCCCAACGATTTCAGTTCCCTCCACCGTGCGAAGCGCCCAGTGTCCCGTCAACAGCCGCCGGTAGAGTGGCTTTCAAGGGAGGGCGGTGAATGGCGGCTTCCGTCACGCAATCACACGATGTCTTCGCGCGGCGCGAAGCCCTCTACCTGGGCTTAGCCCTTGGCATGTGCGGCACGGCGGCGCGGGCACAGGTGCCGGTTGCAGTGCCGGAGCGTAGCCTACGGCCGCTCGCGGGTGACGTGCTGGTGCGCGCCCTGAACGGTGCAGCCATGAGCGAACCGGAGGCGAACGGAACGCTGCGTCCCCAGGACATCACGGCAGAAACACCGCAAATCTTCGCCTGGCCCAAGGACCCCACGACGGGCACGGTGCGCGATGGTTCCCGGTTGAACCAGGTGCTGCTGCTGCGCCTCGATCCCCTGACCTTGGATGCCGAGACGCTGGCCCGCGCGGTGGACGGCGTCCTGGCCTACTCCGCCACCTGC
>JAYVOF010000010.1:0-6977 GCA_043758105.1 Rhodospirillales bacterium | reverse complement strand
AGGGGCCACGAGAGCAATCCCTGACGGAATGGCTCCGAAAACTGGCTTTCGCTGCCCTGGATTGCTTCGCCCAAGCGGGCTCGTAATGACGAGTGACTTGCGATTCGATTATTTCACAAGCTCGTAGAGTCGGCTTCAGCCCACCAACCATCGCTTTCCGCCAAGAACAGTGGGTTTCATCCCTCCTATTTACGCTAACTTAACGCCTATGGAGTGAAACCCATCGCTTTTCCACCGCGGGCGATCCCACCTCCGGCCCAACAACCAAAACGTCCAAGCCTCAATCCAACCCCTTGACCTCCCTCACCAGAATATGTTCCTATCTCTCTCACATGCACCCCACCGCCACCCCTCCCCAATCACCCCCCTACTCACCTGAGGACGATGACGCCTACTACCGCGCCATCCTCCACGACCTCATCGACCGCGGCGCAGACCTCGCCCGGCAACTCCACGAACGCGCCGCCAAAGAACCCGAATCCGACCCCATCGCCCCCTCCGCGCCCGCGCCGCCATGACCGCGAACGGTACTGACCGTCAAAACCTAAGTAGGGTGAGCTTCAGCCCACCACCGCAACAACGAAACAAACTATGGGCCAAAGCACCGTAGGATGGGTGAAACCCCATAGGCGTTAAGTTAGCGTATTCTTCTTCTCTTGGTCCCTTGGCTTCTTGGTGGTTCAATTCTCTTTTTCAACAACGCTCGGTCCTCGATAGGCTTTACGCGTCAAGGTCCGTCCCGGTTCGTTCGTTCGATTTCACCACCAAGGCGCTAAGACACTAAGGCACGGAGAAGAATTAATATCAGTCGCCCTTTGGACTGACCTGTGCACAAATCATGGGGTGGATTTAAGCACTATAGGCGTTAAACCCATCATTTTTGGCGGAAAGCGGTGGGTTTCACACATCCTACATTCTCAAACATACGGGTTTGTGCGTCTATCTTAACGCCTATGGGGTGAAACCCATCCTACGAGGCCTTCACGCTCGTCGTCGTGCCCTGCGGCGTGATGCTGATAAAGCTGACCGCTTCTCCCGCCGCTTCGTGCCAGTGGCTCTCGCCAGCCGGGAACAGCACCATTTCGCCGGGCCGCACCTCGTGCCGGTCGGCCCCGGTGCCAGCCAGCGCCGTGCCGGATACCACGATGATCACCTGGTCGTGCGTGTGCGTATGCACGGCGTTGCGGGCGCCCGCGTTGAAGCTGAGCAGCGTGAAGCTCAGTTGGGCGCTGTCGGCGGCCGACACCAGCGATTGGCGCGTCACACGGCCCGCCGGGAACAGCGCGCCCGTTACCTCAGTCTCGGCCACGTCCCCGGGGCGGATCACGTGCATGGGAAGCTGCTCCAGTGCTGGGCCGGGCGCACGGGGCTCAGGCGATATTTGCGGACGGCGTTCAAGCCCAGGATTAACCGCCGGCTCTCGTCGGGCACACCCGCAAAACTTATCGTCGTGCTGTAATCCCCATCCCAATGCGGATAGTCGGTGGCGAATTCCAACGTTTCCGCGCCCATCAGCTCGATCACCCGGGCGAGGTCGCGCGGGCGGGCAGGTTCCTCGACCGGCTGGCGAGTGAACGACACATGTTCGCGGACGATCTCGGACGGCAGCCGGGTGAGACGCGGGGCGTCGCGGCGGAGTTCCTTCCAGTGCCGGTCTAGGCGCCAGACGTAGGGGAGCGCCCAACCGAACCCTCCCTCGACGAAGGTGAAATGCAGGCCGGGGAAGCGCTCGAACACCCCCTCGCACAGCAGGCTGGTGAGGTGCGCGGCATACAGCAGCGGGAATTGGCCGTGGTTTTCCAGGTAATAGCTGGGGGGGCCGAAGGTGGACATGAGCGCCGGGCCGGGCCGTTGCAGGGTCACGTGGGCGCAGACCACCAGGCCGTGGCGGGCGGCGGCCTCGTAGATCGGCCAGTATTTCGGCTCCCCGAACAACCCGCCGACGTAGGGGTTCAGCATGATTTGGACCACGTGTGGATGGCTGGCCCAGCGCTCAATTTCGGCGACGGCGAGGTCCGGGTCGGTCGAGACGCGGAGGGTGCCCTTGTAGCGGCCGTGGCCGTTATAGGCGCCGAGCCAGGTGGCGGCGAGCCAGGCGTTGGTGGCGGCCGCCATCGCGGCCTCGTGCTCGGGATTGGCGAGGGATTTGTCGGCCAGCGGGATGATGATGGCCACGTCCACGCCAACCTCGTCGAACAACTGGCGTCCGGTGACGGCCGGGTCGGAGCCGGGGGGGCCGGAGGGGGTGAAGGCGTCTAGGCGGCGGCCTTCGTTGGGCGGGGCGAAGATCACGGAGGTGCCGAGAACGCCCCCGGCGAACAGCAGCTCGCGGTAGCCGCGGCTGGCCCAGGGCTCGGGCATTGCGTTCGGCAGTTCGAGGCCGTGGCGGGGATTGACGTGGATGTCGCTGTCCACGACCTGGACGGCGACCGTTGTGCCGGTAAGGAGCTGTGGTTCGGCGAGGTCGCTCATTGCGGTCCGTCCTTGTTCAAGAGATGTCAGGCCCTTTGGCCATCGGCCTGAAGAAAGGGGCCGCCATGACGCCAAGACACCAAGGGTGTGGACGACTTTCCGCCCTGAGACCACAAGGACCGGCCCCTTGGCGTCCTTCTTGGCGTCTTGGCGGCCACTTGTCGCACCCAACAACCGGGGCTCATGTTGGCCGGTCAAGGTTTCAAGCCGTTATAAAGCGCCCGCGCATTGTCCGCCAGAATCCGCCGGCGGAGGGCCGGTTCGATGGTGGGGAAGGCGGCGTCGGCGTGGAGCATGTTCCACGCCGGGTAGTTGCTGCCATAGAGCAGCGTGTGCCCGGCGTCCGAAATGCCGAGCCACTCTTCCAGCAGCGCCGGGTCTTCGGGCCCCTCCAGGCTGTGCGCGATGAAGCGGACGTGCTGGGCGATGTAGGCGGAGGGGAGCCGGGTCATCCAGGGCATGTCGCCGCGCATGGGGCGCCAGTCCTTGTCGAGCCGCCACATGAAGGGGGCGCACATGTCGTAGCCGCCATCGGCGAATACCAGGCGGAGCGCGGGCAGCCGGTCCAGCACGCCGCCGGTCATGAAGCTCACCAAATGGTTGAAGGCGGTGAGGGGGTGGTAGGCGGCAAAGCCCAGGTAGTGCCGGAGGTAGCCGCCCGTGGTTGGGGCCAGCTCCACGCCGGTTTCCGCGTCCGTGTGCAGCACGATGGGCAGGCCATGGCGGGCGGCGGCTTCCCAGATCGGCAGGAACACGCGGTTGCCGTAGAGCTGCATGGATTGGGTGGGCACGCCCACCTGCACGAAGCGGGGGTCGGCGGCCCAGCGTTCGATCTCGGCGACGGCGGCGCCCGGGTCGGATGGGGCGACGCGGACGGTGCCCTTCCACCGGGCATCGGTGAGCCAGGTGGCGGCGAGCCACTCGTTGGTGGCGGCGCAGATGGCCGATAGCAGGTCGATGTCCGGCAGCAGGCCGAGGGTGAGGGGCAGCAGCACCGCCTGGTCCACGCCGTTGGTGAACACGTGGCTGGCGGTGAGCGCCGGGTCGGAGCCGGGGAGGCCGGCGGCGTAGGATTCTTGGAGGTAGTCGCCGACCGGGTTGGGGTAATAATAGCGCTCGCCGGCGGGGAGGCGGCGGCCCTGCCAGGCGCGGGGCAGATAGGCGTGCAGCTCGCCGGGGCGGGGGCGGGGGTGGACGCAGGCATCGATGGTGCCGGCTGGGGGTGGGGCGCACAAGTCCGGTCGATCGTGCCAGGACCTGGTTGCCAGCGTGGCCGGGTCAAGGCCTTGGAAATCGACGCTCATGCCCGCGCGCGCCTGGGCGGCAGTTCGACGACCACCTGGCCGTCCTCGATGGCGACCGGGAAGCGCGTGAGGCGTAACGGCGGGTCGGTCAGGGTCACGCCTTCGGGCAGCAGGAACTCCCAGGCGTGCCACGGGCATTTCAGCACCCGGCCCTCATGCATCAGCGCGCGGCCGAAGCCGCCGGTGGCGACGATCGCGCCGCCGAGTACGCCCATGCAGACCGGCGCACCGGCGTGGGGGCAGTGGTTGCGGTAGGCGTAGTATGCGCCCTCGATGCGATAGACGCCGACACTGATGCGGTCCCGCAGCTGCGCGATCACCGGCGTGCCCTCGTGCACATCGTCCACGGCGCAGATCACGTGCTTTTCATTCACGAGCTTCGTTCCAACCGGAAGCCGCGGTAGCCGTCGGCGACCACGTCCTCGCAGATTTTCGAATAGGTGCCGAAGCCGCCGACATAGGGCAGGAACACGCGCGGCTTGCCCGGGATGTTGGCACCCATGTACCAGGACGCGGCTTGGGGGAACAGCGTGCGGGCGGCCACGGCGTTCACTTCGGCCCCCCAGGCGGTTTCGGCGGCCGGGTCGGCGGCGATCCGGGTGATGGCGTGGGATTGCATGTGCGCGAGGCAGGTGGCGATCCAGTCCACGTGCTGCTCGATCGAGACGATGACGTTGGTGAGAACGGACGGGCTGCCGGGGCCGGTGATCATGAACAGATTGGGGAAGCCGGCGGTCATGATGCCGAGATAGGTCAGGGGTCCCGCGGCCCATTTTTGCTTCAGCGCCAGGTTATGCTCGCCCCGGATGTCGATCCGTTCCAATGCGCCGGTGACCGCGTCGTAGCCGGTGGCGAACACGATGCAATCCAGCGGATAGGTGGCTTCGCTCGTGCGGATGCCGTTGGGGGTGACGGCCTCGATCGGGGTCTGGCGGACGTCCACCAGGGTCACGTTATCGCGGTTGAAGGTTTGGTAATAATCGGTGTCCACGCAGATGCGCTTGGTGCCGATCGGGTGATCCATGGGCGCCAGCTTTGCCGCGACGGCCGGGTCCTGCACGATGGCGCGGATGCGTCCGCGGACGAACTCGGCCGCGTGGTCGTTGGCCGCTTTGCTGATGAACAGATCGTTGAAGGCGTGGGTGAAGTTGGCACCACCCCGGGCCCAGCGCGCCGTGAACTCGCGCTGACGCTCGTCCTCGGTCACGTCCAAGGCGCTGCGCTGGCTGTATTCATAGAGAACACCGGACCGGGTTTCGCGCGCGCGGGCCCGGTGCTCGTTGTAATTCGCCTTCCATGCCGCCTGCCGTTCGGGGGGTAAGGGTTCGTTCCAGGCGGGGATGCTGAAATTGGGGGTACGCTGGAACACGGTCAGGTGCGCGGCCTGGGCGGCGATCTGCGGGATGGCCTGGATGCCCGACGAGCCGGTACCGATCACGCCCACCCTTTGTCCGGTAAAATCCACCGGCTCGTGCGGCCAATCGCCGGTGTGATATTGGCGGCCTTGGAACGACTCTAGGCCCAGCAGATCGGGCTTGCGCGCGGCGGATAGCGCGCCGGTGGCCATGATGCAGAAGCGCGCGGTGACCGTGCCCTGGGCGGTCGTGACGTGCCACGTGTCATTGTCCAGGCGGGCGGCCAGGACGCGGGTATCGAGCTGGATGTCCCGCCGGAGGTCGAAGCGGTCGGCCACGTGATCGATGTAGCGGAGGATCTCGGCCTGCTTGGGGTAGCGCTCGGTCCAGACCCATTCCTGCTGCAGCTCGTCCGAGAACGAATAGGAATATTGCATACTCTCGACGTCGCACCGTGCGCCGGGATAACGGTTCCAGAACCAGGTGCCGCCGACGCCGGAGCCGGCTTCGAAGACGCGCGCGGTCAGGCCGAGCTGGTGCAGGCGGTGCAGCATATACAGTCCGGCGAACCCGGCACCGATGATGATGGCATCAAAATCGGTTTTGGTTGGTGATGTGGCCACGCTTTCCCCCGTACGATACGCTTGACGAGCGCATTAGAAGGAAACCATACTGCCCAGTAACAGCGCGCGTCTATAAGATAGTGCATGGGAGAGGGGCGATGCCGGGTTTGAGGCCATGATCGATCTCGTGCTCGCACAGGCGGTCAATGGGCTCGTGCTCGGGTTCATCTATGTGCTGATCGCGATCGGCCTGTCGGTGATCTTTGGTCTGTTGGGCATCGTGAATTTTGCGCACGGCGCGTTCTTTGCGCTCGGGGCGTATTTCGCCATGACGCTGCAGGCGCGCTATGGCTGGGGCGCGGTGGTGTTGGCGCCGGTCGCCGTGGGGCTGGTCGGTGCCGCGGTCGAGGTGATCCTGATCCGCCGGTTGTATGGGCGGGAGCCGCTGACGGTCATCGTGCTCACCTTCGCGCTGGCGCTGTTTATCGAGGCGATGATCCGGCTGGTGTGGGGGCCGGGCGCGTTTCCGTTCTCGGTCCCACCGGCGCTGCGCGGGTTTTTCAGCTACGGACCGATCCTTATTACGCGCTACCGGCTGACGGTGGCGGGCGTGACCATTGGATTGCTGGTCCTGCTGTGGCTGCTGCTGGTGCGGACCCCGTTCGGGCGCATCCTGCGGGCCGGCAGCCGCGATCCGGAGATGGTGGCGCTGCTGGGGATCGATTTCCCGCTCGTGCTGACGGGGGCGTTCGGGCTGGGCTGCCTGCTCGCGGGGACCGCCGGGGTGATGGCGGCACCGCTGTGGAGCGTGTCGCCGTCCATGTCCCAGGGGGCGATCATGCCAGCGTTCGTGGTGGTGACGATCGGCGGGCTCGGCTCCTATGCGGGGGCGATCGTGGCCGGGCTGATGGTGGGGCTGGTGACCGGACTCACGATCCAATTCTGGCCGGAGGCGTCGGCGGCGGCGATGTATGGGCTGATGGCAGTCGTGCTGCTGCTGCGCCCGCGGGGTCTGTTCGGCGAGCAATGGGCGCAGTTCGATTGAAGTCCCCGGTGCCCTGGACCGCGATTGCGCTGCTCGTGATGACGGGACTGGCGCTGCTGTTTGGCGCGCCGGTGTCACGCATTACCGAGATCGCGATCTATACCTTGTATGGCGCCGGGGTGGCGGTGCTGATCGCCTATACCGGGCTGGTGCCGTTCGGTGCTTCGGTGTTCTTTGGCCTTGGCAGCTATGCGGCGGCGCTGATCATGCTGCATGTGAGTGGCAACGAGATTGCCGG
>JAYVOF010000009.1:0-18478 GCA_043758105.1 Rhodospirillales bacterium | reverse complement strand
ACCGACGGCACGCTGCAAGTCCTGCGTACGTTGCCGAACGCCAGCATCCTCAACCTCAGCCGCAATTTCGGCAAGGAAGCCGCCGCGACCGCCGGCATCGACATGGCGCAAGGTGACGCCGTCATTCTGATCGACGCCGATCTGCAAGACCCGCCCGAACTCATCCCCGAAATGGTTGCCGCCTGGCACGCCGGTTTCGACATGGTCTATGCCCAGCGCCGCGCCCGGGCCGGGGAGAGTTGGTTCAAGAAAACCAGCGCCGCCTATTTCTACCGCCTCATGCAAGGTGTCGGCCGGGTGCAGTTGCCGCCCGACACCGGCGATTTCCGCCTCATGAGCCGCCGCGTCGTGGATGCCGTCGGACAGTTGCGCGAACAGCACCGGTTCATGAAGGGCATCTTCGCCTGGGTCGGCTACCCATCCTGCGCCGTGCTCTATGACCGCGAAGCCCGCGCGGCGGGTGTGAGCAAATGGAGTTATTGGCGGCTGTGGAATTTTGCCCTCGATGGCATCACCGGCTTTACGGTCATGCCGCTGAAGATCGCCACCTACATGGGCCTGTTGGTCGCGTTCGCCTCCGGCCTCTACGGCCTCGCCATCCTGCTCGACACACTGATCTACGGTAATGCCGTGCCGGGCTACCCGAGCCTGGTGGTGATCGTGCTATTCTTGGGCGGCGTGCAGCTGATGACGCTCGGTGTCATCGGCGAATACCTCGGACGCGTGTTCAACGAAACCAAGCAGCGTCCGCTTTATCTGATCGAATCGTTCCAACCGGCCGCGACATCTCAAGCCAGCGTGGGTGTGCTGCCGGACGATGCGTGATGTGACCCGCCTGTCGAGAGTCTTGCCGCTCCTCGTTTTGCTTCTTTTCCCCGTCCTGGTCCGGCTGCCTCCCTGGATTTTGGGGATGCGGGACAGCCCCATCTGGGCCAATTCCGGGCTGGCCTTACCGGGGCGGGGCAGCCTGTTGCCGGGGCTCGCGGGCTATATCGACATCAACGCCGGCTGGACGACGCAGGCGCTGGGCGGCGCCGCTTCCCACCAATGGCTGGCCGGCGGCGTGCCCTGGTGGGATGCGTTCTCCGGCGTCGGAATGCCGTTGGCGGCAGAGATGCAGTCTTCCGCGCTGTTTCTCCCGTATATTCTGCTGCTGGCGGTGCCGGGTGGCATGACGTGGCTTCTGCTGTCGCTTCAGTGGACCGCCGGGATCGCCACGCTGGCGCTGCTCCGCGGCCTCGGCCTCGGCACCCGCGCGGCGCTCACCGGGGCGGTGTTGTTCGAACTGAGCGCCAGCTTCACATGGATCGGGCCGCCCGCCAGCCTCCCGGCCGCGTTCTTACCCCTGTTCGTGTTAGGGATCGAGCGGGCGGCCTCGGGGCGGGGCTGGCGGGTGATCGCGGCAGCGGTGGCACTATCGATCTACGCGGGCTTTCCGGAAACGGCGTATCTCGACGGCCTGCTCGCCCTGCTCTGGGCGTTGCAGCTTCTCGTGACCCGGCCGTCCGGCGCGCGGCGACGCTTTGCGGCGGAGGTCGTCTGGGGCGGCCTGGCGGGGTTGTTGCTGGCGGCACCCTTACTCTGGCCGTTCTTCGACCTGCTCCGGGTGTCGGCGCTCGGGACACGCGATGTGACGCACATGGCGGACCTGACCTGGCCGCCGCAGGGCCTGGTGCAACTCCTGCTGCCCTACGCGCTTGGGCTGCCGGCGGGATTGTCCAGCCTCGATCCGTCGGGCACGCTCCCGTGGCTGTGGGGCCGGTCGGGCGGGTATCTTGGCGTCGTCCTGGCCATGGCGGCGGTGCTGGGCGGGCTCCGGCCCGGCCCGGCCCGGCCGCTCCGTCTCATGCTGCTAACCTGGGTCGTGTTGCTGTTGGCGCGGTCCGCCGGGGTGCCGGCGCTGGGCGAGTGGTTCCGCCTGGTGCCGTTCCACGATGCGCTGCAGGTGTTCCGTTACGCCGGTGCCGCCTGGTCGATGCCGTGCTGCATCCTGGCCGCGTATGCGACCGTGCTGCCGGGCCGGGTGTGTTCCACCATCGCCGCCGGGGCGCTTATCTTCGTCACCGCCGCGGTGTGTGCCGGGGTGGCGTGGCCGTTGATCCGGGCGCTGCCGGGCGGGGCCTCCTACCTGGTGGCGTCTCTGGCATTCGGCCTCCTCTCGCTCGGGGCCGGGACCCTGGCACTGTCGCGAGAGGGCCGGGCTGCGGGCGCGGTTTTGCTGCTGGAGGCGGCGCTGCTGGGGATGATGCCGTTGCTCGCCGGGCCGCGGCGGCCGGTGTTGGACCGGCCCGGCATCGCCTTCCTCCGGGACCATCTCGGCCTGCAGCGCATGACCACGCTCGGCCCGTTCTCCCCGAACTATCCGGCGCTCTTTGGCCTCGCCTCCATCAATTATTCCTATTTGCCGGTTCCTTCAGTGTGGTCGGATTATGTCGGGACCGCCCTTCGCCCCGGGGCCGAGCCGGTCATGTTCAGCGGCACCTTCCCGGTCGATCAGCCCGGCCAGCCCACCAACGCGGAGGTCTTTCGCGCCCGCTCGCCCGCCTACGCCGCGCTGGGCGTCCGCTACGTCGTGACCTGGCCAGGGGCCAACCCGTTCGACCCGCCCGTTCCACCAGGCCCGATGCAGGCCGTGGTGCTGATGCCCGATACCGTGCTGACCGGGACGCTGGCCGCGACCGGACAGGCGGTGGGGTCGGTCGCAATCGTCGTCGGCACCTTCGCCGGCCGTGCATCGGGCCCGCTGGACTTCACGCTGTGTGCCGGGGCGGAGTGCCGGTCCGGCACCGCCCCGTTCGACGCGGCAGCCGATAACCAGCCGCTCGAGATTGCGCTCGACGCGACGCTGGTGGCCACGGAGCCTCTGCACTGGACCCTGCGGCAACGGGCTGGCGTCCCCGGCGCGGTGTGGCGTTGGCCGGGTTCTGGCGGTCTATCGCCGCACATCGTGCTGCACGCACCGGGCAGGTTCGCGGCTAAGGCGGTCTATACCGATACCGCCATGACCATCTTCGAACTGCCGGACCCGGCACCGTACTTTTCGGCGGCGGGATGCACGATCGATCCCGTCAGCCGGACGGAGGTGGTGGCACGATGTGATCACCCGGCGACGCTGATCCGGCGGGAGCTGGCGATGCCGGGCTGGCTGGCGAGGGTCGGCGGCCAAACGTTCGAACCGGCACGGAGCGGGCCGCTGTTCCAATCCGTGGCCCTGCCGTCGGGCGCGTCGCGCGTCACGTTCCAGTATCGCCCACCGGGAATGCGGTGGTTCATGGCGCTGTTTGCGCTGGGTGTACTGATGGTTCTGCCGTGGCCACGCCGACGCCCCACACCGCCCGTTGCCGAACCGGGGGCGCGTCGCTAATATGATGCTATGGGACTGATTACCCTCTTTAAGATCTGCATGCTGCGCGCGGTGGCGAAGGCCGTGCTGCGTCTGACGGGTCTGGCCCTCCTCCTTCGACTTATCCGCCCCTGAGCGTTCCGCCGGGCTGATTGGTGCCGGCCTGCTCAGGGGGACAGCCCTGACCGCCGCACTCATTTCAGGACCTAGAGCATGATCAACCATCCCAATTTCGGCACCATGGACCCCAACCGGGTCATCATCTTCGACACCACGCTGCGCGACGGTGAGCAGTCGCCCGGCTTTTCCATGAACCTCACCGAAAAGCTGCGCATGGCCGAAGCGCTGGCCGAGCTCGGCGTGGACGTGATGGAGGCCGGGTTCCCGATCGCCTCACCGGGCGATTTCGAGAGCGTGCAGTCCATCGCCCGCACCATCCGCGGCCCGGTCATCTGCGGCCTGGCCCGCACCGGCCAGGCCGACATCCTGCGCGCCGCCGAGGCGCTGCGCCCCGCCGAGCGCAAGCGCATCCACGTGTTCCTCAGCACCAGCCCGCTGCACATGAAATACAAGCTGCGGATGGAGCCGGACGCCGTGCTGCAGCTGACGATCGACAGCGTCACCCTGGCGCGCCAACATACCGATGACGTGGAGTGGTCGGCCGAGGACGGCAGCCGCACCGACCCCGATTTCCTGTGCCGCTGCGTGGAAGCCGCTATCAAGGCCGGCGCCACCACCATCAACGTGCCGGACACGGTCGGCTATGCGGTGCCAGAAGACATGACCCGCATCTTCACCATGCTGCGCGAGCGCGTGCCCGGTGCGGACCAGATCGTGCTGAGCACGCATAACCACAACGATCTGGGCCTGGCCGTCGCCAACACCTTGGCTGCCCTGGCCGCCGGCGCCCGGCAGGTGGAGTGCACCATCAACGGCATCGGTGAGCGCGCCGGCAATGCGGCGCTCGAGGAGGCGGTGATGGCGATCCGCACCCGCCCGGATGTGGCGCCCTATACGCACGGGATCGAGACCACCCGGATCTTGCGGATCAGCAAGCTGCTGAGCACCATCACCGGGTTCGACGTGCAGCCGAATAAGGCGATCGTCGGCCGCAACGCGTTTGCGCATGAGAGCGGCATCCATCAGGACGGCATGCTCAAAAATGCCGGCACCTATGAAATCATGACGCCGGAAAGCGTGGGCTGGAGCAAGTCGAGCCTGGTGATGGGCAAGCATTCCGGCCGTGCAGCGTTCCGGGATAAGCTGAATGCGCTGGGATATGGCACGCTGGGCGACAATCAATTGAATGATGCCTTCCGCCGGTTCAAGGATTTGGCGGACCGGAAAAAAATTGTCTATGACGATGACTTGGTGGCGCTGGTGGATGACGAGGTCGGGCGTGGCCACGACCACATCCGCTTCGTGTCCTTGGACATCCACGCCGGCTCCCGCGGCCCGGCGAAGGCCGCGCTGGAATTGGAGATCGATGGCGTGGTGCAACAGGCGGACGCGGTCGGCGACGGCCCAGTGGACGCCACGTTCAACGCCATCCGCCTTCTATTCCCACACGAGGCCCGTCTGCTGCTGTTCTCAGTGGGCGCGGTGACGGAGGGCACGGACGCGCAGGCAAAAACGACGGTGCGGCTAGAAGAGGGCGGCAAGATGGTGGACGGGCAGGGGGCGGACACCGACACGATCGTGGCCTCCGCGCGGGCGTATGTGCATGCGCTGAACAAGCTGCTGGTGAAGCGGGCGCGGACGGAGCCGGCGGCGCTTTCGGCGTGAAGCGATTTTTTTAAGATAAAATTCTCTGTGCCCTAGACGGATCGAACCAGCACCGGCATGATTCGGTCCAGTCGGGAGCCATCCGAAAATGACCGGTCTTTAATGCGCGTCGTGGCGCAGCAGGAAACACTTGAGCTGATCCAAGGGAAGCAAAATGAGTTCCTCGAAGCTATACTTTAACGCGTACGACAGCACTCGTCTGCCGAACCTGTGGGTGACGGACGGAACGGCTCCGGGCACCCATCAGATCGCCGTTGCGGGCGCAAACGCGTCAGGGTTCTCGGGTTCCAGTTTTGTCACTTTGGGTCAAAATATACTGGTTACCGGTGACGACAGCGCCGGGAAACACAATCTCTTTACGATTAACGGGACGACCGGCACTGTCACCGAAATACCGGTCGCGGGGTCGAGCCCCTCTATCGGTTTGTATCCAGAATCGACCACGGTCATCGGGAAATCGGCCGTTTTCATTGGGCACGACGCGGCGGGGACGCTGTGGTTTTACCGATCCGACGGCACTGCGTCGGGGACCACCAAGATCGCCCCGCTTCCTGGAACGTCCGGCATCTATGCTCAAGACATCGTGCCGTTTGGATCCGGATTCGCCTTTGACGGATCCCGCACAGCGGCGGATGACAACCTCTATGTCTCGAACGGGACAGCGTCAGCGCCGACGATCCTTACGTTACCCAGTCTTTCGACCCAAGCGGTCAATATCAATTACTACGGACTGGTTTCGCTCGCAGGCAAGTTATTCTTCACTGCAGACGACACGTCGGGAAAGTCAGGCCTTTTTGTTTCGGGCGGAACAGCCGCCGGAACAACGGAACTCGCGATTCCCGGTTTGAACCCAACTGGATCTAACCTCGGGGAGCCCAGGGAGTTCACGGTCGTCGGCAACCATGTGGCGTTCAGCGCGGACGATCAGTCCGGTGTTTCGGCATTGTGGTTTACGGATGGAACCGTTGCCGGCACGAGTAAAGTGCCGGGTCCAAGTCCGCTTTACGATACCCCCATGACGGCGTTTGGCAACGGGAAGCTGGCGGTCCAATCTTCCGGGCCTTCAGGCGGTAGCGGCATTTGGATCACGGACGGGACGGCTGCCAACACAAAAGAGCTCACGATTCCCGGCCTGAGCGCTGGATCGCTTCCGAACGATATGATGGCCTTTGGCAACCAGATCATCTTCGACGAGACCACGCCATCGGGCCAAGCCGTGTATATCTCCGACGGCACAACGGCCGGTACGACCCTGCTGCGCAGCGGCCTTACGCTCGATCCGCTTGGATGGTCGAGTTCCGCTGTGTTGTCTTCCGATCAGACCTTCACCGACGTGCCCGGCAATCAGACCTATACTGGCGGCGGCACGAATAACACGCTGGTCATCAACGAAACCCGGCGCGGGGATATTTTCTCGTTGCTCGGCAATGGGTCCGTCCAGGTCAGTCACGCCGGCCAGACCGATACGCTGATCAACATCCAGACCATCCAGTTCATCGATGGGGTCGTCACCTTCGACGCAACCACACAGGCGGCCAGCATTAACCGCTTATACCAGGCGGCCCTCGGCCGGGCACCCGACCAGGATGGGCTGAATTATTGGCTGAGCAGCCTACAACAAGGGGCGCCCCTTTCATCGCTGGCCAACAGCTTCTTGACCAGTGCCGAGTTTACCGCCCGCTTTGGCACGGGTCTCACGAGCAGCAACTTCGTCAATCAAATCTACCATAACGTGTTGGGGCGGGCACCGGATAGCACTGGGCTGGCATTTTGGGCGAGCGGGATCGATACCGGCGCCAGAACCACGGCGCAGACCCTGGCCGCGATCTCCGAAAGTGCGGAGAACGTCAACGGCACGGCGCCCAGTGTCGCGGCAGGGTTGTGGGTGGCCAGCGAAACCGCGGCCAGCGTTGCACGCCTATTCGACACGACGTTCAGCCGGAAACCCGACGTAAGCGGCCTCCAATACTGGACCAATGGGATCGACAACGGCACGACGACGCTCAATACTATGTCTGCATTCTTTGCCGCGAGTCCTGAATTCACCGCCAAATATGGCACATTGGACAATATGGGCTTTGTATCGGCAACCTACGCCAACACCCTCCATCGCGCAGGTGACAGCACTGGCCTCGCGTATTGGACCAACAGCCTCAACCAAGGCGCCAGCCGTGCGTCGGTCTTGATTGGTTTTTCCGAGAGCGCGGAACACAAAGCATCGACGATGCCGGGAATTATCAGCAGCGTTCCAAGCCAATACGGGATCAGCACGCAGTAGGAGGTCGGCGACCGGGCGCAGAAGACGGCCGCAAGCTCCCGGCGCGAGACGGAGGGAATGGACACGCAGGCGGAGACGACGGTGCGGCTGGAAGAGGGCGGATATCGACACGATCGTGGCGTCCGTCCGGACGTAAGTGCACGCGTTAAACAAGCTGTTGATATAGCTTGCGCGAACGGAGCCGGCGGCGCTCTCGACATACCTACGTCCTTTTTCCTATGTTCTTTTCAGAGACGGTGCTGCACGCTGTAGACGGACCGAATCTGCCGAGGCATCTTAGCAGAATCAGCCGATAGGGAACCCTCCGGCTAGAGGAGGGTATACTTTGAGTGTCTCCAAGTTATATTTTGCGGCGAAATCGTACTCCGGACAAACCAGTCTTTGGGTTACGGACGGAACGGTCGCGGGGACACATTCGGTCATTGTTGCCAGAGCTGGGTTTCTTGGCGTCGATGCAAGTAGTTTTGCAGCGGTCGGCGCCACAGTCGTGTATGGGGCCCATAGTAGTGGTACGTTCACCTCGGACTTATTTGCTATCGATGGGAATACCAATGCCGTCCAGGACCTGGCAGTTGTCGACGCCGGACGGCTTACAGGGCTTACTCCAACTGATCTCAAGGCCGTTGGGAATGTAGTATGGTTCAAGGGCACGACCGCCGCCGGTATCGGTAACCTCTACAAAACGGACGGAACGGCTTTGGGGACTTCTGCCGTTCTGACAGCACCGGCTGGGTTCACGATCATTGAAGACATCGTTCCATTTAATGGCGGCTTCGTCTTCGAAGGAGTTGGTTTCTCTCCCGCAGCTAACGCCACCATTGAAGCACTCTATCTTACCGATGGAACGCTTTCTGGGACTCGAGGCTTCCTTATTTCTTCTGGCATTTATGGACCCAACGTCCCGGCTAATGGGTTGGCTACTATTGGGAACAAATTGATACTCGCCGGGGCCGATTCGTCAGACAAGCGAGGACTCTTTGTCTCCGACGGGACGCTAGCCGGTTCCACCGAACTGACGGTTTCTGGGTTGGGGATCGGTGGGAGATTTGCTGATTTTACGTCCTTTGGCGATAAGGTCGGGTTTTTCGCCCCGGATCGAATTGGGATTGGTGGTGTTTGGGTGACGGACGGCACCGCGGCCGGGACGATCCAACTCCCAAATTTGTCATCATACGTCTTCAATAATGCCATGGTTGCGCTTCCGAATGGAAACTTAGCCTTCATCGCCGGCTTTGGCGGGGGCGCACCAGCCATTTGGATTACGGACGGAACAGCCGCCGGAACGCACCAACTTATCGTGCCTGGGGCGAGCGGGAGCGGCCTTAAACCAAACTCTATTCTCAGTTTCGGGTCCCAGTTTGTATTTGACGGAACAACCGGAAACGGTGATCCCGCCGTGTTCATCTCAGATGGAACCACTGCCGGAACGCGCTTTCTTCAAGGTAACATTACAATTCAAAACCCGGGCATAGGGTCAAACAGCGCGTTTGTCACTATACCTTATGACCAAATTACAGACGTGCCAGGTACAAATATCTATACCGGGACCGGCTCGGCAACCGCCCTGCTCGTCAACGAAACCCGGCGGGGGGACACATTCTCCCTGCGAACGAATGGGTCCGTCGTGTTCACCCATCACGGCCAGACCGACACGTTGACCAACATTCCGCAAATACAATTTATCGATGGTGCTTTGACATTCGACGCCACGGCACCGGTTGCCAGTATCTACCGGTTGTATCAGGCCGGCCTTGGCCGGGTGCCAGACCAGGACGGGCTAAATTACTGGCTGGGCACGCTGCAGCAGGGGGCACCGCTCACCGCCTTGGCCGACAGCTTCTTGGCTAGCAACGAGTTCACCGCCCGGTTCGGGGCTGACCTGTCCCACTCGACGTTCGTCACGCAAATATATCAAAACGTACTCGGCCGTGCACCCGATGCTGGCGGCCTCCAATACTGGACCAGTAGCCTCGACACGGGCGGTCGGACCATGGCGCAAACTTTAGCCTCCATTTCTGAAAGCGCTGAAAACATCAACGCCACCGCGCCGAGTGTGACCGCCGGGTTGTGGGTCGCGAATGAAACCGCCGGCAGTGTTGCCCGTCTATTCGACAGCGCGTTCGGCCGGAAACCCGACGCGAGTGGCCTGCAATTTTGGACACAACGCGTGTCTTCTGGGACGTCCACCCTCACAGGAATGGCAGCGTTCTTTGCCGCCAGTGCTGAGTTTGTGAGCAAATATGGCGCACTCGATAATGGGGGCTTCGTCGCCGCAACCTACTCCAACAGCTTGCATCGTGTTGCCGATAGCGCGGGCGCAGCGTATTGGAAGAATAGCCTCGATCAGGGTAACAGCCGCGCTACCGTGCTCCTTGGCTTTTCCGAAAGCGCTGAACACAAGTCACTGACGATGATGAATGTCATCAGCAACGTGTCTAGCCAATATGGAATTGCTACGCTCTAACCGGGTCGTAGAACGATGCGTGCTGCAGATTCGTACTGCAGCACGCTGAAGGCTAATAACGTCGCGGTGCCGTCAACGCGCCGCCGAGGGCACCCACGCCGCCGCCGATCAGAGCGCCCGTTCCCAGGCTGCCACCCGTCAACGCCGACACGCCAGCACCGGCACCCGCACCAATCAGGCCACCCGAGAGCGCGCGCTCGCCAGGGCGTTGGCCGCACCCCGCTAGGCCGAGCGATAGACACGATACGGCCACAAGCAAAAAACGAGGCATGACGAACTCCACCTAATATTCTCGTATTGAACGTTCGGGTGGACCCATAGATGCGGAACTGCCCTTCACCTGAGCGTGAGCCATAGGACTTGCCGTCGGACGGGGTGAGGGTTAAGCCACCGCCAATGCGCGGGCAGGCGACGGCCCCTTTCTCACTTCAAAGGACGACTTTATGTTCGGACGTCTGCTCGGGGTCATGTCGGCTGACATGGCCATCGACCTCGGCACTGCCAATACGCTGGTTTATGTGAAGGGCCGCGGCATCGTGCTCGCCGAACCCAGCGTCGTCGCCATCGCCGACGTGCGCGGCAAAAAGACCGTGCTGGCCGTGGGGGAGGAGGCGAAGCTCATGCTGGGCCGCACACCCGGCAACATTCAGGCCATCCGGCCGCTCCGGGACGGCGTCATCGCCGACTTCGAAGTGGCGGAGGAAATGATCAAGCATTTCATTCGCAAGGTGCATAATCGCCGTGGCTTCGCCAGCCCGCTCATCATCGTCTGCGTGCCCTCCGGCAGCACGGCGGTGGAACGGCGCGCCATTCAAGAAAGCGCCGAGAGCGCCGGGGCCCGCAAGGTCTTGCTGATCGAAGAGCCGATGGCTGCCGCGATCGGCGCCGGATTGCCGGTGACCGAGCCCAGCGGCAGCATGATCGTGGACGTGGGCGGCGGCACGACCGAGGTCGCCGTCATCTCGCTCGGCGGCATCGTTTATTCCAAATCCGTCCGCGTCGGCGGCGATAAGATGGACGAGGCGATCATCAGCTACATCCGCCGCACCCATAACCTGCTGATCGGCGAAAGCTCGGCCGAGCGCATCAAGATGGATATCGGCGCCGCCATTCCCGGCACCGACCGCGATGACGGCCCGTATCGCGAGGTGAAGGGCCGGGATCTCATGAACGGCGTCCCGCGCGAGATCCTGGTCGGCCAACGCCAGATCTCCGAGAGCCTGGCCGAGCCGGTGTCGCAAATCGTGGAAGCGGTGAAGGTGGCACTCGAAAACACCCCGCCCGAACTCGCGGCCGATATCGTCGATAAGGGCATTGTGCTCACCGGCGGCGGCGCGCTCCTATATCGGTTGGACCAGGTGTTGCGGGATGCGACGGGTCTGCCGGTCGTGGTGGCGGAAAACCCGCTGAGTTGCGTGGCACTCGGAACCGGCCGCGCGCTAGAGGAGATGAAGCGGCTTAGGAATGTGTTAACCTCGATGTATTAAACGAAAGGCACACCCGCGCTCGTGATCCGCCTCAGTATCCCGTTAAGACAGGCGCTTTCCCGGCTCACCTTGCCGGTGCTGATCGCGGCTGCGTTCGGCCTTATGCTGCTCGGTAAGGCAGATGCCATGCTCGCCGCCCGGCTCCGCATGGCTCTGGCGGACACGCTGGCACCCGTGTTCGCCGTGGTGGCGCAGCCGATCGCGACGGCGCACCGGACGATGGCGGACGCGGAGGGCCTACTGTCTCTCCAGGCCGACAACACGCGCCTGCGAGCCGAAAACGAGCAATTGCGCCGCTGGCAGGCCGTGGCGTTGGCGCTCGATTCCGAAAACGGCACGTTGAAGGCCAATCTCCGCTGGGTCCCGGACCCGGCGCCCTCGTTCATCACCGCCCGCGTCGTGGCCGATGCCGGCGGCGTCTATGCCCGGGCGGTGCTGCTGTCTCTCGCCCCGAACCACACGGTCACCAAGGGCCAGATCGCGCTGGACGAGCGGGGCCTGGTGGGCCGGGTGACCGAACTCGGCAGCCGGAGCGCGCGCGTGCTGCTGTTGACCGACCTCAACAGCCGCATTCCGGTGACGCTCGAGAGCAGCCGCGCCCGCGCCATTCTCGTCGGCACCAACGGCCCCCGCCCTCGTCTGCTGCATTGGCCCGAGGGCGTGCCCCCGGTCGAGGGTGAGCGCGTGCTGACCTCGGCCGAGGCCAACGCCTTCCCGGCCGGGCTACCGGTGGGGGTCGTGCATTACAGCACGAGCAATGCGCCCGACGTCGATACCGCGGCGCATTTGGACCGGCTGGAGATCGTCCGCATCTTCGATTACGGCCTGCGCGGTGCCCTGGCCCCGGAGAACACCGCCCGCCCGGCCGCCAAGAAGTGACCGGTTTTACCGCATGAGCGAGCTCCGCACGCCCGGCATTCGGCCCCGCCCGACGGTCTGGCGCCAGCTCGATGCGGCCTCCCGCGGGGCATTCCCGGCGGTCTGCACCGCGTTGCTGCTGCTGGCCCTCGCCGCACCGCTGGGTATCCCCGGTCAGGCGCAGCTGCAATCGGCCGCGGGGCTCGCGTGTGTGTTCTTCTGGTCCTTGTTCCGTCCCGCCAGCATGCCGGCACCCATGGTGTTCGCGCTCGGGCTGCTGTCGGACCTGCTCGGGCTCGGGCCGCTCGGTGTCTCCGTGCTCATCTTGCTGATCACCCATGGCCTCGCATTGCGCTGGCGGCGCTTCCTTACCGCCCAGGGGTTCTTGCTCGTCTGGCCCGCCTTCGTCGCGGTGGCGGCCGGGGCGGCCGGGCTGGGCTGGCTGCTGAATAGCCTGCTCACGCTGCAACTCGTCTCCGGCGCCGCCGCCCTGTTCCAATTCGGCCTCACCGCCGCACTCTATCCCTTACTCGCCGTCGTCTTTACCCAGGCGCATCGCGGCCTGGCCAATCCGGATCAGGCCTAGAGATGAGCCTCGTCAAAAAAGAGAATAAGCGCTCCGGCGTCTTCACCCGCCGGGCCTTGTTCATCGGCGCCGCCCAGGTCGGCATATTCGGTGCCCTCGCAGCCAAGCTGTATCAAGTGCAGGTGCTGGAGGGCGAACGCTACTCCACGCTCGCCGAAAGCAACCGCATCAGCGCCCGGCTGATCGCGCCCCCGCGCGGACGCATCTTCGACCGCGCCGGCACCGTGGTCGGCGGTAACCGGCTCAACTGGCGCGCGCTGCTGACGGCCGAGCTCACGACCAACGTCGATGACACGCTCGACAGCTTCGGCCGCATCGTGCCGTTACCGGAACACGAACGCGCCCGGATCGAGCGGGAACTCCGCCGCCGCAAGCGCTTCATCCCGATCATCGTCCGCGAATTCCTGACCTGGGAGGAGATGGCCCGGATCGAGGTGAACGCTCCCGATTTGCCTGGAATCCTGGTCGATGTCGGCTTTACCCGCCTCTATCCGCAAGGCCCGGCGCTCGCCCACGTGGTCGGCTACGTCGCACCCCCCAACGAGAATGACCTCGGTGAGGAGCCCATGCTGGCGCTACCCGGCATCCGGATCGGCCGCAACGGCATGGAAAAGGCGCAGGATTTGCCGCTCCGGGGCCGCGCCGGCGCGGTGCAGATGGAGGTGAACGCCGTCGGGCGCGTGATCCGTGAGCTGGACCGGCAGGAGGGCACTCCGGGTCAGGATTTGGGCCTGACGATCGATGTCGCGCTGCAGCACGCGGTGTTGAAGCGCCTGGGCGATGAAAGTGCCTCCGCCGTCGTGATGGATTGCCGCAATGGTGAGGTGCTCGCCATGACCACGAACCCGAGCTTCGACCCGAGCCTGTTCAACTCCGGCGTGAGCAACGCGCAGTGGATCGAATGGACCAAGAACCGCCGCGCGCCGCTGATCAATAAAGCGACGTCCGGCGTGTATGCGCCCGGCAGCACGTTCAAGATGGTGGTGGGCATGGCGGGCCTAGAGGCGAAGGTCATCAGCCCGTATGATCGGATCTCCTGCCCCGGGCATCTCGATATCGGTGATACAAGGTTCCATTGCTGGAACAAGTCCGGGCATGGGTCGCTTGATTTGCGCGGCGGTCTCAAGAACTCCTGCGATGTCTTCTTTTATGAGACGGCTCGCCGCGCCGGCATCGACCGCGTCGCCGCCATGGCCAATCGCTTCGGCATCGGCGTCGAACTCGAGGTCGAGCTGCCCGGCGTGCGCAAGGGCTTAATGCCCACCAAAGCCTGGCGGCAGGCGCACGGCAAAGCCTGGAATATCGGCGACACCATCAGCTGCGGCATCGGCCAGGGCTACATCCAGACCACCCCGCTGGCGCTCTGCACCTATGCGTCGCGCATCGCCTCCGGCCGCGCGGTGCAGCCACATTTGACGCGCACGTTGGGCGGTGTGCTGCAAAAGGGCTCGCTCGCGTCCGATTGGCCCGCCCTCGGCCTGCCGGAGCGCGGGATGCATATCTTGCGGGAAGGGATGTGGGCCGTGGTGAACGAGGCCGGCGGCACCGCGCCCGGCGCCCGCATCGGCATGCCGGGGATGCAAATGGCCGGTAAGACCGGATCCACCCAGGTCCGCCGGGTGTCACGCGAACAGCGGGAACGGGGCTACCACTCGGAAAAACTCCCCTGGGAATTCCGCCCGCACGCGCTGTTCGTCTGCTATGCGCCCTATGACGCGCCCCGGTATGCCGTGAGCGTGGTGGTGGAGCACGGCAACGCCGGAGCGGCCGCGGCCGCGCCACTGGCCCGGGACATCATGATCGACGTGCTGACCCATGACCCGGCCGGCTCCCGCGAGGGCGCACCCCGGGTGGCGGACCGCGCATGATCTCCGCCCGCCGCCTGATCCGGGCCGAGCCGTCGTTCGGGCTCACCACCAAATTATGGCAAATTTCCTGGCCATACGTGCTGCTGCTATGCGCGCTGGCCGGCGTGGGCTACGTGGCGCTCTATTCCGCGGCCGGCGGCGCGCCGGAGCCGTACGCGTCCAAGCACATCATCCGCTTCGGCTTCGGCCTGGTGATGATGCTGTGCATGGCGCTGGTGGATATCCGGTTCATCGCCCGGTTCAGCTACGTGGTCTATGCCGTTTCGGTCGGTCTTTTAGTCCTCGTGCTGCGCATGGGGCATGTCGGCAAGGGGGCGCAGCGCTGGATCGAGCTCGGCGGATTGCAGCTGCAGCCGTCGGAGCTGGCGAAGATCGGCCTGGTGATGGCGCTCGCGGCCTGGTTCCACCGCGCGACGTGGGAGCGGATGGGCAATCCGCTCTTCCTAATCCCGCCCGCCCTGATGGTCGGGATACCGGTCGCACTGATCCTCAAGGAGCCGAATTTGGGCACCGCGGTGATTACCGCACTGGTCGGCGCCGCCGTATTCCTGGCCGCCGGGATCCGCTGGTGGAAGGTGGCGCTGGTGGCGCTCCCGCTCCCGCTGGCGGCGCAATTCGCGTTCAGCCATCTGCACGATTATCAGCGGGCCCGGATCACGACGTTCATGAACCCGGAAAGCGACCCGCTGGGGGCCGGCTATAACATCATCCAGAGCAAGATCGCGCTCGGCTCCGGTGGGATGTGGGGCAAGGGCTTCCTGCAGGGCACCCAGGGACATTTGAATTTCCTCCCCGAAAAGCAGACCGATTTCATTTTCACGATGCTGGCGGAGGAGTTCGGCTTGATCGGCGGCTTGGCGTTGATGGGGCTGCTCTGCGCCATCGTCATGGGTGGGATGCTGATCGCGCTGCGCTGCCGGCATCAATATGGCCGTTTGCTGGCGCTGGGGATCGCGTTCAACTTCTCTATGTATGCCTTTGTAAACATGGCGATGGTCATGGGGGCCATCCCCGTCGGCGGCGTGCCGCTGCCGCTCGTGTCGCATGGCGGATCGGCGATGCTCACGGTGATGTTCGGATTTGGCCTGCTGATGAGCGTCCACGTGCACCGGGATGTGGAATTCAGCACCGGGCGAGAAGAATAGCTAAGCGGGCTTCGTCGCAGCCAATAGCTCGGTGGCGCGATCGACCGAGCGGACCACGGCCTCCCCGGCGCGCCGGATGGCCGGATCGTCGTGACTGATGAGCCGGTCCGACACCATGAGCGCCGGAGAGAGCACCCCGCGCAGATCATGCCGGAGCCCGGACGCCGTCGCCTCCAGCTGTTCCACCCGGGCCCGTAACATGGTTTCCGCTGCGGTCGACGCCGTGTGACCCTGTGCGGCACGCACCACGGCACCCGCGCACAGCGCCAGCGCCGCCGCTGCCGCCATATAGGGGATGCCCACGCCATACAGCGCCAATGCCCCGCCCGCGGTGCCGAACGACGCCACCGCGGCGACGCCGGCGACCACCCAAGCCTGCTGTATCACTCCGTCTCTCCTTGCCAGCGATCTCTTCATTGACGGGAACGCGCCCGTTCCCTATAAGCCCGGCCTGCGCTGGTGCGGCCCGTTGTCTTGCGGTGTGCCGCCTCGCGCTCCGCTCTAAGCGGCTTAATCGGATCGGAGTTCTCTCGTGAAGCGCACTTATCAACCCTCCAAGCTGGTCCGCAAGCGGCGTCACGGCTTCCGTGCCCGGATGGCGACCGTTGGCGGCCGCAAGGTCATCGCCAATCGCCGCGCCCAGGGCCGCAAGAAGCTGTCCGCCTAATCAGGCCCAAGCCTTGGCCCGCCTGACCCGGCGTGCCGAGTTCTTGCTGGTGGCCAAACTCGGCCGCAAGGCCGCGGTGCACGGCCTCGTGCTACAGGCGTTACGGCGGGACGATGATTTGCCCGCACGCCTCGGGTTCACGGTCACTAAGAAAGTGGGCAATGCCGTGGTTCGCAACCGCACCCGCCGCCGCATGCGCGAAGCCGCCCGGCTCGTGTTGCGGGCGGACCCGGTGACCGGCCACGACCTGGTGCTGATCGGGCGTGACGCCACGCGGGGTCGTGAGTTCACGTTGCTGATGGATGATTTCCGCCGGGCGCTCCAGAAGGCAGGCGCATGAAATACCTGCTAATCGGGCTCATCCGCGTCTATCAATACACGCTGCGTCCGTTCATCGGCGCCCATTGCCGGTTCGAGCCGCATTGCAGCGCCTACGCGATCGACGCGTGCCGCACACATGGGGCCCTTCGCGGTCTCGGTCTTAGCGTTTGGCGCGTGTTGCGCTGCAATCCATGGAACGCCGGCGGCTCTGATCCAGTCCCCTGCTCCTGCTATCCGAAAGCGACCGCCTGATGGATCAGAACCGCCTGTTCATCGCGATCGCTCTGTCGGTCGCCATCTTGCTGGGCTTCCAGCTCATTCTGCCCAAGCAGCCGACCCCGGTTACGGCGGCACTCACTACGCAGACGACGCCGCAGCAGGACGCGCCACGGCCGAACCATGATATCGCGACCCCGGGGACCGAGCCCGTCTCGGTGCCGCCGCCCCGGGACGCGCCGCGGCTGAAGATCGCCGCCTCGCGGGTTCAGGGCAGCATCAACTTGCTGGGGGCCCGGCTCGATGACCTCGTGCTGCGGGAGTATCACGAGGAAGTCGATCCGGCCTCTCCATTGGTCCGCCTGCTGGAGCCGCGGTCCGATCCGCAGCCCTATTATGTGCAGTTCGGCTGGACCGCAGAGACGCCGGATCTGAAGGTGCCGGGTGCCGATGTGCTGTGGACGGCGACGGGCGGCAAGTTAACGGAGCACAACCCGGTCACGCTCAGTTGGGATAACGGAGGGGGTGTCGTGTTCGAGATCGCGCTCGCGGTCGATGATTATTACATGTTCACGGCCGAGCAGCGCGTGCGCAACAATACCGCCACCCCCGTGGCCGTCCATCCCTGGTCCCGCCTCCGCCGCGATTACAAGCCGCAGACCGCGGGATATTACATTCTGCATGAGGGCCCGGTCGGGGTCCTCGGCGATCGTCTGCAAGAACAGACGTATGACAAGGTGAAGTCCGAGAGTGAGAAGACGCATGGTCCCTCACTCGAAGTGAGCGGCACAGGCGGCTGGGCCGGCATTACCGACAAATACTGGCTCGCGGCGCTGATCCCAGATCAAAAGACTGCTGTGACCGGAGCATTTCGCCATTTGACGGAAAACAACTCGGACCGGTATCAAGTCGATTTCGTGGCGCAAGAGCCCGTGAGTGCCGATGCCGGTTTGACGGCGATCACCACGACCCGCCTGTTTGCGGGGGCCAAGGTGGTGCAGACGCTGGATCGGTATGAGCAGCAGTACAATCTGCCGCATTTCGACAAGGCGGTGGATTTCGGGTATTTTTATTATATTACGAAACCCATTTTTTTCGCGTTGGACTGGCTTTACGAACTGACGGGCAATTTCGGTATCGCCATCATGATTTTTACCGTCTTTGCCAAGCTGGCGTTCTTTCCGCTGGCGAACAAAGCCTATAAATCCATGAGCAAGATGAAGCTGCTCGGGCCGAAGCAGGCTGAAATTCGCGAGCGGTTCAAGGATGATCCGCAGAAGATGCAGGCCGAGATCATGGCACTGTATAAGACCGAGAAGGTAAACCCGGCCGGCGGCTGTCTGCCGATGGTCGTGCAGATCCCGGTGTTCTTCTCGCTGTATAAGGTCATCTTCGTCACGATCGAGATGCGGCACGCGCCGTTCTTCGGCTGGATCCATGACTTGTCTGTCGTCGATCCG
>JAYVOF010000008.1:0-2429 GCA_043758105.1 Rhodospirillales bacterium | reverse complement strand
TCTCGAAATCCGGCTTCGACACGATGAAGGCGGCGTCGGAGAAGGCCGGGCTCAAGATCCTCACCATCGAGAGCTTCGGCAGCAAGGATACCGATTTTAGCGCGCAGCTGACGAAGGTCAAAAGCCTGAAGCCGGACGCGATCGGTATTTCCGCCCTGGTGGAGCCAGTATCGGGCGTGTTGCTCCAAGCGCGGCAATTGGGGTTCGGGGCGGAAACATTGTTCATCGGCGGCAACGGCAGCAATTCGCCGAAATTAGGCGAGATCGCCGGCGCCGCCGCGGACGGCCTGCTGGTGGGCAGCCCCTGGTTCGTCGGCAAGGCCAGCGCGGCCAACACCGCCTTCGTAACCAAATTCCGCGCCCGCTATAATAAGGACCCGGACCAATTCGCCGCCCAAGCCTATGATTGCCTGCACATCGTGGCCGCCGCGATCACCCGGGCCGGCGCGGCCGAGCCGGAGAAGATCCGGGACGCGCTGCTGGCCACCAAGCATGACGGCGCGATGGGCCCGTTCACCTTCACCCCCGGCCGTGACCCTGCGAGCACGGCGGGTGTGGTCGTGCTGTCGATGCAGGGTGGCAAATTCGGCGTGGCCCCAAAATCGTGACTCGTCATCGCGCGCCCCACGTGGGGCGCGGCGATCCAGGGGCCCCGGGCATGCATGTGGCCCCTGGATTGCTTCACCAAGCGGCTCGCAATGACGGTACGAGAGCAACCGCTCGCCTCACTATTTTCGTGCTAGCCTTGGCGCTGACGGGGTGCGGTAAGAAGGGCGCGCCTACGCCGCCGGGCCCGGCAGATGAGATCGCGTACCCGAGGTCATACCCATCACGCTAGGGTGAGAGTACTATGTCAGAACCTACACCCGACCACGCTCCACTGAACCGCTTCGTGGCCGATGTACGAGCGGCATATGGCGAACGCTTGCGGCGCGTCGTGCTGTTCGGCTCTCACGCTCGCGGGGAAGGTCGTACCGATTCGGATTACGATATCGCCGTTTTTTGGATGCGATCGACGATAGGTGGCGTGAAATGACGCCATTGGCCGATATCGGAACTGATATACTATACAATTTCGGGTCGATTATTCACGCACTTCCCTATGCCGAGAAAACTTACTTAGAATTCACACCGCTTATGCACGAGATTCGAAAAGATGGGAAGGATATTTCTACAAACCTCGAAAAATGATCGTCGCCCTTGAGGCAATTTCTTTTCGCTGTCACGATCAACGCACTTATAGTCAAGACTGCAATATGCACCCCGCCCTCCTCCCCCAAGACATCGACCCCACCCCCGCCGAGCTGATCGCCGCCCGCCCGCAGCTTTCCATGCACGCCATGGACGGGCTGATGCTGGAAGGGGTGCCGCTGAACGCCATCGCCGATGCGCTCGGCACGCCCACCTGGGTGACGTCGGCCGGCACGTTCCGGGATCGGCTCACCCAATTACAATCGGCGTTCCAAGACCTGCCGCTTAGCATCCATTATGCAGTCAAGGCCAATGACCATTTGGCCCTGCTCCGGATCGTGCAGCGGGCTGGGGCCGGGGCGGATGTGGTCAGCGGGGGCGAGATCCTGCGCGCCGTCACCGCCGGGATCGACCCGGCGCAGATCGTGTTCGCCGGCGTCGGCAAGGCGGAGTGGGAGCTGCGTCTGGCGCTCGAGCATGGGGTGGGTCAGTTCAATGTGGAAAGTGCGGAGGAGCTGGCGATGCTCTCCGCCAATGCCCACGGCATGGGCCGCACGGCCAAGGTGGCGCTCCGCATCAACCCGGATGTGGACGCCGGCACCCACCCCAAGATCACCACCGGACTTGCCGACAACAAATTCGGCATCGCCTACACGGACGTCGCCGCATTATACGCCCATGCCGCGACCCTGCCGGGCCTGCAGCCGGTCGGCATCAGCCTGCATATCGGCAGCCAAATCCTGGCGCTGGCCCCGTTTCGCGCCGCCTATACCCGCGCGGCCGAGCTGGTCCGCACGCTGCGCGCCATGGGCCAGACCGTTACGATGGTCGATTGCGGCGGCGGCCTCGGTATTGCCTATCGCGATGAGCTGGTGCCGTTGGCGAGCGCGCTGGCCGCTGTGATCCGGCAAACCCTGGGCGGGCTTGACGTTCGTTTGGCGATCGAGCCAGGCCGCTGGCTCGCCGGCCCGTCCGGCCTCCTGCTGACATCGGTCGTGCTGATCAAGCACGCGGCGCGGCGGTTCGTGGTGCTGGACGCCGCCATGAACGACCTGATCCGCCCGGCGATGTACGAGTCCTGGCATGGTATCGTCCCGGTCGGTGCCGCGGACGCCGTTGCGGCACCGATCCCGGCCGACATCGTGGGTCCCGTGTGCGAAAGCGGGGACATTTTTGCGCGAGGACGCGCCCTGCCGCCACTTCGGCCCGGTGCGCGCTTGGCGATCCTGGATACAGGT
>JAYVOF010000007.1:0-18974 GCA_043758105.1 Rhodospirillales bacterium | reverse complement strand
TGCTGGACCGCGCCAAGATCGCCGCGCCGTCGCAGAACCGTAAGGTGAAACGAAAGAGAGCGGCATGACAAAAGACGAGCTGACGGCGTGGGCGCTGTCGCAGGGCTGGACGATGGTCGCCGGCATGCCGAGCCTGACCAAGCCCTCCGCCCCCAAGGAGGCGATCGTGCGCATGGTGCTGAAGGCGACGGTGGTGCACGTGGAGGCAAAAAAGCCGGCCGGGCAGTGGCAGAAGCTTTCGGGTGCCTCGTATGCGGCGGTGGTGGCGGATGAGGAGACGGGGGTGCCGTCTGGGCTTAGCCTCGATACCATCCCGGGGTTTCGGATGCTGATGCAGGAGAATAAGGACCGGCAGGTTTTTGCGGGGTTTGGGCCGGGTTTGTAGGCAAGATTTAACACAGAGACACAGAGGCAGAGAAGAAACTACAACAACGGGCGAAGAGTGTGACTCGGCATTGTGCGACGCCGCTTGGTGGCCAAGCAATCCAGGGGTTACGAGAGTGCTTGCCGCCCCTGGATTGCTTCGCCAAGGGGCTCGCAATGACGGTTACGGATAGCCGGTTGAGTACGGCCGTTGGTATTAAACCGGGACACTGAACTACGTGCCGCTGTGTCTTTGTTCGTCTGTGTTGACGATGCCGCTTTATCTCCGGCCGAATAGACGTTCCAACTCGGCCCGGCTCAATTTCAAGAACGTGGGCCGGCCATGCGAGCAGGTCGCGGCGCGGGGGGTGGCCTCCATGGCCCGCAGCAGCGCGTTCATTTCCGCGGCGCCCAGCCGGCGTCCGGCGCGGATGCTGCCGTGGCAGGCGAGCCGGGCGAGGACGGCGTCGAGCCGGGTGGCGAGCGCCGTCATCTCGCCGCCCTCGGCCAGCTCGTCGGCCAGATCCTGCAGCAACGGCCCGGGCTCGGGCGCGCCCAGCGCCGCCGGCAGCGCGCGAACCAGCACTGCGCCGACGCCGAAGCCCTCCAGCTCCAATCCGAACGCCTGCAGCGCCGGGGCGGCGTCGATCAGGCGGGCCGCGTCGGCTGGGGCCAGGTCCACGACCGCCGGTAACAGCAGCGGCTGCGCCCGGATGCCGCCCGCCTCGAACTGGTGGCGCAGCGCCTCCTGCGTCAGCCGCTCATGCGCGGCGTGCTGATCCACCAGCACGAGGCTGCCATCGGCCGCGACCGCCAGAATATAGGTGTCCAGCACCTGCGCCACCGCGGCACCCAACGGGCAGGAAGCCGCGCCCGAAATATCCGGCAGCGGGACCGCCGGTACCATACGGGCCGTGGGACCGCCGCTGAACGGCAGCTGCGCCTCGGCGAACCCGCGATGGGCGGAGGGGTACGACCCCGGGCGGCTCGACACCAGCCGGAGCCCCGGCCGCACGGCCGCAGCAGAACCCACCCGTCCCGCGCCCCCGGCCAGCGCCTGGGTCACCGTGCCGATCACCAAGGCGCGGATGGCGGCCGGATCGAGAAACCGCAATTCGGTCTTGGCCGGGTGCACGTTCACGTCCAGCGCCTCCGCCGGAAGGTCGAGCCACAGCGCCGCGACCGGAAAGCGCCCCGCAGCCAGCACGTCGCGATACGCCACCCGCAGCGCCGTCCGCAGCACCGGGTCCGCCACCGGGCGCCCGTTCACCACCAAACTTTGCCCCGCCGCCGTCGCCCGGTGCAGCGTGGGCGCGCAGGCAAAACCCGTGAGATGCAGCACACCGGACGGCGTCTCCCGCGTGGCGTCGAGCGGGAGCAGGACCGCCGCCGCCGCCGCGCCCAGCAGGGAAGCCACCCGCTGGGCGCGATCCTGCGCCGGCAGGTCGAACACGAGCCGCCCCTCCGCCTCGCAGCGGAACGCCACGTGCGGCGCGGCGAAGGCGAGGCGGCGGATGGCGAGCTCCGCATGCTCCCCCTCGGTGCGCGCGTGTTTGAGAAATTTGCGCCGGGCGGGGGTCGCGTAGAACAGATCCGCCACCACGACCTGCGTGCCGAACGACCCGGCGGCAGGGGCAGGGGGTGTCACCACGCCGCCCTCCACGCCGATGCGGTGCGCGTGCGCCGCACCGGGCGGGCGGGAAATCAGACTGAGCCGGGCGGCGGCGCCGATACTGGGCAGCGCCTCGCCGCGAAAGCCTAGCGTGGTGATCCGCACCAGCCCCTCATCGGCGAGCTTGGACGTGCAATGCCGCTGCACCGCGAGGCTCAGCGCCAGGGCGTCCATGCCGTGGCCGTCATCGGTGACCTCGATCCGGGCGATCCCGCCGCCGTCCAGCCGGACCGCGATCCGGGTGGCCCCGCCATCGAGCGCGTTCTCCACCAGTTCCTTGGCGACCGCCGCCGGACGCTCGATCACCTCACCGGCGGCGATGCGGTTGACCAAGCCCTCCGGGAGGCGGCGAATCGGTGACATGGGGGAGAGTTTACCGCGATGCGGGGCAGGGGGCCAGCGTGTGTTGGGACAGCGTGGCGGTCGATGGCGCTCGGAATCACGGACGAAGCGTGATGTATGGGATTTAACCGGGTTCAGCCGGCATAATGGAAGGGAGCCGATCGATGGAACCGCGCGTCCGCACCGACATCCTGCAGGCCGTCGCGTCCACAAGCGGCGAGGGCGAGGCGCTGCTGGCGCAGCTCGTGCGGCAGCGAAGCGTGCTGGGCGCGGAGGCCGGAGCGCTGGACGTCATGGAGGGGGCGTTCGCGACACTCGGCCTGATGCCTTGGCGGGTTCCGGTGGACGCGGCGTCGCTTGCGGGGCGGCCCGGCTGGTCGCCGCCGCTGATCGGCTATGCCGGGCGGGACAATGTCGTAGCCGTGCACCAGCCGCGCGCGGCTATTGGCCAAAGCCTGATGCTGCAGGGTCATGTGGACGTGGTGCCGGAGGGCGCGGCGGATTTGTGGACCACGCTGCCGTTTGAGCCGTCGATCCGCGACGGGCGCATGTATGGAAGGGGCGTGGGCGACATGAAGGCGGGGCTAGTTAGCATCATCATGGCGGTGACGGCGTTACGCCGGGCCGGGTGGCAGCCGGCCGCGACGCTGCAGCTGGCGGCGGTCATCGAGGAGGAGTGCACCGGCAACGGGGCGTTCGCGGTGATGCACGCCCTGCCGGCACCGGCCGCGTGCCTCATTCCCGAGCCAGGACCGGGCTACCCAGCGCTGTATGTGGCCGAGGTGGGCGTGGTGTGGGCCTGGGTCACCCTCACCGGGCGGCCGGCGCATGTGCGGGACATGCAGTCCGGCGTGAATGCGATCGAGGCCGCCTATGTGCTGATGGAGCGGGTGCGAGCGCTGGAACACGCCGCCAACCGGGCAGAGCGGCGGCATGAGGCGTTCCGGGGGGCCAACCACCCGATCAACGTGAACCTTGGCACGATCGAGGGCGGCGAGTGGACCAGCAGCGTCGCCACGCGCGCGCGGATCAGCCTGCGCGTCGGCGTGATGCCCGGCGAGAGTTGTCACGCCGTGCGGGCGGAGATCGAACGCTTGGTGGCGGACGCGGCGGACGATCCCCGGCTGCGCGGGGCCCGGCTGCAGGTCGAATTCCGCGGTTTCATGGCCGATGGCTGCATTTTTCCGCCCGGCCAGCCGATTTCGCAGCTGGTGAGCGCCACGCATCATGCGGTCACCGGGCAGACGCTGCGGCATTATGCCGCCACCGGCCTCACGGATGCCCGGCATTATCGTCTGGTTCAGGGCACGCAGGCGACGTGCTACGGCCCCGACGCCGACAACATTCATGCGATCGATGAAAGCGTGGGCCTGACGGCCGTGCTGGAGGTGACGCAGGTCCTGGCGCTGGTGATCGCGCAGTGGTGCGGGCTGGAGGCGATTGGCCGCGTTTGAGCGGGTGTGGACCCATAAACCTTTTGTGACCACGCATCCAACCGATCCCGAGCTTCGTAGCTAGGGAGCGTCCAGTTCGGGCGTAACGGTGCGGTTTGACCCAGCCCCTGGTGTGGTCTGTTGCGAGCCCATCCAAAAAAGGACTACGGCCCATGACAGATTTTCGCACAGACACCGCTTCTGATACCATGCGCGAGACCCTCGACCGCACCCCGGCCAGCGTGGATCGGCGGAGCATGCTGCGCGGCGGCGGTGCCGGCGCGTTGGCGCTGGGCGCGCTGGCGGCGGCGGGCGTCGTGGGCTCCAGCACACCGGCCGCGGCGCAGGGCGTCAACGATGCGGCGATTCTGAATTTTGCGCTGAACCTCGAATATCTCGAGGCCGAGTATTATGTCCGCGCTGTGACCGGCCAGGGGTTGACCGCCGCGGACCGCAGCGGCACGGGCACGCTCGGCACCGTCACGGGCGGACGCCAGGTCACGTTCGCCACGCCGATCATCCAGCAATACGCCAACGAAATCGCCCAGGATGAGATCGCCCACGTGCGCTTCCTGCGCGCGGTGCTGGGCGGCGGCAAGGTGGCGTCACCGACGATCGACGTGGTGAACAGCTTCAACACGCTGGCGCAGGCCGCAGGGTTGGGTTCCAGCTTCGACCCGTACGCGGATGAGAACAGCTTCTTGCTCGGCGCGTTCATCTTCGAAGACGTGGGCGTGACCGCGTATCACGGCGCGGCGCCGCTGGTGCAAAACAAGACGGTATTGTCGGCCGCGGCCGGCATCCTGGCGGTGGAAGCGTATCACGCGTCCGAGGTCCGGGTGCTCCTGTTGGCCCGCGGCTTTGCCACGACGGTGGCGAAGATCTCGGCGCTGCGGGCCACATTGTCCGGTGCCCAGGACGATCAGGGCATCACGGATGCGAGTGGCAATGCCAACATCGTGCCGACGGACGCCAACAGCCTGGTCTATTCACGCACGACGCGGCAGGTATTGAACATCGTCTATGGTGGGGCGAACGCCACCAGCGGCCTGTTCTTCCCGTCCGGCATGAACGGGGCGATCCGATGAGCCGCCGCATAGTACAGCTGGCCTGCGTGCTGATCAGCGTCACCGCGGCCGGAACGGGTCGCGCGGCGGTGATCAGCGTGACGCCGAACACGGCCCTGGGCACCACGCCCGTGGTCGTGAGTTTCGGCGGCACGGCGGCAAGCTTCGCCTTCACCGTGGGGGCCAATACCGGCAACGGCCCGGGGGCGGCGGTCGCCACGTCCGGCACGGCGCAGGTGTCGAATTTCGGCGGTGTTACCGATTTCTTCGCCGGGTCAACCATCGATCAGACGGGTGAGCTGTATAATTTCGCAGCGTTTCCGACCGCCACGTTGATCCCGTATTCGGCAGCCGATGACTTTATCGGTCTGGCGTTCACACTCCCGGACGGGCTGCACTATGGCTATGCCGAGGTCGCGGGGCCGTCCTTGGTCGCGTATGGCTACGATTCGACCCCGGGCGCCAGCATCTTCGCCGGCGCAATGGCCGCGGCGGTGCCGGAGCCCGCGTCGATGGTGGTGCTGATGACCGGGATCACGGGGCTGATCGCCGCGCGGCGCCGTCAGAAGGTCTAACGAAGTACCGGCTGTGACCATGCGAGCCGCCTGCCCGGCATGAGGCCGGGCAGGCGGCTACAGGGTCAGCCTCCAGGAGCCGAATACTCTATCCACCGCGGACCCACACCGCGGTGTCGTGGAATACCGCGCCGCCGTTGGGTGCAGCCGGGGCGTCGCTGGTCAACACATTGATCCCGGCCCCGTTTTCGAACGAGGCGTCGGGCCAGATACTTTCGACCACCACCACGCCGCGCTGTTGACCCGGTGCCGCCCGGGTATGCAGCGTGACCTGGCCCTGCCGGTTGCCGAGGACGATGCGGTCCCCGTCCTGTCGCCCGAGTGCGAGCAGATCCGACGGATGCAACAGTGCGGTGGGCCGGCCCTCGCGGTGCCGGCTGCTGGGCGTTTCGGTGAAGGTGGTGTTCAGGAAATGCCGTGCCGGGGCGGTCACCAGGCGGAAGGGGTGGTCCTCCGTCGCGGCGTCGATCGTGGCCCAATGGTCCGGCAACGCGGGCATGCCTTCGCTGTGCGGGCCGAGGCTGGCCCAGTCCGGGGCGAAGCGGAACCGCCCATCGGGGAAGCCAAAGCCGGTGAGAAAATGGCTGTCGTCGAAGCTTTCGGCCGCATCGACCCCGCCCGTTGCCAGCACGGAAGCGGCACCGGGCCAGCCGGAGGCGCATAGCGTGCGGTCCGCCAGCTCCATCGCGGTCAGATCGAACCCTTCGTGCCGGGCACCGAGCCGGGTGGCGAGGCCCTGGATGACCTGATGGTTGCTCCGGCACTGACCCGGCGGGTCGATCAGCTGTGGGCCGATCTGCAGGTGGGTATGGCCCCCGGAACCATACAGGTCGTCATGCTCCAGAAACATGGTCGCTGGGAGCACGATGTCCGCCATGCGGGCGGTTTCGGTCATGAATTGTTCATGGACGCAGGTGAACAGATCGTCGCGCAAGAAGCCTTTGCGCACCAAATGGGTGTTGGGCGCCACCACCATCGGATTGGTATTTTGGATCAGCAGCGCATGCACCGGCGGGCCGTTTCCCAGTTCGGACCGGTCCCCGGTCAGGACGGCGCCGATGCGGCTCATGTCCATCCGGCGGATCGTGGAGTCTAATGCGTCGAGCCCTTCGATTAGCGTCTTGTCCCAATGATAGAGGCCGCTGCCGCGGTGGTTCCAGAACGCGCCGCCGCCCGGGTGCTGCCATGCGCCGGTGATGGCGGGCAGGCAGGTGGCGGCGTGCATCGCCACCGCGCCGTTCCGTCCGCGGGCAAAGCCATAGCCCAGGCGGATGAAGGTCCGTGTCGTCCGGGCATAGAGGCGGGCGACCGCCTCGATCTCGGCCACCTCCAATCCGGTGATGGGTGCGGCCCAGGCGGGACCCCTTGTGGATAGATGCGCCTCCAGCCCGGCCGGGTCGTCGGTGAAGGCGGCCAGATAGGCGCGGTCGGCGTTGCCGTCCCGGAAGGCCACGTGCATCATGGCGCACGCGAGGGCGCCGTCGGTGCCGGGGCGGAGCGCCACATGCAGGTCGGCCGCGGCGGCGGTGGGGGTGCGATACGGGTCCACGACCACGAAAAGCGCGCCCCGCTTCCGCGCCCGGGTCACGTGGGTCATGACGTTGACCTGGGTGCTGACCGGGTTGCCGCCCCACATGATGATCAGGTCGCTATCGGCCATCTCCCGTGGATCGGGCCCGCCGCTCCGGCCCACGCCGGCCAGCCAGCCGCTCTCGCAGATCGTGGTGCAGATGGTGCTGTGCTGGCGGGAATAGCCCATGACGTGACGGAGCCGGTTGATACCATCCCGTTGCACGAGGCCCATGGTTCCGGCGAAGAAATAGGGCCAGACCGACGTCGCGCCATGCCGGGCGGTGACGTCCTGGAATGCGGCGGCGACCCGGTCCAGCGCCTCATCCCACGCGATGGGACGGAACTGGCCGGAGCCTTTCGGGCCGGTCCGTAGGAGGGGCACGGCCAGACGGTCCGGGTGGTGCACCCGCCCGGCATAGCGGGCGACCTTGGCGCAGATCACGCCCTGGGTATAGCCGTGGCCGGGCACGCCGCGGACGGCACCGATCCTGTGGCGGTCCAGCACCTGGACCTCGAGGGCGCAGGTGCTGGGGCAGTCATGTGGGCAGACGGTGCGCCCGGTCGGCGATGGTGCCATGCGGCTGCTTTTACCACGGCCCTGCGATTTTGGCCCGTTCTGAGGGGCTGTCGTTTAGACGCTCGTCAGGGGGATGAGCGTGTCGAGCGGAGGGGTGACCACGGTGGCCAACGCGGCCGGTGCGGAGGGCGGTAGCACGCTATTGGGGGCTACGACCGCCTTTACCGTAGCCGGGATATGAAACTGGGCTTCGCGGAAGCTGCTCAACTCGGTCGAGGCAACAACGCTCAGGCCGTTATAGGTCAGACCGTGGATGAACAGGTCCCGTTCGCCCCCGGTGCCGGAGAGGCTGTTGAGGAAGGTGATGCCGATGGTGTGGGCGCCGGTGCCGAATGCGCCGGTCAGGGTCGCGGCCTGAGTGGCGCCCTTGCTCTCGAGCGCGGTCACCGTTCCCGTGCCGCCGGTCGCCTTACCGTCCACGGTCACGCGGTATTGCGCATCGCCGTAGAATGCATTTTCGCTGAGTGACAGCACGATTTTGTCCGGGGTGACGGGAGCCGGTGCCGGGACCGGCGTTGGAACCGGCAGGGGTAGGGGCACTGGTACGGGTGGGGGCACGGGTACGTGCACGGGGAGTGGCGCGGGGACAGGGCTGGTCGATGCGGTCGCGGGCACCTGGAAATTGGCGGTTCTTTCGGTATAGAGAGCGGCATAGGCGGGGATGATGACCCCGTCATAACTCAGCCCGTGCACATAGAGGTTTCGATCGCCTCCCGGACCATATCCGTCGTTCAGGAAGGTCACGCCGACGGTGTGGGCACCGTGTCCGAACACGCCGGTCAGGGTGACGGCTTGCGTCGCCAGGATTTTATCGAGCGCCGTCACGGTCCCGACACCGCCGACCGCTGCGCCATCCACGGTCACCTGGAACTGTGCATCGCCCTGATAGGCGTCTTCGGAAAGTTGCAGGATGAGTGTGTCGGTGGTGGTCGTCACCACCGGAGCCGGTACAGGGACTGGGACCGGCACAGGCACCGGAGCCGGTACAGGGACTGGGACCGGCACAGGCACTGGGACCGGCACAGGCACAGGCACTGGCACCGGCACAGGCACTGGCACTGGCACCGGCACAGGCACTGGCACTGGCACTGGCACTGGCACCGAAATCGTCGTGGCCGGAACCTGGAACTCGGCCGTGCGCACACTGTAGATCGCGGCGTAAGCCGGGACGTTCACGCCGTCATAGCTCAGTCCGTGTACATAGAGGTTGCGATCGCCGCCGGGCCCGGACAGGTCGTTCAAGAAGCTGACGCCGACGACATGGGCGCCGCTCCCGAACGACCCGGTGAGCGTGACGGCCTGGGTGAAGCCGCCGCTTTCCAGCGCGGTCACGGTGCCGACGCCACCGGCGGCCACGCCATCGACCGTCACCCAGTACTGCGCATCGCCGAGATACGCATCCTCCGTTAGTTGAAGGACGAGAGTGTCGCTGGCAGACACGCTGGACGGTGTGGGCACGGGTGCCGGTGTGGCCACCGGCGTGGGCACAGGCGCCAACGATGCCGTCGCCGGAATGGCGAACGGGACCATGGAGTCCTTATAGATCGCTGCATAGGATGCGGTGTCCAAGCCATTATAGACGATGTCGTGGACATACAGGTTCCGGTCGCCCAGGCCGGTTGCGTAGTCATTGGTGAACGTGACCGCCACGGTGTGCGCACCGGAACCGAAAGAGCCCTTGAACGTGAAGGGCTGGAATATGTTGGAACTCTCTAGGGCGGTGACCGTCTGCACGCCGCCCTGCTGCACGCCATCCACCGTCAGGGTGAACTGGGCATCGCCCACATACGCGTCCTCCGTCATGTTCAGCACGAGCTGATCCGGACCCTGGCCGATGGTGACGGGAACCGGGGGCGGTGGTGCCGGCGTGGGCACCGGGGCGGGCGTCACCGGAAGGGCGGTGCCGAGGACCGACGGGGCGCCGAGGTTGAGCGTGGGCCGGCTGCTTAACACGACCGTGCCGGTTTCGACGTCGGCGCTCGACACAAGCGGGCGACCGTTGAACCCCCAAACCGAGTTCTTGGTCAACACCGGCGTGACCTTCGAGGCATTCAGCAAAGCATATCCCGACCTTTGATCGGTGATGAGCGTATTGCCCGTCAGCACAAGGGAGGAGTTTGCAGGCACGTTACCCTCTTCACCATAGGCAATCATCTGGTGGTTGGGCGCACCCGGTCCCTTTTGAATGGTGTTATTCTGCAACACCGCGACCCCGCCGTTGGGGAGATCGACGTCATAGCTGGCGGTGCCGGTAGTGTTATTCTGGATCCGCGTATTTGTAATGGTGGTCGCCAAAGCCCGGCTTTTGATCTCATGACCCACGACCGCATCATGGAAATAGCTGTTATCGATCGTCAACGAGGCGTCTTGTCCCACATAAATGCCGTGCGAATAGCCGTCACCCGCCCCGTTATTGGAAAATTCGGAGTTTTCGATCAAAACGTTAGCGGTTGGATCGGTATTGGTTAGAATGCCTTCTTGGTTGTATTGGAAAAGGCAATTGCGGACTGTGAGGCTTCCTTGGTTGAGACGAATTCCGGAGCCGTTATTATCGGCATCAGTGGCGCCGGTGAACGAGAAGCCGTCCATCACCAGGCTTGCATACACGTCCAGAATCGCTTTACCGTTCGGCGCTGGAATGGTTGCGACCATACTTACCTTGCCGCCCACAGCCTCCAGCGTGATGGCAGTATGGACGCTGGGAAAGTCGTTGCTATAGGTGCCGGCCTGTACCGCCACCACGTCACCGCTTTGGGCTGCCGCCACTGCCGCTGCGATGGTCGAATAAGCGAAGCCCTGGCCTAAGCCGACTGTCAGTGTTGCCATACCGCACTCCCACACTGGGGTATTCTGACCCAGTTTAGTTAAAACTTGGTGAAAGCCACCGACGCCATCCGATCTATCATCGGCCCCAGCAGAGGGCGCTCCCGAAGCCGTGATGGATTAAGTCGGCCAAACGGTCAACCGCACTTCGGCTAAGTTTTGTGTAGAAACGTCCGCAACCGCCGACGAACCGAACTGACGCACGGCCAGACCGATCTCCAACAGAAATAAAACCACAGACTAAACCTAACGATTCCTGTCTCAATCAGGCTCTTGTGCGTCACTCGTGCATTCTACACTAGAAAACTACCTTGCGTTGCGGCTCATGGTTCGCAAAAGCAACCCTTAAAACCCGCTGGCGACCCGCATGAACCCGTCACGGCAGGCTGGTGCGCGATAAGAAATCGTCAACCGCGAGTGCGGCCAGGATCATTGCGGCGAAATTTAGACATGCGGCGCAGCGGGATCAGCGCACCGTGCGGAACCGCTCGACCGCAGACACCAGCGCCCGGCGGATGCCCGGCTCCAGCGCCGAATGCCCCGCATCCGGGATCACCGTCAGCCGGGCCGACGACCACGCGGCCGCGAGTTCGAACGCGGTCCGTGCCGGGCAGACCATGTCATAGCGGCCCTGCACGATCTCACCCGGCAACCGTCCGATCTTGTGCATGCCGGCCAGCAAACCCTCCGGAGGCAGGAACAGATCATGGGCAAAATAATGCGCCTCGATCCGGGCCAGCCCCAGCGCGGTCCGGTCCTGCGCGAACGAGGCCACGGTATCCGGGCTCGGCAACAGCGTGCTGCACGACCCTTCATACACCGACCAGGCCCGCGCCGCGGCCATATGCACCGTGGGGTCCGGATGGGTCAGACGCCGGAGATAGCCGCCCAGCACGTCATCCCGCTCGTCCGGAGCCAGGTGACCGATGAACGCCGCGTGTGCGTCCGGGAATACGGCGCCCAGGCCATGCAGGAACCACTCCACCTCCGCCCGCCGTCCTAGAAACACGCCCCGCAGCACAAGGCCGCGCACCCGGTCCGGATGCGCCTGCGCATAGGCCAATGCCAAGGTTGAGCCCCAGGAGCCGCCGAACAGCAGCCAGCGCTCGATGCCCAAATGCTGGCGCAGCATCTCGATATCGGCCACGAGGTCAGGCGTCGTGTTCTGCGCCAGACTGCCCAGCGGACGAGACCGCCCGGCGCCGCGCTGATCGAAGATCACCACGCGCCAGAAGCTCGGATCGAAGAACCGGCGGTGCACGGCACCCGCTCCGGCGCCGGGTCCGCCATGAAGGAACAGCACAGGCTGTCCGCGGGTCGCGCCCACCTGCTCCCAATACATGACATGACCGCCGGACAGCGGCATGTAGCCGGTCTCGAACGGGCCGATCTCGGGAAATAGGTCGCCGCGGGGCATCGCCCCATTCTACACGCTCTGCTGCCGCGGCGGAACCTCGTCTGGCGGGATTTGAAAGCGCGGGGTAAGGGGGGTGATGTCTATAGATAGAACCAGGGTATGGGTGGGGATCGGCGCGCTCTACGGCCTCGTCGCCGTCGGCGCGTCCGCGTTGGCCGCCCACATGAAGCTCGACCCCGCGGCGCTGCGTGCGATCGCCAGTGCGGCGCAGATCAATGCGTGGCACGCGCTGGCCCTGCTATTCTGCGGCGTGTGGCGGCCGGGCTGGTTCCTCCACGCCGCCGGGGCGTGCTTCACGCTGGGCGTGCTCCTGTTTTGCGGTAGCATCTATGCGGAGGCGTTCGGCCATCATTGGCAGATCGTGGGCTCGTACGGTGCCCCGTTGGGCGGCGGCGTTTTGATGGTGGGCTGGGCGTTGCTCACGGTGTCCGCGATGGCCCGACAGGGGTGATCCGGGCGGCCTATTTGGCGGCCGAGGGGTTCGAGCAACCGTTGCTGGAGGAGCTGACCCGGCACGGCATCGCCATATCCGCCTGGCACGGACGGCTGGCGCTGTCGCCCGATCTGCCGGCCCGGGCGGCCCGGGCCGCCTGGGCGCTGGAAACCTGGACGGCACCGTCCGAGCATGATGCCGTATCGGTCAAGGGCGTTGCCGGCATTTTGCGGGCGATCCAGCGCAATTGGGCCGCCTATCCGGTCACGCATCACCGCCGCATGGCGCTCATCACGGCGCAGCTGCCGCCGGTGCGGGCGCGGGAGCTGGTATTTCCCGAGGCCGCGCCGGCGTCGCATCTGGGGGCGTGGACCCTGCTGGATCAGGACCGTCTGCTGCTCAGCCCCACGACCACCAGCGCCGTGCCCGGAGGGGAGTGGCGGTTCATCGAGGACCATATCGGGCCGCCCAGCCGCGCCTATTTGAAATTATGGGAGGCGCTGACCCGGCTTGGCGTCTGGCCGCAGCCCGGTGAGCGTTGCATCGATTTGGGGGCGGCACCCGGCGGTTGGACCTGGGTTCTGGCGCAGCTCGGTGCCACGGTGCTGGCGGTGGACAAGGCCGCGCTCGATCCGCGGGTGCTGGCCTGCGCGGGCGTCACCGCGGTCGCGGAAAGTGCGTTCGCCATGGCGCCGCAACCGGCGGAGTGGCTGTTCAGCGACGTGATCGCCTATCCGGCCCGCCTATTGGAACTGGTGCGGCGCTGGATCGAGGCGGGTTGTGTGCAGCGGATCATCTGCACCGTGAAATTCCAAGGTGAGACGGATCATGTGAGCGCGGACGCGTTTGCCGCCATTCCGGGGGGCGATCTGATGCATCTCAGCCACAACAAGCATGAACTGACCTTTATATGGGCCTCGCCGACGTTGCCCTTGCCAGCGGGCGCCCCGCCGGCGGGCGGGCGACCAGCAGGCTGATGACCGCAACAGCGGCCGGCACGGCTGCCCAGGCATTGTGGTCCAACGCGAGCGCCGTGGCCCCGCAGCAGGCGGCCATGTTGGTAAAGCTGCAGACCCGGCCGCCAAGGCTGCTGCGGCCCGTGGGGCCGAGATCCAGCCGCTTCGGTGCGCCCGGATGCCACACTCCGATCAACAGCGCCGAGGCGACGGCGGCCGCCAGCCCGGTCAGCAGCATCGGCGCGTCCGCCGGGCGGCGCAGGGCCACGGCCAGAAATGGCAGGCCGAGGATGGCCACGACGCTCAGCGCCGACGCCGCGAGCTTCACCCGATCGATCAACGCCGCCGGGATCGGCGCCGTCAACGCCAGCTCCGCCGCCTCATCGCCGGACGTGGCGGCGGTGATGAACAGCCGGCCGAGCCCGGCGGCGGCGAACACCGGCAACAGGCCGAGCGCCACGGGTGTATCGTCGCCGCGCCACACCACGAGCGCGCCCGGCAGCAGCATCGGCAAGAACTGCACCGCCCGGCCCCATAGCCCAGGGGTGCGCCACATGCGCCGCAGCTCCGTCCGCAGCAGCGTGCGGACGATGCCATCCACCCGGAACGCGGTCAGCCGGACCCGCCGCGGCCGGGACGGGCGGGTGCCGGTGACGCCCTGGACGAACCGGCCCTCCAGCAGGCGCCCGGCGATGGTGGCGGCACCCAAGCCAAACACCATCGCGGTCACGAGGGGCAGTCCCTCGCCCAACAGGGCCCGGGCCGGCCACCAGAATAATCCGTCTTGGGGGTCTTCCGCGCCAAACCCCTGATGCAGCGCCCCCTGTGCCGCCGGCACGAGCGGCCCGGCCAGGAATCCCAGGACACCCGCGGCGACCGACAGCATACTCGCCGCCGTCCGGGTGCGGCGTAGGCCGAAGAAGCAGGTGAAATAGACGGCGACCGTGGTGCCCAACGCCGACACCAGCCCCGCCAGCGCCAGCAAAACCGGAAACACGGCCAGCAGCCGCGGCTGTCCGGAGACCGCTGCGCCCACTGCGAACGGACCCAACATCAACAGCCAGGGCCAGACGATCCCCGCGACCATGCCCAGCATGCGCACGCCGAGCATGCGGCGGACCGGAACCGGCGTCGTCATCAACCATTCGAGGTCCCCCCGGCTATACAACTCGTCGATCGCGACGCCGAGCGACTGGGACAGCATCAGCAATCCGACGAATACGAGGACGAGGTTGGACACCAGAAGCTGGTCCGCCGGGGAAAACAGGCCCGCCGTCAAATCCCGGCCGAGCGATAGGCCCATGGCCATCGCGATCGTGCCGCCCAGCACGGCGATGACTCCGATCCGCATATTCCGCGCCGACCGTGCGCGCTGCCCAGGGATCATCCCCCGCCAGCGCAGCCGAAGTTCGTGCCCCAACAGCCAGAACGCCGAGCCGGGCCGGGCCATGATCACCCGGGCACCCCCACGATTATGATCACGCGGGCACCCCCACGATTCGAAGAAAAATATCTTCCAGCGTGGCGGTGCCGTAGCGGGCTTGCAGCTCATCGAACCGGCCCAGTTCCAGCAAGCGGCCGCCGGCGATGATGCCGATGCGGGTGGCGATCCGCTCCGCCACGTCCAGGATGTGGGTGGTGAGCAGGATGGTGTTGCCGGCCTGCACCCGGTCCTGCAGCAGCGTCTTCACGTCCCGCGCGGCGGCGGCATCGAGGCCGGTCAGCGGCTCATCCAAGATCAACAGCCGCGGGTCATGCAGCAACGCCCCGGCCAGCATCGTCTTTTGCCGCATGCCGCGGGAAAAGCCCTCGCACCGCTCATCCCGGTGTGGCCAAAGGCTCAGACGGCGCAGCAAGTCCTCACCCCGGGGCGCGGCGACCGCGGAGGGCACGGCCCAGAGCCCGGCGATGAACTCCAGGTATTCGAGCGGTGTGAGTTTGTCATACAATAGCGGCTCGTCAGGCAGCCAGGCGATGATGCGCTTGGCGGCGGCCGGGTCGGCAACGGCGTCGATGCCGAAGACGTGAATGCTGCCCGCATCGGGGCGCAGCAGGCCGGCGATCATGCGGAGCGTCGTGGTCTTACCGGCGCCATTCGGGCCTAAGAACGCAAACAGCTCGCCGGGTGCGACCATGAGGTCTAGCCCGTCAACGGCCGGGCGCGCGAAGGATTTGCACAGGCCGGAGAGCGCCAGCGCCGGGATTTCCGTCACCCGTGCCGCCACCGGGCCCGGTCCCGCCATGCCGTGAGGGCGCCGAGCAGGGCCCCGCCATGGACCAGGGCCGCGCCGAGTGCGACGTGCGAGCCGGCCCAGATCAGAAACGGCCCGGCCGCCATCGTAGAAGCGGCGATGCTATACGCGGCGATGACGCCCGCCCCGGCAGGACGGTGCAGCCGCCACCACAGCGCACCGGCGGTCCCAAGCGCCATGGCACCCTTAACCGTCGCCATAAACCGTAGGAGCGTGAGCAACGCCCGGTCCTGCGCCGGTTCACCGGTCACTGGTGCGCCGGTCACTGGGTCACCGGTCATCAGCAGCAGGCCAAGCCAAGCACCGCCCGTCAAGGCCGTGCAGAGGATCAAGCGATGGGCCATGGTGGGGCGGAAAGCGGGCTGGCTGATGGAATGAACCATCGACGGAGTTTACCTCACTTGGCACACCTTGCACCAGTAGAGCGTGCGTCCCGCCAACGCTTCTGAACAAACCGGCGTATCACAAATGCGGCACGGCTTGCCGGCGCGATGGGCCACATACGTCGCGTCTGCCCGCCGGGCCGCGCCTTTAAGTCCACGGTCCTCGGCCAGGGTGGTGACGATCCGCCCGGTGCGCAGCCCTTCCGTCAGGAGGCTGACGGTGTCATCCCACAACGCCTCCCACCCCGCCCGCGTCAGCTCCCGCCCTGGCTTGAACGGGTTGAGCCAGGCGCGATACAGCAGCTCCGCCCGGTAGATATTGCCGATGCCGGCGATAATATCCTGTCGCATCAACAGGGTCGCCAAGGACGAGCGGGAGGTATGGATGACCCGCCACGCCCGCTCCGGCTCCGCATCCGGACGCAACGGATCCGCCCCCATCCCCGCCACCACGGCATCGAGCCCGGCGCGATCCAGGATCTCACACGCCGTCGGCCCGCTCAAATCCGCCACATGCCGCAACCCCATGAGCCGCAGCCGCACGGCCCCACGCGGCGGCGGTAGCTCGTCCGTATCCGGAGCGGGCCCGCGGGTATGCCGCCCGATCCGCTCGAGCCCGGCCCCCGCGAACCGCCACATGCCATAAAGGCCCAGATGCACGCGGAGCCACACGGGCTGGTCGTCCGACCCCCGAAACTCCAACGCCATCTGCTTGCCCCACGCCTCCGCCCCGGTAAGCCGCAAGCCATCCAACACCTCCGCCCCCTCGGTAAAGCGGCCTTGCGGGCTGGAGGCGCGGAGGGTTTGCCCGACGAAGTGCTCACGGAACGCGGCCGCGAGGCGATGGACGGTATGGCCTTCGGGCATCAGATCGGAGGATCAGGTGGAGTGGCGTTCATACCTTACAGGTGAGCCCTAGCCTTTCCGGGACAAGCTTTGAAGGATCACGTGCAAAGAATGACCTTAGAAATCCACCCCGCCCTCGACCACGTCGCGACCGTCACTTCGGTCCGATGCGCGAGGAGCGGGCGCCGATCGAGCCGCCGGGCATGGAATCCAGATTGCAGATTTGTCGTCCCCGAATGGGGTGGCCAGCTTGTTCAGCGCGCAGATCGCCACCCACGCGCAGACGATTGCGTCGAGCTTGTCTTCGTATGCCTTCATTTGCACCCCGCTAGCCTCGAGGCTTGGGACCTTCATTGCAGCCGCAACTCCAAGAATCCGCTCATCCAAGAGCGCAACGATTTTGGCCCAGACGTCAAAGAGCCGCGTTCGGCGTTCTTGCGGGGTGGCCGAGGGCCAATATTTCGCCACCTTCGCAGCCTTGTAGCACAGCCGTTCAGTGGCATCCGCCAACTCCACCAGCGCGGGATGCGGATATACCTCGATCAGGCCGGGCGACCGAATGCACGTCGTCAATAAGGGATACTCGCAACTAGCGAAACCGGATGTCAGATCGTCGCTGATCCGGCCCGGACGTTGCGCGTTGGGGGTGTGGGTCGAACACTTCTTTGCCCCGTATGCCCGAGACACCGCGTCGTCCGATTCACGACGCTTGCGGATCGGCTCGTGCGCGAGCGGCATGTCGATCGCGACCAGATCGACGGGTCTGCCGCAGAGGCGGGACGAGGTTTCGAGAAGTCCGCACGCGTCGGGGATCGAACCCGAGCCGGTGGTCTCGGGAAGCTGAGAACGGTCGGCGCGCGCGTGGAAGCGCTGATAGGAGGACTCGGCCGCGATCAGCCGCCATCCGGTTTCTGTTTCAATCGCAAGCGCGACGCCACTTGGCTGGGCGGCGGTCCAAGCCGCATCGACGCCGAGCACGCACCGCATCAGGCCCCCATGCGCCTTGGAGAGGTCGCGGCATCGTTCATTCCCACTTTCAAAGAGTGTCAACCTAGGTAGCCATGGCGCCAAGCAACGGCCGGACGCGCGCCAACGCGTATGCCCTTGGCGAGTCTTGTTTTCCGTTCAAGCGAGCGATGCAACACTGCACCTCCCGAGTGCCCAGCCATTGCAGGATCGTGGCCGCCTGCAATCGGTTGACGTAACCGATCCGTAAGCCCCCCGCCATAACTTGGATGGCCGATGGATCCCAAGAGTTTTCCGGCTCCGGGATCAGGGTGAGCATCTGCCCCTGTTGAAACGGCACAACCGGCCGCATTGAGTGGCGAAACCCTGCGATCTCAAACACAAAATCCACCGCGGCCGCTGATGAATCAAGAGGATCAATCAGCGAAAAGCCATCACTTGGGAGCTGGGCCTCGGTCACCGCAAGCAAAGCTAGTGGCGACAGTGTTCCACCAGCTTTAATCCGATGATGTTCCAGGTAAGCACTAAAATCCGATCGGCGGTGGGACGGCACTCGCCTGAGAAAGGTTTGAAGGGCATCGGTCCAAAACCCTTCTCTCGGCTGCCTCATGCGATCGAATGCTGGGTATCCAGAAAAGCTATCTGCCCTTAGTTGCTCTTCTGACCGCCTCAGGTTCAGCTCCTGGAATTCTTTTTCTTCAAGGTAGGCGAATGTTGTTCTTTCGGCGTCCGCGCTTAGACGGCCAACCGCCCACCGTGATCGGTCCCGAACCTGAACTGGAGGTTGCCACACAAAAAGAAGTTGTTTGGGTTGCTGCGCTCGCTCGATCCAACACTCCATCGTCAGACCCCCAAAGCTAAAATGACCGCATCCCGTCTAGCTCGCAACTGCGCTCCTACGAAACGCGCCCTTGCCTCTGAAAACGGCACTGGAAAGGAGAAGCTGCAGCACCAACCTAAAAATCGGTCAATTTCAGTGTTGCTTAAACGAAGCGTTTGTACCATCGAATTGTGCGTATCAGGGTATCTGTTCCGAAACGTCACGCAGAGGCGGGAATGCTGAGAGCCGGATCTGTAACCGCCAACCCAGCCGTAGTGATGACGTCCTTCGGCGAGAAGCTGTTGCAGCCGGGCTGGACCGAAAGCCGGTAAGTCCGTCTCCCTGACGATGTAGCCGAGGCTTGTACCATTGTCGAAAACGGAACGTGTCAACGACTTTGAGACAGGTTCTGGCTTAATTTAGACTTATCGGCTGGGCTTTGTTTTGTGGTGGGTTGATCCAGACGGCGGTTGGTTT
>JAYVOF010000006.1:0-7239 GCA_043758105.1 Rhodospirillales bacterium | reverse complement strand
CGACGGGAGGAAGTGCTTCCGGTCCTGAGTGCTGTCGAACGGGATGAGCTGTCCCGGCTTCGGCGAGAGAACCGGCAGCTCCGGGTGGAGCGCGACATCCTCTCAAAAGCCGCGGCCTGGTTTGCGCGGGAGACCGGCGCGGTGCCGTCGGGCTCTTCCGGTTCATGAGCGCGAACCAGGCCTGTTTCCCTGTTGCCACCATGGCGCGCGTGCTCGGCGTCTCCAAGGCTGGTTTCTATGCTTGGCTGGATCGGCCGCCGTCCCCGCACGCTGTTGCCGACGCAGCGCTGCTGAAGCGGGTTCGGACCGTGTACGCCAGCTCGCGCCAGACCTACGGTGCGCCGCGCGTCCACGCTGATCTGCGGACGCGGGGCGACCGGCACGGCCGCAAACGGATTGCGCGGCTGATGCGCGAGGCCAGGCTGGTGGGGGCCAGCCACCGTCATGGTGGGCCGACGACGACCCGGCGCGACAAGGACGCCCGACCGGCGCCGGACCTGGTGGATCGCAACTTCACGGCGTCCGGACCGGATCAACTTTGGGTTGCCGACATCACCTACGTGCCGACGGCGGCAGGGTTCCTCTACCTCGCCGAGGTGCTGTGCTGCGCGGCGATCAAGGTGAGAATGCGCGACAATCAGGGTGAGAAAACGTTTTGTCGCGTGCGGTGGAGGGAGGGCGAAGCCCGACCGGAAGCGCACGCGACAGAACATCTGGCCTGATCCCTCTCCAAGGGGTGGGTTGTTTGGTGATCGCGGCCGACTGGGTCTGTGTTGGATCTCCTCATGGGGGATCTGCCGTGCCCGGCCGCCACGTCACCGATCACCAGATGAGGCTCTACATGACATTCCGACAGACGGACGGCCCCGCGATCTCCGCCGCCAAGGCGTCGATCAGCACGGCGACGGCGTATCGCTACGAACATCATCACCAGCTGCCGTCCTCCCGTAAGCCAATGCGGGGGCGCCGACGTCCCGATCCGCTCGTCGACTTCTTCGACACCGAGGTCGTGCCGATGCTGGAGGCGGCGCCGGGTCTGCGCGCGATTGCGATCTTCGAAGAGATGCAGCGGCGTTATCCTGGTTTATCGGCTGGCGCACGACGCACCCTGGAGCGCCGCATCCGTTCTTGGCGAGCGGTTCATGGCGCAGACCAGGAGGTGATCTTCCGCCAGGTTCACGAGCCCGGCCGGATGGGACTGTCGGACTTCACCGACATGGCCGATCTCGGTGTCACCATCGCAGGCGTGCCGCTTGACCATCGCCTGTATCACTTTCGCCTGGCCTACTCCGGCTTCGAGCATGCACATGTCATCCTGGGCGGCGAGAGCTACGTAGCCTTGGCCGAGGCACTGCAGAACGCGCTGTGGGCGCTCGGCGGCGCACCGCTCGAACACCGCAGCGACAGCCTCTCCGCGGCGTTCCGCAACCTGGACCAGGACGCGCGGGAGGACCTGACCCGGCGCTATGACGCCCTGTGTGCCCATTACGGGATGCAACCGACCCGCAACAACCGCGGCATCGCCCACGAGAACGGCACCATCGAAAGCGCCCACGGCCATCTACGCAAAACGATCAAGGACGCGTTGCTGATGCGCGGAACCGGCGACTTCGACGACCTCGCCAGCTATCGCCGCTTCGTCGACGAGATCGTCAGCCGCAAGAACGCCCACCACACCAAGCGCATCGAGGCCGAGCGGCCGGCGCTTCAGCAACTGCCGGGCCAACGGACCAGCGACCATGAGGAAACGCTCGTCACCGTGACTTCCTCGGGCGGGTTCACCCTCAAAAAGGTCTTCTACACGGTGCCATCGCGGCTCATCGGCCATCGTCTGCGGGTCCGACTCTACGATGACCGGCTCGACGTGTTTGTCGGTGCCACCTTGCTGATGACCCTCACGCGGGGACGCGCCCCCGGCACTGGCAAGCGTGCTCACGTCGTCGATTATCGCCACGTCATCCACGCTCTGCGGCGCAAACCGATGGCGCTGTTGGGCCTCGTCTACCGCGATCAGCTGTTCCCCCGGGAAGCCTATCGCCTGACGTTCGACCGCCTGATCGAGAAACTTCCTGAGAAGTCGGCCTGCCGCCTGATGGTCGATCTCCTGGCGCTGGCCCACGAGCGGGGGTGCGAGGCCGACCTGGCCGTGCTGCTCACCGCCGATCTCGCCGCCGGCCAACTCCCCGATCTGGCCGCGTTGCGCACGCGCTTTGCTCCGGACCCCACCGGGTTGCCCGAGATCGCCGTCCATCTCACCCCGTTGGCCGACTATAACCAGCTGCTTGGCGCTGCCATGGGAGAGGCGGCATGACCCAAACAATCCAACCCCAGACTATCCAACCCCAGACTATCCAAAACGGGGGCATCGATGCCGCCCGGCTCTCGCTAATGCTCAACGACCTCCGCCTGCCCGCCATCAAGCAGGACTGGCCGGGCTTCGCCGAGCGGGCGGATAAGGAAAGCTGGCCTGCGGCGCGCCTGCTGGCCGCACTGGCCGAGCACGAAATCGCAGAACGGGACCGACGCCGCCTCGCGCGCCATCTCGTCGAGGCCCAACTGCTACCCGGCAAGACCCTCGACAGCTTCGATTTCAATGTCGTGCCGATGATCTCCAAAGCCCACATCCTGGCGATCTGCGCCGGCGACAGCTGGATTGAAATGGGCGCCAACCTGCTCCTGATCGGTGGACCGGGCGGAGGCAAAACCCATCTCGCCTCCGCCATCGGTCTGGCCCTGGTGGAAAATGGGTGGCGCGTGATGTTCGCACGCACGTCCGATCTGGTGCAGCGGCTCCAGGTTGCCCGTCGCGAACTGGCTCTCGAAGCCGCCATCAACCGGCTCGATCGCTTCCACCTGCTGATCCTCGACGACCTCGCCTATGTCAGCAAAGACCAGGCGGAAACCTCCGTCCTGTTCGAGCTGATCAGTGCCCGATACGAACGGCGATCGACCTTGATCACGGCCAATCAGCCGTTCGGCGACTGGGGGAAGGTGTTCCCTGACCCGGCCATGACGCTCGCCGCCGTCGATCGCCTCGTCCATCACGCCACAATTTTCGAAATCAACGTCGACAGCTATCGCCGACGCGCCGCCCTCGATCGCAAAAATAAGGGCGCCGGCCGCCCACAAGCCTACGCGACAATCAAAGACCTCGAACCGGTGTCGCGCCCCGACAATCAACCACCAACTTAAACCTTGCCCGCGACAATCACCGCGCACATCATGCCCGCGCCGCGATCATGTTTTCTCATCCTGATCGCCGCAAATTCTCATCCAGATTGTCGCGCAATAGTGCTGGACGCCTGGAGCCGCAAGATCGTCGGGTGGTCAATGGCAAACCACCTGCGGGCTGAGTTGGTACTGGACGCGATGGAGGCGGCCGTGGGCCAACGGCGACCGACAGACGTCATTCACCATAGCGACCAGGGCAGCCAATATACGTCGGTCGCGTTCGGCAAACGCTGCGGCGAGGCTGGTGTTCGGCCCTCGATGGGATCCGTCGGCGACGCCTATGACAACGCCATGGCAGAAAGCTTCTTCTCCACGCTGGAAGCCGAGTTGCTGAGCCGCCGCCGCTTTACGTCCCAAGCCGAGGCCCGCATGGCCTGCTTCAGCTACATCGAGGGCTGGTATAATCCCGCATGCCTGCACTCAGGCCTGGGATACCGGTCACCGATGACCTGCGAAGCCGAGCGGGAGGCCGCCCTGACCGAGCCGTAGCCCGAAAGCCGCCAAACTGTCCACGAGAACGGGGCAACCTCAGACGCAGTCGCCACACTGCACTGCCTACCGCCTTACTCGCCGGACTTCAACCCGATCGACAACGCCTCTCCGAGCTCAAGGCGTTCCTCGGAAAGGCAGCCTCATGGACCATTGATGACCCGTGAGGCGTGATACGCGATGCCTTGCCGACCTCTACACCACAGGAAATTAATTCACCGCAGCCCATCGTTGGGCGGATCACGGGCTTGAAACCGCAACCCATTTCCAGTCTGTCCAGACGCATCAGAGAAGCTTCGCTCTCACACAGCCGAACCAGTCGCGCCCTCGCTGGCCCGCGTCCGGGATCCGAACGCGGATTTCGCCCACCTGTAGGAGAGCGCCTTGAAGCACCAGCAGTATTCGGCCAGCTTCAACATCATCTAATCTCAGATTAGAAGATACCGAACCTTGGGCGGTTGATACTCCATTTATGATCCAGTTTGCAGACGCGGCTGAAAAGATAATTCTAACCGGAGTTGATAATTTTCGTCTCCCATAAGCTCCGGTCAGACCCCATTTAATACGATCTGGACTTACTCTGATCTCTATCAACAACAAAGAACTTTTTAATTTTGCAGTACAATTTTCTTTGTCAAGTATTAACCAAACAGCATTAACATTTTGAATTTGTCGAGTCGGTTTCTTTTCGACCACATCAGGCGGATTGAGAGTGATTGCCTGTTCGGGCTGAGACACCTGTGGCGCGCACGAGTTACTTAATACTCCAACGAAGACGACCAACAAGCATCTCAGAAAGTGATTCAAAGGTAACCCATTTTAATGAACTGACCGATAACAGACGGATTAAAATACAACGACTTTTGTTGAATCTCTACTTGCTTAAGCTGTCTGAAAACGTATGACCTAAACGGGCACATGCTGACAATATTTGGGCGCTTCCGGTCAGTGCTCATCCCCGGTAACCGGCAACCGTCTTAGCGCACAGGCCATCTGCGCCGCAAATAGACATCATGAGTAGACCCTCGACACCCTTTAAAAAATATCTGCCGTTCTTCATCACAGATTGTCTCAGAAGTGAACAAACGTCCAGTGTCTCCGTTGATGGCTGCTACTGCGAGCATCAAAGAGCGACCCGAGCTCCCCTGTCCCGGTTCCAGGACGTTCGCTGTCCCCTTTTACGTAGTGGTAAGGGTGATGCCGGACGGTGTTGCTGGTTTCGATGGTCAGCGCCGTTCGTCGTAGGCGTCGTTAAACGTCCGAGCAGAAATTGGCGCTGGTGCAGGAGATCGACCGGCCTGGGTCGTCGCTGGCCGCGATCGCCGATCGGCATGGGGTAAGCCGCAGTTTGTTGTTCGATTGGCGCCGTTAGCTCCGGGAAGGCACGATGCCGGGAGTTGCCCACCCGGCTGCATCCGGTTGCCTCGGTGCGTGTCATCAAGGATGCATCCGCGGCGGCTCGGTCGCTCGCGTCGGCCTCGCTGCCGCAACGTCCTGCCGTGAGGGCCAAGTCACCAGGGTCCGTCATCGAACTGGTTCTGCGCAACGGCCGCGTCCTGCGGGTGGCCGAGACGATTGCGGCCGATGCGCTTGGGCGTCTCGCGGCCGCGCTGGACAGGTAGTGCTCTCGCCGCCCGCGGGCCTGCGCATTCATTTCGCCTTGGACAGTATTGATCTGCGGCGTGGCTTTGATGGCCTCTCGGCCCAGGTGCAGCAGCTCCTGCGCGAGGACCTGTTCTCGGGCCACTTGTTCCTGTTCCGGGACAAGCGCGGCGATCTGATCAAGCCGCTGCGTTGGGATGGCCAGGGCATGTGCCTGTTCGCCAAGCGGCTGGAACATGGTCGGTTCATCTGGCCGACGCTGATGCGCGACGGCACGGTGGCGCCGGCGGCGGCGCAGCTGGCGATGATGCTCGACTACGCATGTTGATGCCCCTCCTGGTGAGGCTGACAGATTCTGAGATCAAGGCACTCAATGGTGTGTTTGCGTAGATTTCTGATCCCATCGAGAACGTAGGGAATGTCTTGAAACAGGTATGCTCCGGTCGGCTGTCGGTTGATAAGGAGGCGCTTTCGCCTGATCTGCACATAGATCCAGTTCACAGGGATATTGAGCCTGTCAGCGAGTTGCGGAGCGCTGAGTTGACAAGCCTCGTGGGACCACCTGGTGCGCGGGTTGGTCACTGCAACGCCGGCGCCACGCCGGATCTGCGCCACCGTGATCGGTAGCACTTTGTCTTCGCAGTTTGGGGAACGATGCCCCTCGCCAGTAAGGGCAGCGGCGATGTCGTCGTCAGAAATGCCTTTGCGGGCTAGATCGAGCACTCGATCACGCATCTCTGTCCCTCGCGTGAGCTTGGCGACGGAGTTCACCTTCATCTTGACGTCGAGATCACTGACGGCACCGCCACGCCAGACGATCCTGACCAGCGCCACATCGTGCTCGCCACGGTCAAGCACGACTTTGTCGACGAGGCAGCGTAATAGCGCTTTGCGTTGAGCATCCATGGTTGGTGGGTCCGCCCAAATGTGTGGGAGGCGGCCAGCAAGGCTGACAACTTTGCCATGCAAAACCTTGCCCATCCCCATTGGAGCAATGGCCTGCGTCGAGGATTGCTGAGCCAGCGCCTCCTCGGCCGCTCGGACCTCGCTCAAGGCCGCCTCCCAGCGTCGCTCGAGTTCCGCGGCAACGAGACGATTATCGGGATCAACACGATTGAAATGGCGCTCGGCTAATCCGGCGGCATAGCGGGTCCGCTCGAGTTGCCGTTGCGCGCTAGTCCGCAACGCCGTGTCCACCTGCTGCCGAGCCTGGCGCGCTCTCGACAGCGCATCAAGCTCGGCCGGCGCCAGGGCGGTCAGAAAAGCATCTGCCACAGCCGCGTCGATCCGCGCAGCGCGCATGGATTGACATACCGGCAAACCCTCGTTGGAGCGGAGATGATTACACACATACTCCCCACCACCCTTGTAGCGGACATACATTTTGTGGGCACATCGCGCGCACCAAGCGATGCCGTGCAATAGAAGATCGCCGTCACGGGGAGCGCCTCTTGTCTTGGTGCGCATGTATTCGGCCCGGTTATCCCTGATCACGCCACGGATCATTTCATAAGTAGGCCAGTCGATGTAGGCGGGATATCGACCGTGGACGACGATTCGCCAATCCTCGATCGGCCGCGGCGCTTTCGCCCGCGACATGCCGCCGGTTGTCAGTTCGCGCATACGCGTACGGCCATAAACGAACGTGCCGGCATAGGCAGGATTTTTCAGGATCGCCGCTACTGAACAGATTGTCGCTCGTGTCCAGCATAGATTACCATGCCGGTCGCGGCGCGGAAGGTCGAGACCTTGATGGTTGAGCAGCCGCATGACCTTGGCCACGGTTCGGAATTTCAGGAACATCTGGAACACCAATTCCAGCCGCTCTTGGACTGCCATGTCGGGATCCCTGACGACTACCCCACTGGGATCACGCTGAAGGCCAACCGGTAAGGAAAGCGCGAGTTCGCCGCGCTC
>JAYVOF010000005.1:0-7247 GCA_043758105.1 Rhodospirillales bacterium | reverse complement strand
CCGCCTATCTGCGCTTGGCCATGATCCGGCTTATGCTGCGCCGTCTCGTTCGACTAAGCCCCGTTTTGTAATGACCAACTTTCCGAACGGACTCTAAGGGGGTTTCACCCATCCTACGTGCCCGTTTGCTCAGCGGGGGTGCGCAGCGTGAGTGCCAGGGCGTGTAGCCCGCCGTCGAATTCTGGGTCCAGCACGGCGTGCACCAGGCGGTGCCGGGCGACCCTGTTCTGGCCTTCGAACCGGTCCGAGACGATCAGAACGCTGTAGTGCGTCTCCCCCCCTGCCCGCGCGCCCGCGTGCCCGGCGTGCCTGGCGCTGTCGTCCACTACTTCGAGGCGGGTGGGGGTGAAGGCGGTGGTGAGGAGGGTGTGGAGGCGGGTGGCGCGTGGGGTCATACGGTGCTGGTAGCGTGTCCTGATCGTCATTGAAAGCGCATTTCGCTTGGCTTTAGGATGCGCATGAAGGAGAGTGAATCATGCGCACTCAGACCTATGATCGGCAGGCGTCGAAGCGGCCGGTAAACCTTACGCTCAATGGGGATTTATTGACGCGGGCGCGGGCTGAGGGGCTGAACATCTCATCCATCTCGGAACAGGCTCTCGCGGCCGCGCTGGCCCGGCTTGATCGGGAGCGGTTCGATGCGGAGGTAGCGCAGGCCGCACGTGTTCACGAGCGGTATCTGGCCGAGTATGGCAGCCTTGGCGATTGGATAAGGGCCAACCCAGATGATGCCGGATAGTCTGCTCTGGCTCGATATCGTCACCCATCGTGCCCGGGGTTTGCGGGCACCCTATCTCCTCATTCTACAACACCATGACATTGCAACGCCCAACCGGATCGTGGCACCCGTGACCGTGGCACTGCCGGGCGAGGTGGATGCGTTTGCGCCGCGAGTCGTCGTCGGCGGCAATGAATTTCGCGTCCGGATGTTGGATCTGAACTCGTTTTCGAGAAGGCTTTTGGCCGGCACCGTCGCGTCCGCAGCCGATGAGGCCGAAGCGATCATGAACGCGCTAGACATTCTATTGCATGGCTACCCGGTCGGGCGGACCTTCGCGTCCTAACCGGATAGCGCTTGCCTAACCCCAAGTGGGGACTTGCCCCCGGGCCAGCCGCGCGCACATAAAGCACGATGACCCGACGCACCCCGCGAGCCAGGGCCTTTGCGCCCGACCCGGCCGCGCCGGGGCGATCCTGTGATATGCCGGACTGCCCGTGCGCGGGGGAGTATCGCGCGCCCAAGTCTCGTACGTCGCTCAATGAATATTGGTGGTTCTGCCTGGAGCATGTGCGCGCCTACAATGCGTCCTGGGATTTTTACAAGGGCATGACGCCGGGGCAGATCGAGGCGCAGACGCGGTCCGATACCGGGTGGCAGCGTCCCACCTGGCCGTTGGGGTCGCTGGGCAAGCAGAACGCGCTCGATGAGGCGATGGCGCGGGATCCGTTCGGGATTTTTGGTGGGGGCAAGCAGCGGCCGCGGACGCCGCCGGCCCATGTGGTGCCGGCCGATTTGCGGGAACCTATTCATACGCTCGGGCTTGAATGGCCGGTGTCGATGGACGTGTTGAAGGCGCGGTATAAGGAACTCGCCAAGCGGCATCATCCGGACGCGAATGGCGGGGACCGGGCGTCGGAAGAACGCTTGAAGACCATTAATATCGCGTATGCCGCATTGCGGCACTATTTGAGTGCGGAACCCCGGATGGCTGCGGCCGGGTAAGACTTCGCAAACCGGGCAACCGGGGCTACGTTCAAGATCTGCACAGGACCCTCGCCTATGAATGAAATTTCCGTCCGCGACGCCCGGCCCAGCATTCCTGACACGACGGTCAACGTGCGTGAGGCGTTCGGGCTGGATAGCACCATGACCGTGCCGGCGTTTTCTACGCCGACCGAGCATGTGCCCGACATCGACCCGACCTATAAATTCGACCGGGAGACGACACTCGCCATCCTCGCCGGGTTCGCGTTCAACCGCCGGGTGCTGATTCAGGGCTATCATGGCACGGGCAAGAGCACGCATATCGAGCAGGTGGCGGCGCGGCTGAATTGGCCGTGCATCCGGGTGAACCTCGACAGCCACATCAGCCGGATCGATTTGATCGGCAAGGATGCCATCGTCCTGAAGGACGGCAAGCAGATCACCGAATTCCGCGAGGGCATCCTCCCCTGGGCGCTGCAGCATGCCTGCGCGCTGGTGTTCGACGAGTATGACGCCGGGCGCCCGGACGTGATGTTCGTGATCCAGCGGGTGTTGGAGGTGGAGGGGCGGCTGACACTACTGGACCAAAACCGGGTGATCCGCCCGCATCCGTCGTTCCGGCTGTTTGCGACGGCGAACACGGTGGGGTTGGGCGATACCACCGGGCTGTATCACGGCACACAGCAGATCAACCAGGGCCAGATGGACCGCTGGAACGTGGTGGCGACGCTGAACTATTTGCCGCATGCGCAGGAGACGGCGATCGTGATGGCGAAGATGGGCGTGGACCCGTCGGACAAGCCGGCGCGGAAGCAGATCGAGAGCATGGTGGCGCTGGCGGATTTGACGCGGGCGGGATTCATCAATGGCGATATCAGCACGGTGATGTCGCCGCGGACGGTGATCACCTGGTCGGAGAACACGAAGATTTTCGGCGATATCGGCTTCGCGTTCCGGCTTACGTTTTTGAATAAATGCGATGAGGCGGAGCGGGGGACGGTGGCCGAGTATTACCAGCGCTGCTTCAACGAGGATCTGCCGCTCGGGCCCGGCGTTCGCAAGGGGATCTAGGCCCGTCATTGCGAGCCCCGCTTGGGGCGACGCAATCCAGGGGCGGACAGGATGGTGCTGGGTTGCCCCTGGATTGCTTCGCCAACGGGCTCGCAATGACGAGGTATTAAGCAGTGAGCGGCACCAAGGATAATTCTCGGGCGGACGAGTTCAAGCGCGCGACGGCGGGCGCGCTGCGGGCGGTGGCGAACCAGCCGGATGTTCAGGTCGCGTTCCAGCCTGGCCCGTCCGGTGTCGTGGGCAAGCGGGCGCGACTGCCGCTGCCGACCCGGGCGCTGCCGCCGGCGGAGCGGGCCAAGCTGCGCGGGGCCGCGGATAGCGTGGCCTTGCGGCTCCGCCATCATGACGACGTGGTGCACGCGGCGCGCAGCCCCGGTCGGCGTGAAGCGAAGGACGTGTATGACGCGCTGGAGCAGGCCCGGGTCGAGGTGATCGGCGGCGAGCATATGACCGGGGTGCGCGCCAATCTGCGGGCGCGGCTGGCGGAGGAGTGCGAGGCCGAAGGATTCGACCGCATGACCCGCAAGGACCAGCTGCCGCTGCCCGCGGCCCTGTCCCTGTTGGCGCGGGAACGCATGTCGGGTGAGGCGTCGCCGGATGCGGCGTTGCGTATTCTGGACTCGTGGCGCGGCACGCTGGGGGACGAGGCGGAGCAGGCGCTGACCGAGATGGCGACGGCGCAGCATGACCAGGGGCGGTTCATCCGGGCGGCGCGCAAGCTGCTGGCGGCGTTGGACCTCGCCGAGGCGGAGGTCGAGTCCGATCCGGACGAGCAGAATGACGAAGGCGAGGACGGCGGCGAACAGGCCGGCGCGCAAGACAATCAGGAGCAAGCCGAGGGCGACAGCCAGTCCGACCAGGACAGCATGCTCGGGGCGCAGCCGGAGGAGATGCAGGGGGACGCCGCCGACGATGACGGCGGCGAAGAGACCGAGGATGAGAGCGCCACCGCCGAGGGCGACGACCGGCCGGGCGGTCCCCAACAACGGCGTGACCCGGCGGCGGGCGACGATCACACGGCGTATCGGGCCTATACCCGGCACAACGATGAGGAGACGGACGCCGAGGATCTGTGCGATCCGGAGGAACTGGCGCGGCTCCGGCAACAGCTTGATCAGCAATTGCAGCATTTGCAGGGTGTGGTGAGCAAGCTCGCCAACCGGCTGCAGCGGCGGCTGATGGCGCAGCAGACCCGGGCGTGGGAGTTCGACCTCGATGAGGGCATGCTGGACGCCGGGCGGCTCGCGCGGGTGATCGTCAATCCGTTGCTCAGCCTGTCGTATAAGCGGGAGCGGGAGACGGATTTCCGGGACACGGTGGTGACGCTGCTGATCGACAATTCCGGCTCCATGCGTGGGCGGCCCATCACGGTCGCGGCCATGTGCGGGGATATTCTGGCGCGGACGCTGGAGCGGTGCGCGGTGAAGGTCGAGGTGCTGGGCTTCACCACGCGCGCCTGGAAGGGCGGGCAGAGCCGGGAGCGCTGGGTGCAGGACGGCAAGCCGCGCAACCCGGGCCGGCTGAACGATTTGCGACATATCATTTATAAATCCGCCGATGCGCCGTGGCGGCGGGCGCGCAAGAATTTGGGGTTGATGCTGCGCGAAGGGTTGCTGAAAGAGAATATCGATGGCGAGGCGCTGCTCTGGGCCTATCGCCGCCTGGTGAGCCGGCCCGAGCACCGGCGGATTTTGATGGTGATCAGCGATGGCGCGCCCGTTGACGACAGCACGCTGTCGGTCAATCCGGGCAATTACTTGGAGAAGCATCTGCGCGAGGTGATCCGCGAGATCGAGGGCCGGAACCAGGTGGAGCTGATCGCCATCGGCATTGGCCACGACGTGACCCGGTATTACCGCCGGGCGGTGACGATCGTGGACGCGGAGGAGCTGGGCGGCACGGTGATGAAGAAGCTGGCCGAGCTGTTCGACGAGGACGCCTCATCGAGCTGGCACCGGGCCGCGGCCGAGCGGGCACCCTTGGTGGCTTAAGTGCTGATCTTCTTTCCCCCTTTTCCTCCGGGAGCGGGCCGGGGTGAGGGAGGCGACCTGCACCGGCTCCGTCGCCGGTACTCCGGATGACAGACGCCGAACTCAGCGCGTGATGTTTCCCTCACCCCGGCCCTCTCCCGGAGGGAGAGGGGGAAGGAAGTGGTCTATAGTGAGGTCACGCAGAATCCGATCAGCGTGGCGGAGGGCCAGGGAGTAATGCCCCTCATCTGGCAGCCGGTGCAGGGCGATTCCGGGAATGGCCGCGTAGGCGAGTGCGGCTTCCGGGCGGATCAGCACGTCTTCCTCGCCAAACCACATCGACGCCGGGACTTGGATGTCAGCCAGCGAAAATCCCCAGTCCCGCGCATACAGCGTCGCGTCCGCCAGCGCGCCGAGGACGCTGCGGCCCATGCCTTCGCGCCAGGCGCGGCCCAGACTGGCAATCATCTCCGCCGTGAGAACGGCGCGGTCGCTCTCGGCGATGGCGGTGCCGACAAAGGTGCTCGGGGTGATAATCCGGCGGCGCAGCAACGGGCGCATGACGCTCAGCAGCCGGTGCGCGACGCGGGGGTGGCGGCCGAGGCGGAACAGGTGACCCACGCCATCGGCGCGGTGCATGACCGCGGTGGCTGGCGGCACCGGGCTCACCAGCGCCACGCCCCGGACGCGGTTTGGCATCGCGTAGGCGCAGGCCGCGGCGAATGGCGCGCCGCCCGACAGGCCCACGACATAGAACTGCGCCAGGCCGAGCCGGTCCGCCACGATCGCGACGTCGCGCGGCCAATCGAGCAGGGTCCGGCCTGGTTGTGGCGTCGAGCGGCCATAGCCGGGCCGGTCGATCGCCAATAGGCGCACCGGCAGGGACGGAATGAGCCCGGCCTCCAAACGGGAGGCGGGCCAGCCATGGAAATAAAATACCGGCGGTCCGGCCGGGTCCCCATACTCCTCCACGGCCAACGCCCCCCCACCCGGCAGGCGGATCAGCATGGAGGCAAGCGATCGGCGGGACAGTGCCAAACGTGTCGTTGCGCGGAGTTTTAACGAAAAAAGCCCGCCGGAGCGGGCTTTCATGGACGGCGGTAGCTTCAAGCGGCGGGTTGGGCTGCCGCGCGCTTGGCCTGGCAGTGCACGATGCGGCGCTTCAGCACCTGTGCCGGGGCCGGCAGGTCGCGGTTCGGCGTGGTCAGCAGGAATGCGTCCAGGCCGCCATTATGCTCAATCGTCCGAATGGCGTGGGTCGTGAGGCGCACGCGGATGGTAGTGCCAAGGATGTCGGATAACAGCGAGGTGTGCTGCATGTTCGGCAGGAAGCGGCGGCGGCTCTTGTTGTTCGCGTGGCTGACGTTGTTGCCAGACTGCACGCCCTTGCCGGTGAATTGGCAGCGACGGGACATGGGAGAAACCCTCAAATCAATACAGCACCGCGCAGCACAGCGCCGGCGAACGAAGGCCGCTGTATGGCGAGTGCCGGGCGGCGCGTCAAGAGGAAGCTGGTTCAGTCTTGGGACTAGATGGGGGCCGGTGTCACGGCGGGCCGAACCGGGTATAGCGCCGGGATGCACGCTCGTCTTCCTCTCTACAGCCTCGCCCTGCTGATGGGTCTTGTCACCTGCCTCGCGGTTCTGCCGCTGGCGACGCTGGCGGGGGACGGGCCGGGGTGGGCGGGGCCGGGCGCGGACCAGGCGCAGACGCTGTCCGGGCATTTGGCGTTCCAGGCGGACATCTGGCGCTGGCCGCTGTTGAGCACGGAGCGGCTGTTTTGGCCGCATATGGTGTCGATCGCGCTAATCGACTCGAACCCGCTCGTGTCGGTGCTGGCCAAGGTCTGGACCCATTGGCGCGGGGTGGCGCCGGTGAACTGGCTAGGGGCGTTCCTCGGTGTGTGCTGGTTCATGCAACCCGTGGCGGGGGTGTATGCGGCGCGCGGGCTGCGAGTGGGCGCCGTCGGGTGCCTCGTGGCGGGTGTGCTGGCGGCGTGCTGGCCGGCGCTGATGGTGCGGATGGGGCACATTAATCTTTGTGCGCATTTTTTGCTGTTGCTGGCGTTGGGGATGACGTTCCGTTTAATGCGCGGCGGGCCGTCGATCCGCCGCTGGGCTGCGCCGTCCGGGCTGTTGTTGCTGGCGGTGTTTACACATCCTTATCTATTCCAGCTTTGCGCTGTCGTGTTGGCCGCGATCCCGCTGCAGGCCGCTTTGCGCCGGCGGACGGGCTGGTGGCGGGACGCGTCCGGGTTCGTGCTGTCGGGGGTACTCGCCGTTGGAGTGCTGACGATACTGAGCGGACCGATCGGCGGGGGGGATAAGGGCTTTACGTTCTTTTCCATGAACCTGCTGAGCCCGGTCGTGCCGCAACTCTCCGGTGTGTTCGGCATGCGCCCCGTGATCGATGCGACGGGCGGCCAGTATGAAGGGTATAATTGGCTGGGCGCGGGGACGATGCTGCTGCTGGGTGCCGCGCTCATCGGGATCGTGGGCCGG
>JAYVOF010000004.1:0-19116 GCA_043758105.1 Rhodospirillales bacterium | reverse complement strand
GTTTCCCGCGGACCTGTATTTGGAAGGCAGCGACCAGCATCGCGGCTGGTTCCAGCACAGCCTGCTGGAGGCCGTGGGCACCCGGGGCCACGCGCCGTTCAAGGCCGTGCTGACCCACGGCTTCGTGCTGGACGAGGCCGGGCGGAAAATGAGCAAGTCCATGGGCAACGTCACCGCGCCGCAGGAAGTAACGGACAAACTGGGCGCCGACATTTTGCGCCTTTGGGTCGTAAACTCCGACGTTTCCGAGGATTTGCGAATTGGACCGGAGATCCTGAAACAGCAAGCCGAACTCTACCGCCGCCTCCGCAACACCCTCCGCTGGTTGCTCGGCAGCCTGGACGGCTGGTCGGACGACGAGCGCGTGCCGGACGCAGAATTGCCGGAGCTGGAGCGCTGGGTGCTGCATCGCCTGTCCGAGTTGGACGCGCGGATGCAGCGTGCGCTCACCGATCACGACTGGACCGGCGTCTATCCGGAGCTGCACGCGTTCTGTTCGTCCGATCTGTCCGCGTTCTATTTCGACGTGCGCAAGGACACGCTCTATTGCGACGCCCCCACCCTGACCCGCCGCCGCGCGGTGCGCACCGTGCTGGATCATCTGCATCGCTGCCTCACCACCTGGCTCGCCCCGGTGCTGTGCTTCACCGCCGAGGAGGCCTGGCTGGCGCGGTTTCCGGGTGAAGACGATAGCGTGCATCTGCAAGCCTTCCCCACCGTGCCAGCCACCTGGGCCGACCCGGCATTGGGCGCGCGCTGGGCCACGATCCGGGAGGCGCGGGGCACGGTGACCACGGCGCTCGAGGCCGCACGGCTCACCAAGCTGATCGGCGCCTCCCTCCAGGCGTCGGTGACGCTGCCGCCGGAATTGACCGCATTGGTGGACGCCGATGCGTGGGCGGAGCTTGCGATCGTCTCGTCCGCCGCACCGGGCCCGGCACTCGAGGTGCAGCGCGCGGCGGGGGAAAAATGCGCCCGGTGCTGGCGTGTGTTGCAGGAGGTTCCGGCCCCGGCCGCGCTGTGCCGGCGCTGCACCGGCGTTGTGGCCACCATGGCGCTGGCGGCCGAGTGATGGTCCGGTGGGGGGCCGTCGCGGCCGTGCTGGTGTTTGCCGCCGACCAGCTCAGCAAATACTGGATCCTGCACGTGTTGCAGTTGCCCGCGGTGGGTCAGGTTAACGTCCTGCCGTTCTTCAGCCTGACGATGGTGTGGAACCAGGGCGTGACGTTCGGGCTGCTGCATCAAAACACCGAATATGGCCCCTGGCTGCTGGCCGCGGTGTCGTTGGGCGTCGTGGTGGCGCTGGCGATTTGGCTGCGCCGGGCCGAGACGCGGCTGATGGCGACGGCACTTGGGGCCGTCGGCGGCGGGGCGCTCGGTAACGTGCTGGACCGGGTGCGCTATGGGGCCGTGGTGGATTTCCTGCACCTGCACGCATTCGGCCTGTCGTGGTATGTGTTCAACGTGGCCGATGCGGCGATCGTGTGCGGGGTGGGCGCGCTGATGCTCGACAGCGTGCTGACGCGATCCCGCTTGCGGGCCGCCGGTGTTGGGCAGTAAACACCCCGCTATGAAGGCATTGCCCCCCCTCCTGCTGACCCTCACCCTGATTGCCGTTGCCGGGTGCGGCGGTGACGATCTGACCCGCACCTTCGGGCTCAACCGCGACGCTCCGGACGAGTTCAAGGTGACGACGCGGGCGCCGCTATCGATGCCGCCGGATCTGACGCTACGCCCGCCCCGCCCCGGTGCGGTCCGTCCGCAGGAGCTGACGCAACGGCAACAGGCCGAGAGCCTGCTGACGCCCGACGCGGCGCTGGCCGCCACACCCAGGGTCGCGTCCACGCCGGGTCAGCAGGCATTCTTGGCCGCCGCCGGCCCGGCCGCCCCGGCCGATATCCGCAACAAGGTGGATGGCGAAGCGGCCCTCGATACGCCGAGCCGCCCGTTCACCGACCGTCTATTGTTCTGGCAGGCCGCGCCGCCCCCGGGCACCCCGGTCGACCCGGCCCGCGAGAGTGCACGGCTGCGGGAGAACGCCGCCCTCGGTCAGGCGAATTCGACCGGCGACACCCCGATCATCCAGCGCAAACGGCAAGGCCTGTTCAGCTCGTTGTTTTAACGCCAACCGTCATTGCGAGCCCGCTTGGGGCGAAGCAATCCAGGGGCGATAGGCGCTCGTGCGGCCCCTGAATTGCTTCGCCAAGCGGCTCGCAATGACGATTTTTACGCCGGGCCGAGCGCGCGGCTGATCGGGTCCCAGACATAGGCCACCTGTGCCACCTGCACCCCGCCGACGCCCGTGGTGCCGGTGACCGCGGCGCGCCCGCCCTGGCGCTCGTAGAACCAGCGCCCGGGATTATCCTGTAGCACCCATAAAAACAGGCTCTTGCAGTCGCGATCCGCCAGATAAGCCGCCGCCGCCCGCAGCAAGGCGCGGCCCAGGCCCTGGTCCCGCCAGTCGTCCAGCACATACAGCGTCTCGATTTCACCGTCCGCGATACCGGTGCGGCGGGCGGGCCCCGCGGTGGTGAAGCCCACGACCGCGCTGTCCCCGACCGCCACGAAGACGCCGCGCCCGGCGCGGATGTCGGCGTCATACTGCGCCGCCTGACGCGGGACCGAGAGGCCGGTCAGGCTGCGGTCCGGCAAAATTCCAGCATAGGTGCTGCGCCACGCCGCCACATGAACCTGCGCGATCGGCACCGCGTCGCCCGCCCGCGCCCGGCGGATCTCGCTCACGCCACCCCAGTAAGCGTGCTCACCAGCGTTCTGGTGAGCACCGCGGCGAAAAAACCGTCCGTATGGTCCCGCCGTGGGGTCAGTGACAGCGGCGGCCCGGCCAGCGTGAAGTCCGGCGTGCGCGCCAAGAACGCTTCCACTTGCAGCTCGTTCTCTTCCAAGAACAACGAACACGTCGCATACACCATCTGGCCGCCCACCCGCACGAGCCGTGCCGCGTCATCGAGGATGCCGGCCTGTTTCGGGATCAGCTCCGCCAGGTCCAGCGCCCGCAGCCGGGTCCGCGCGTCCGGGTTGCGCCGCCAGGTGCCGGTGCCGGTGCAGGGCGCGTCCACCAGCACGCGGTCGAATGTGCCGGCCCGGCGCTTGGCCCATTTATCGCCGGGTGCGACCAAATGCCGCTCCACGTTCTGCACCCCGGCCCGGCGCAACCGCCGCACCGCGCCCTCTAGCCGGGACTCCGACACGTCGCACGCCACCAAATGCCCGCGGTTCTGCATCAGCATGGCCAACGCCAGCGTCTTGCCGCCCGCGCCCGCGCACCAATCCACCACCCGCATGCCGGGCTGGACGTCGAGCAAGGCGGCAACCATCTGGCTGCCCTCGTCCTGGATTTCCACGAGCCCGGTCTGGAACGCCGCCCCGGACGTGACCGCGCGCCGGCCCTCGATCCGCAGACCCCAGGGCGAGTGCGGGGTGAGCGCCGTCTCCAGCCCCTCCGCCAACAGCGCCGCCCGCGCGTCCTCCCGTGTGCCGCGCAGCAAATTCACCCGCATATCGAGCGGCGCAGGCTCGAGCGCTGCCGCCATCTCGGGCCCGATCTGGTCACCGAAGCGCGCCAGCAGATGCGGCCAGGCCCAGTCCGGGGCCTCATACCGCACAGCGTCCGGCATCTCCGGATGGTCCAGCGTGTGCCCGGCCAATTTGTGGATGGAAGCGGTTTCCGGCTGCAGGAACGGGGCCGGGCCGTATTGGCCGCCGGAGTAGGATTGCGCGAGACCCTCCACGGTCCACCCCTCGGTCAGCAACGACGCCGCAACCAGCATGCGCGGCGTGGGCGCGGTGCCGGCGCGGTCCAGCCACCACATGAGCCGCCGCCGCGTCCGCAACACCCGCCACGCCCGGTCCGATACCGCGCGCCGGTCACCGGAGCCGATAAAGCGCCGCGCCCTGAAGAAGTCATTGGCGACCGCATCGGCCGGGCGGCGCGGATGCTGGTCGATCTCGGTCAACAGCTCGATGCTGCCGGCCAGACGCGCGGAGGGCGTCATCCCAGCGCCGCGAGCGAAGTGATCTCGGTGGTGCTGCCGCGGAGGCCGTACTCGTCCGGCTGCCCCGACCGGTTGACCCAATACACACGGCAGCCGAATACGCCCGCGGCGTAGGCGTCCCAGGCATTGCTGGAGACAAAGCCGATCTCGCGCGCCGGCCCGCCGAAATGGTCGGTCATCATCGTGTAGGCGCGCCGGTCGGTCTTGAACGCGCCCACACTCTCCACACTCAACACCACATCCAGCAGCGGCGTGAGCCCGGCCGAGCCCACCGCATCGGCCAGCATGCCGGGCGTGCCGTTGGAGAGGATCGCCGTTTTAACGCCCCGACTCCGCGCCGCCTGCAACGCCTCCCGCGCGTCCGGATAGGCCCGGAGGTGCCGGTAGCTGTCGAGGAGCGCCGCGATCACGGCCGGATCCGTGATGCCATGCCGCTCCGCCACGAAGGCCAGCGCCTCCTGTGTCAAGGTCCAGAAATCCTTATGCTGCCCGGCACCGGTCAGCGTGCGGACCCAGGTGTATTCGATCTGCTTTTGCCGCCATTCCGCACTGATCCGCTCCCAATCCGGCGGCAGTCGATCGGCATGGGCAGCCATGGCGGCGTGCACATCCAACAGCGTGCCATAGGCGTCGAACACGAGCGCTTTCACCGTCATTGCGAGGCCGCTTGGCCGAAGCAATCCAGGGGCAACCCGCATACCTGTTGCCCCTGGATTGCTTCGCCAAGCGGCTCGCAATGACGATTCACTGCGGCTCCTGCCGGTAATTTGGGGCTTCCCGCGTGATGGCCACGTCATGTACGTGGCTTTCGCGCAGCCCGGCTCCAGTGATGCGCCGGAATTGGGTCCGCGTCTGCAAATCCGCAATCGTCGCAGATCCGGTATAGCCCATGCCGGCACGCAACCCGCCCACCAGCTGATGCACCACGGCCGCGACCGGGCCCTTATAGCCGACCCGGCCCTCGATCCCCTCCGGCACCAGCTTCAGCGTGTCCTTGATCTCCTGCTGGAAATACCGGTCGGCCGAGCCGCGCGCCATCGCGCCGATGCTGCCCATGCCGCGGTAGGATTTGAACGACCGGCCCTGATACAGAAATACCTCGCCCGGCGCCTCGTCCGTGCCCGCGAGCAGGCTGCCGACCATCACGCAATCCGCGCCGGCGCCGATCGCCTTCACGAAATCGCCCGAGGTGCGAATGCCGCCATCGGCCACTGCCGGCACGCCCCGTTCCCGGCAGGCAGCGGCGGTTTCCAGCACGGCGGTAAATTGCGGCACGCCGACGCCCGCGACCACCCGGGTTGTGCAAATGCTGCCCGGGCCGATGCCGATCTTGACGCTGTCCGCCCCGGCGTCGATCAACGCCCGCGCACCCTCCGGCGTCGCCACATTGCCGGCGATGATCTGCACGTTACTGGACAGGCGCTTGATCCGCTCCACCGCCTGCAACACGCCAGCCGAGTGGCCGTGGGCGGTGTCGATCACGATCACATCCGTTTCAGCCTCTACCAGCGCCTGGGCCCGGGCATAGCCGTCATCGCCCACGCCCGTCGCGGCCGCCGCGCGCAAGCGGCCCAGCTCGTCCTTATTGGCCAGCGGATGCGCCTGCGCCTTGTCCATGTCCTTGACGGTGATCAGGCCCACACAGCGATACGCGTCATCCACCACCAGCAATTTCTCGATCCGGTGCCGATGCAACAACTGCCGCGCCTCATCCCGATCGACCGCGGCCGGCACGGTGATGAGGTTTTCCCGCGTCATCAGCTCATACACGCGGGTATTCGGGTCGGTCGCGAAGCGCACGTCCCGATGGGTGAGAATACCCACCAGCCGCCCGGTGTCCCGCTCGACGACCGGGAAACCGCTAATGTTATGTTGGGCCATCACTGCCCGCGCCTCGGCCAGCGTCTGGTCCGGGTGGATGGTGAGCGGGTTCACCACCATGCCGCTCTCGAATTTCTTCACCCGCCGCACCTGCGCCGCCTGTTCGGCGATATCGAGATTCTTGTGGATGACGCCGATGCCGCCCAACTGCGCCATCGCGATCGCCATCGCCCCCTCCGTCACCGTGTCCATGGCCGACGAAATCAGCGGAATATGCAGCTCGATCATGCGGGTGAGCTTGGTGCGGGTGCTGGTGCTGGACGGCAGCACGGATGAATAGGCGGGCACCACTAGCACGTCATCGAACGCCAGCGCCTCCTCGATCCGGGCGGTGGAGCGGATACTCGTTTCATAGCCGCTGCCGGCTGTCGTATCGGGGGCCATGGGAGGGACCTTTCATGGGTGGGCGGCCCACGCCGGGTCCCCTGCCTTGGCCACTCGACATAGGCGCGCGCGGCAGATCGCGCAAGCGTGGTGGTTGATGCAAATAAGGCCAAGACAAAGGCACAGACAGTAGAACGCTAACCTTAAGCTACTTCGTCATTGCGAGCCGCTTGGCGAAGCAATCCAGGGGGCAACATGAGCGGTGGGGGCCCCTGGATTGCTTCTCCGCCAAGCGGCGGCTCGCAATGACGGATAGATCAGTCCGGGTGGAACCCCGTGGCGACCACGTAGAGCTCGCTCGATTCCTTCCGGCTCGACGGCGGTTTGGCGTGGCGGACCTTGCTGAAATGCTGCTTCATCCGGTCCAGCATCGCCCGTTCGGAGCCACCCTGGAACACTTTGGCGACGAACGCGCCGCCGGGCTCTAGCATCTCGACGGCGAAATGCAGGGCTAAATCCGCCAGCGCCATGATGCGCATGTGGTCCGTCGCGTTATGGCCCGTGGTGTTGGGGGCCATGTCGGACAGCACGAGGTCCGCCTTACCGCCCATCAATTCGGCCAAGCGCGCGGGCATCGCCTCGTCCATGAAATCGCCCTCGATGATGGTGGCGCCCGCCACCGGTTCGACCGGCAACAGATCGACGCCCACCACCCGCGCCGCACCCTTACTCACCGCCACCTGCGCCCAGCCGCCCGGCGCGGCACCGAGATCGATGATCCGCATGCCCCGGGTAATCAAATGGAAGCGGTCATCCAGCTCCATCAGCTTGAATGCCGCGCGCGACCGCAGCCCCTGCTCCCGCGCCGCGCGGACATAGGGGTCATTCAGCTGACGCGACAGCCACTTCTGCGAGGCGGTGGTGCGTCCGCGCGCAGTCTTGAGCGTAACGCCGAGGCCGCGGGACGCGATGATTTTCTTGGGGGGCATCTGCCCCTGTTACACCGCTTGCGCCGCGGGCGCGAACACCCGGCGCGGAACATCGGCCGCCGTGCCGCGCCCAGAGGCCTGGCGCATCATGCGGAGCAGCATGCCCTCCCGCAGGCCACGATCCGCCACGATCACGTCCCCCACCGGCCAAACCCGGCGGATCGCCTCGAACACCGCGCACCCTGGCAACACGAAATCGGTCCGGTCCGGCCCGATGCAGGGATGCGCCGCCAGGCCATCCGGCCCCAACCCGCGCAGCAGGCCCAATGCGTGCCCGGCCGCCTGGGCCGTCAGCATCGTGCCATCGACCAGCAGCCGGCGGTAGCGCGGTAGCCCCATGGCAACGCCGGCCAGCGTCGTGACGGTGCCGCTGGTGCCCAACGCCCACACGCCGCCGGCGCGGATTTCCAAGCCGATGCGATGAATGCCTTCGAACCGCAGCAGCCCATCCATCACATCGGCCACCATCGCCTCGAACGCCGGGTCAGAGAACACATCGGGCCCGTGCCGCTCGAACAGGCTGACGACGCCCAGCGGCAGGCTGGCGTAGCCGATCAGCTCCGGCGCGGTGGACCCATCGAGCCGGACCCAGGCCAATTCGGTCGAGCCGCCACCGATATCGAACACCAGCGCCCGCCGCCCCCCGGCGCGCAGCAAGGATGCGCAGCTTTCGAGCGCAAGCTCCGCCTCCTCCCGGGCCGAAATGATGTCGATGGCGAGCCCCGTTTCCGCCTGCACCCGGCGGAGGAACGCGGCACCGTTACGGGCCTGCCGGCAGGCTTCGGTCGCCACGGCGCGGAGGCCGGCCACGGGCCGCCGGTGCAGCCGCGTCGCAATGGCCCGCAACGCATCGAGCGCCCGCTCCATCGCAGCCTCACTCAACACCCCATCGCCGTCCACGCCCTCGCCCAAGCGCACGACCCGGCTGAAGCTATCGACCACGCGAAAGCCGTCCGCGCTGGGGGTGCCCATCAAAAGCCGGCAGTTATTCGTGCCAAGGTCGATCGCGGCGAACACGCCATGGGCGGCGCGCCGGATGTCATCGCGGGAACGTGGGGCGGAAGTGCCGGCCATCGGGTTAACCTCTAGCTTTGCTATATAGCTCAGACGCTCATACCTTCGATACCGGGCTGCCTTGAATTTTTCACATTTTACGCACGGATCCCATTTCGACGACCTCCCACACCTCCGGTTGCCCCCAAAGCCGCCGCCTGCTATCTAAAACGCCTGCTATCTCAGGCTTACGCATGGGGGATAGTTTAGCGGTAGAACTTCCGACTCTGACTCGGAAAGCCTTGGTTCGAATCCAGGTCCCCCAGCCAACATATCAGTAACCCTAAAGAAAACCGCCCGCCTGCTGCGCCGATCTCAGCGGATCACCTCGACCGTGACACAAGCTGCTGTTGCAATATCCCGCCAGCGCCGTTCGGCAGTTAGCGCCGCGACGCCCTCCCGCCGGGCCAACGCGAGGCAGTAGCGGTCTCCGAGCGACAGGCCGCCCTTCAGCGTTAACGGCCGGAGCATCCCGGCGTCGTAGGAGAGGCCCGCATCGACCGGCACCATGCGGATCGGCAACGGCGCCAGCAAGGTTTCGATATCGCTTCTGGAAGCCCCGAGTTTTGCGTAGTGGCTGACGATCTCTGCCAGGTTCACCGCGCCCAGCAGCGCCCCGTCCAGCGCCGCCTTTACCTTCTCGGCACCGGGCTCGCCGAGGAGCAGCGCGAGGAGTGCCGAGGCATCCAGCACAACAGCCGTCACTCGGCCGCCATTTCTCGCGCGCGATCGGCCAGGAAGTCATCCACCGTTGATCCGGTCTGGCCTTCGACCAGCTTGCGGCTGAGGGCCTGGGCACGTGCGACGACCTGGTCAAGCGTCCGCAGCACGATGGCATCGCCCGCATCCTCGACGATGACCTCGCCCCCATGAACAAGGCCGTGCTTCTTGCGAAGCCCCGCCGGTAGGCTGATCCGTCCGTCTGGCATGACCTTGGCTTTCATGGCATGATCCGTTGGCTATGGCTGAAGCCATTCATTATGCCATTTCGACATACAGACGCCAGCTTAGCGTGACACGGCAAGGCGACCGCGGGGGCTTGACGAAGGATGGTCTGGATCGAAGCCGCGCTCAATGGACCGTGGGGACGGGAACGGCAGCCCGGAATCCCAGTCACGGTCGATGAGATCGTGGCCGACGGGATTGCGGCCGCGGAGGCCGGGGCGGCGATCGTGCATTTGCACGCCTATGACGACGCCACCGGACGCCAACGCGACGAGTGGCCGCTCTATGCCCGGATCATCGAGGGCATCCGGGCGAAGGTGGACGTGATCGTCTACCCGACCATCCCGCTCGCCGGCTCCGAATACGCGGGATCGGCGCGTCCTGGGGCACCACGGTTCGGCCACATCGCCGAACTCGCCAGGCGGGGCCTGCTGGAATGGATGGTCCTCGACCCGGGCTCCGTCGGCTTCGTCCGGTTCGACGAATTGGCCGGATCGTCGGCCGGCTTCATCTACGCGAACCCACTGGCCGATGTGCGGGACGGCATGGCGATCGCCCATGAGCAGAAGTTGCATCCGAGTTTCGCGATCTATGAACCCGGCTTCATGCGCCTCGGTGCCGCGCTGGCCCGCACCCTGAAGACACCGGTGCCGATCTACCGGCTGATGTTCTCCGACGAATTCGCCTGGGGCTTCCCGGCCAAGCCGCAATATCTCGCGGCGTACCTCCGGCTGCTCGAGGAGACGGCCCCGGGGGCTCCCTGGATGGTGGCCGGGCTTGGCGTCGATATCCGTCCGCTGATACCGGAGGCGGCCGGGCGGGGCGGCCACGTCCGCGTCGGCCTCGAAGACGCGCCCTGGGGCAGCGCGCTCACCAACCAGCGTTGGGTAGAGCAGGCGGTGCACCTGGTCCGCCAAGCCGGCCATGAACCGGCGACGGCAAGCGAGGTCCGGGCCTTCCTGTCTTGAAACCCTTCACGGAAAGTTCATTGACGCTGGACGGGCGGGCAGCGATGGTGCCGGCAGAACAAAGCTCCTGCAGACGCTTTGCGCAACGGAGGAGAAAAAGATGCACCAGAACCGTATCCAGCGGTCGGCACTCGTGTTGGCCATCGTCACCGGCGTCACCGCGGCCGCACGGGCGGAGGAGCCATTCCGGATCGGGATCGTCGAGGATCTGAGCGGCACCTATTCCGGCAATGGCGGACCCAATTCCGTGCTGGCCACCAAGATGGCGGCCGAGGATTTCGGGGGGACCGTGCTGGGCCGGACCATCGAAGTCATTGCGGTCGATCACCAGACCAAGCCCGACCTCGGGGTGACCCTCAGCCGCCAGTTGATCGACCAGAGCCACGTCTCGATGCTCAATATCGGTGGGTCGAGCGGCGTCGGGCTCGCGGTGCAAAACGTCGCCCGCGAGCGCAAGATCGTCACGATCCAGAGCGGCAATTACGCCGCCTCGATCACCGGTAAGGCCTGCTCGCCCTACAGCACGCAATGGGCGGTTTCGACCACGGCGCTGGCGCGGACGGCGGCGGGGGCTCTGCTCCGCGCGGGCGCCAAGACCTGGTATTTGATCGAGGCCGATTATGCCTTCGGGCACGACCTGGCCAATGACGTGCAGCAGACGGTGGAGGCCGGCGGCGGCAAGGTCATCGGGCGCACGCAACATCCGCTGGCGACGACGGACATGTCCTCACCGCTGTTGCAGGCACAGGCGGCGCGCGCCGACATGATCGCCTTCGCCAACGCCGGCCCGGACCTGGTCAACTCGGTCAAGCAAGCCAAGGAATTCGGCATCACCAATACCGCCGCCCTTTTGGTGTTCATCAACAACGTGGTCGCCATGGGGCTCGAAACCGCGCAGGGCCTGCGCTTTCCCGTCAGCTTTTACTGGGACTCCAACGAGCCGAGCCGCGCGTTTGCCAAGCGCCTGATGGCGCAGAACGGCGGCACCGCGCCGGGGATGGCCCATGCGATGTCCTATATTGCGACGTTGCATTACCTGCAGGCGGTGCAGAAGACCGGCAGCGACGACCCGGTCGCCGTCAACAAGGCCATGCGCGAGATGCCGTTCACCGACGGGATGCTCCATAATCCCCGCATCCAAACCAACGGCAGCGTCGCGATGGACCTCATGCTCGTCCAAGTCAAAACACCGGCCGAGTCCAAATTTGCCAACGACGTCTATAAGATCCTGGACATCGTACCCTCCGACAAACTGTTCCCGACGGCAGAACAGAGCGGTTGCACGCAACTTCAGCCATAGGCAAGATCGGCCGTTAAAAGATTGACTTTCTGTATGGAAACGGGCAGACGCCGGATGCGCAGTATGACGTGTTCGCGCTGCGGCGTCCTCATTTCAGCATTCGCGCCGGTTGGTGGTCCTGCAGATCACCATGCCACAGCCTCGCGGTAACCGCCCCGAGGCTTCGGCCCCGCTGAAAGAGTACCTATCATGACGTCCTTCGCCGACCTCGGTCTGGCACAGCCCCTGCTGGCTGCGCTGACCTCACTCAAATACGACATACCCACCCCCATCCAGGCCCAGGCCATTCCGCCGATCATGCTCGGACGGGATTTGCAGGGCATCGCCCAAACCGGCACCGGTAAGACCGCGGCGTTCGCGCTGCCGATCCTGCATCGGTTGCTGGTCGATAAGAAGCAGCCCGCCAAGAAACAGGCTCGCGTGCTGGTGCTGTCGCCCACCCGCGAACTCGCCAGCCAGATCGCCCAGTCCTTCCGGGATTATGGCCGCCAGACCGGCCTTCGCGTCGCGCTGATGTTCGGCGGCGTGCCGAAGTTGAAGCAGTCAAAGGCGGTCGCCAACGGTATCGACATCCTGGTCGCCACGCCCGGCCGGCTCATGGACCACATGCAGGACGGCGCCATCAACCTCACCGGTGTCGAGGTCCTGGTGCTGGACGAGGCGGATCACATGCTGGACCTCGGCTTCATCGTGCCGATCCGCAAGATCGTGCAGACCATTCCGCCCAAGCGCCAGACCCTGTTCTTCAGCGCCACCATGCCGAAGGAAATCTCGGCGCTCGCCAGCCAGATGCTGCGGGACCCGGTGCGGGTCGCTGTCACCCCCGTCGCCACCACGTCCGAATTGGTCGAACAGCGGGTGATGTTCGTCGAAACGTCCAAGAAGCGCGCGTTGCTGGCCGACCTGTTGAAGGACAGCCGGATGTCCCGCACCTTGGTGTTCACCCGCACCAAACACGGTGCGGACCGCGTGACGCAGCATCTGGAGGCGGCCGGGCAGCCCACCGCGGCCATCCACGGTGACAAAAGCCAGCCGCAGCGGGAGCGCGCCCTGCAAGCGTTCAAGGACGGCCGCGTCCGCGTCCTGGTCGCCACCGACCTCGCCGCCCGCGGCATCGACGTGGACGGCGTCACCCACGTCATCAACTTCGACCTGCCGAACGTGCCCGAGGCCTACGTCCACCGCATCGGCCGCACGGCCCGCGCCGGAAACGGCGGCATCGCCATCAGCTTCTGTGACGCGAGCGAGCGTCCGCATCTGCGTGGCATCGAGAAACTGATCCAGACCCGGCTGGAAGTGGACGAAGTCCGCCGGGCCGCCTGAATGATGGAGGCGGCCTGGTGCCTATGTCACCAGGTCGCCAATTCCTAGTTCATCGCATACACGCCGGAGATCGTTATTGAGCGATAGTTCGGCCGATAGATCGCGCCGGGCGTTGGTGGGCGATTTTCGGATGTAACCGCTCCGCTTGATACTAGTACAATGGCCCTCGTCGATAGTGGCTTCGGGAATGGCTTTTACGCGTCCGCCCAGCTTCTTGTGCCAATAGAAAATACCGGTCCCGCAATCCCAATACCATTTGTCGCGGCGCCCCTGGTCAGCGGCCGGCGTATTGGGGTGGGCCTGAAACCGCATCCACCACCCGGCACCCTGCGTGAACTGGCTCTGGCTGGACCCACGGGTGTTGCAGCCCAGGACCTCCCAATACCGCCGTTCGTATCGCGCGGTCGTGAGGCTGCGTAGCCCAACCGGTGCCATCACCGCCGCCATTTCACCATCCGGCAAGGCGGCGAACATCGTGGCGAATTCCTGCATCTTCGACCGTCGCAGCAGCAGATCGGCATGCCAGAATGCCAGCCGCTCCGTGAACAGGAATGAGAACTCGAGCGGGAAATGCAGCCACATCGTCGGCAGTTGAAAGTGTTTATTGAAGTCGATCAGCACGGCACCCGGTTCGAGTGGCGGCGCGCCCACCCGCGGATCGAACCCCACCACCGGCGTCCATCCCGCCTCCAGCACGAGCCGTTGCTGAACCTGGCACCAGGCGTGGTCAACGTTCCAGCAGAGCCAGGGCCGGGCGACACCGTCCAGCGCGGCCTTCCATTCCGCGGCCGCCTCTGGACCTGTTCAAGGGTAAGGCCGGCCTTTTGGAAGGCAACCCATTCACCGGTGCCAGCACGAAACCGCAGCATCTCCGGCCCATCGCGATCTTCAGTCCCATGCACGGCCGGATTATATTTCGACAAACGATGTTCCTTTAAAAACGCATTAACCGAGATTTAAGATCGACCGCAAGTCGTCCACCATCCGGGCGGCAACGCTGCTGTCCGCCCCAAATCGGCCCGCTTCGGCGGCCGGTGCAGGGCGCTCGGTCAATAGCGCGGCGAGGGTCTGGGCCAACGCTGCCGCCGACGGGTCGCACATACGGGCCATCGGCTCATGCCGTAATTGCTCGGCCAGGCCGCCGACCCGGGTTGCCACCACCCAGCGCCGGGCGGCGATCGCGGCGGCGGCCACGCCGCTTTGACTCGCCTCCCGATGCGACAGCACCAGCGCGTCCGACCAGGCCAGCAGCGTGCCCACCTCATCCTCCGGCACCCACCGGTTCTCGACCGTGACGCCGGGCAGTCGCCGCAACGCATCGAGCGCCGGCGAGGACGGACCCTCCCCCACCACCCGCAGCACGAAATCGGGGCGGGGCCCCAGCCGGGTCATGCCCTCCAGCAGCAAATCCAGCCCCTTATACGGCAACAAGCGCCCGAACGAGAGCAGGCGCATCGGGCCGCCATGCTCGAGCGGCGGCGCCGGCGGCGGGCCGAAGCGGAACGGCGGCAGCGACGCCATGAACAACGGCCGGCCCTGATCCAAACGCTGCGCCCTGATCCCATCCGCCACGTGATTCGTCAGCGCAAACAGGCCTTGAGCATCCTGTAACAATCGCCGCTGCAGCAGCATCTGCACCGGGAATACATCGCCCGGATGGCTGTTGGCATCATGCACCACCACGGCAAATGGCACCCCCGCCCGGCGCAGTGCCGCGGCCATCGTCAGGTCGAGCGCGGCGGGCATGGCGCACAGCCCGACGTCGATCCGTTGGTCCCTAATCCAGCGCTCCAGCCGCGGCAGCAGCACCGGCGCACTCAGCACCCGGCGCACAAACCCGCCCACGCCACGATAGGTCTTGAAATACAGGTCGGTCTCGGGCGGCGTGCGGGAGCGCAGGATTTCGGCACCGGTCGAAAGCGAGAGCAGCGCCCGCGTATCCGGCACCTGTGCGAAGCTCTGGGCCAGCATGGCACCGAAGCGGGGACCCGCGCCCCGGCGGCCCCATTGCCACACCAATACTCTCACGACAGCGTTTTCACGACAGCGTTTTCACGACAGAGCATGGCGCAAGCCATCCGTGCCGAGCCGAGCCTCGGCCACGGCTTGCCCGGCCCGTCCCAGCGCCTGCCGTGCCGCCGGGTCATCGGCCAGACGCCGGAGATGCGCCGCCGCCGCCGCCACATTCGGCTCGGCCCAGACGGCGCCCGGCACGTCATAGACGCCGCGCGGATCACGGGCCGGGACCAGCCGGGCCGGCACCAGGGCGGCGGCTCCGGGCAGCAGGAAGTCTTGCGTGCCGGACCAATCGGTGGCGACGACCGGCAGGCCGAGCAGCAGCGCCTCGGCCGGGACCAGGCCGAATCCCTCGCTCCGATGCAGCGACAGCACGATGTCGCAGGCGGCCATGGTCGCGGCCTGTTCTCCGGATGTCAGCGTCCGCGTATCCAGCCGCACGTTGGGCCAGGGCGCGGCGGCGGCCTGGAGGCGGGCGAAATCGTCCGGGAAATGCTCAGGATTGATCACGCGCATCAATAGCACCCGGTCCGCCCGGGCGCCGAATGCCTGAGCGTGGGCCGCAATCGCACCCAGCGGGTTCTTCCGCTCGAAGCTGGAGGCGAGGTTGAACGAGGCAAAGGTCACGACCGTGTCCGGGTCAAGGTGCAGCGCCGCGCGCGGCAACGCGGTGGCCCGGGGACGAACCGCAACGGGGTGCGGCACCACGCGGACCCGTCCGGGCAGCAACGGCTCGAGGGCGGCGGCACTGAATCGGGACGGGGTCCAGATTTCATGCACGAGGCCGAGGCCGATCCGCCACGAGGGTGGCACCACCGGCAGCTCCCACGCCCAATAGCCGATCAGCCGGCGTCCCCGCACCATGCCCCGCCCCAGCCGCAACAGCGCCAGCGCATAGGACGGCGGTGCCAAATGGATCACGAGCGGAACCGCGGCGGGGGGCACCGCATCCCCCGGGCGCACCGCCCAGCCCGGCAGCCCGAGCGCGCGGAGCCCCTCGAGCATCAGCCGTGCCCCCTCACCCAGGCCGGACGCGCGGTCGAGCTCGCCGGCGACGGCCAGACCCGGGGCGGCCGGCGGTGGGATAAGGTCCGGGCGCGGTGCCGCCAGGGCGATGATCCGTGCCAGGGCGGCGCGGCGCGGCCCGGGGGGCAGGGCGCGCCAGAGATGATGCAGCGGATGGAGGGGCACGAGCATACCCTACAACCCGCCGCCGCCGCCGCCCAGCGGGCGTTGCCGTGGGGGCCAAGCTGTATAGGATGCCGGCATGGGTTTACGAAGCTAATCCCGGATGGATCCGAACATCCCCTATTTCGCCGTGGACCTCGCCGCGCCGGACCTTTCCGTGTGGCGGCGGGGTAATACCGGGACCGAGGGCGTGTGGAGTTTTTCGGCCGGGCCCGGGCCGCATGCGGTGCTGGTGTCGCTGTTGCATGGGAACGAGATCGCCGGGGCGATCGTGCTGGCGGCGCTGCTGGCCGCCGGGGTGCGTCCGGCGCGGGGGCGGCTCACGCTCGTGTTCGCCAACCTTGCGGCGTTCGACCAGTTCGACCCGGCGCAGCCGACCGCCTCGCGCTTCTTGGACGAAGACCTGAACCGGCTATGGGATCCGGCCGTGCTCGATGGCCCGCGGATCAGTCACGAGCTCGGCCGCGCCCGGGCGCTGCGTCCGTTGATCGACAGCGCGGATGTGTTGCTGGATTTGCACTCCATGCTGTGGCCGTCGGACGCGCTGATTCTATGCGGACCGTCGGCCAAGGGCCGGGCGCTGGCGGCGGCGGTCGGACGCCCGGACCTGGTGGTGGCGGATAGCGGCCACCAGACCGGGCCACGATTGATCGATTACGAACGTTTCGTGGACCCGGCCCAGTCTTGCGCCGCCTGCCTGGTGGAAGCCGGGCAGCATTGGCAGCCCGGCACGGTCCAGGTCACGCGGGGCTGCGTGGACGCCCTGCTGCGTCATCTGGCGATGGTGCCGGCGGTGGCGGGGGACGGAGCCGGGCAGCGCTGGGCGGAGGTCACGCTGGCGGTGACGGCGGCGACCGCCGGGTTCGCGTTCGTGCAGCCGTTCCGCGGTGGCGAGGTGATCGCCAAGCGCCACACCCTGATCGCGCTGGACGGCACGACCGAAATCCGCACCCCGCACGACGACTGTCTGTTGGTGATGCCGAGCCTTCGCCCCAGCCGAGGTCACACCGCCGTTCGGCTCGCGCGGTTCGTATAGTCAGCCTGCTGACCACGGCCTATGCTGCGGCTGCACATTCGGAGATTGGCTATGCCTCTCAGTCCCCCGGTCGACCGTGATCTGCTGCATAACCGGGACATCACGCTCCGCGGCTATCAACGGGCGGACGGTTTGTTCGATATCGAGGCGCAGATCACCGATACCAAGACCTACGCGTTCTCCAACTTCGACCGGGGCGAGATCACGCCCGGCGTGCCGCTACATCAGATGCTGGCGCGGATGACGATCGACAGTGACATGACGATCGTGCGGTTCGAGGCGGTGACCGAATACGGCCCGTTCAGCATCTGCCCCACCGGCGCCGAAAGCTTCGCCACCCTGGCCGGTCTGAAGGTCGGCCGCGGCTTCCTCAAGGCCGCCAACGAGCGGGTGGGCGGCGTCCATGGCTGTACTCATCTGCGGGAGCTGCTAGGCCAGATGGGCACGGTGGCGTTTCAGACGATGTATGCCAACCGGCACAAACGGCAGACGGCCCCGAATGCGATCGAGTCGTCCGAGAAGCCGATGCTGATTGGCACCTGCTATGGCTATGCCCCGGACAGCCCCGTCGTGGCGCGGCAATATCCGCGGTTTTACACAGGTTCGCTGACGACAGAAACGTCGTTCAAAACAGAATAAAGGCTCGTTTTGATAAAAACACCTTAACAACAATTCGTAACCATATAACCGTTACGAGACTGGTCGATCGGTGGCACGATTGTTACTCACTGTGTTGTCCGGGATATTTCATGCATAAAGCATTGTTTGCGTTGCCATTATCGCTGCTGTCCGCGTGCGCCACGCTCGTGAATGGCAGCAATCAGACGATTACCGTCAGCACCACCCCACCGGGTGCGACCTGCACCCTGGACCGGATGAACATCCGCCTCGGTGCCATCGCGCAGACACCGGGCAGCGTGCGGATCGATAAGAGCAAGAATGACCTCTCGGTCACCTGCACCAAAGAGGGCTACCAAACCGCGACCGTGACGAACGCGCCGAAGTTCGGCGGTGCCACGTTCGGCAACATCATCGCCGGTGGCGTCGTCGGCGTGGTGGTCGATGCGGCATCAGGGGCGAATTACACCTATCCGGACAATGTCGAGGTGGCGCTGGCCGGCACCCCAACCCCCGCGGGCGCACCGGTCGCACTCCGGCAGGAACTTCCGGGCGACCGCGGCAAGATCACCCCGGTCGCCGCCCGCTACATCGAACCTGGCAAGTAATATTAAAGGCAGCACGAGATCACCCGTCATTGCGAGACGCCGCGTGGCGACGAAGCAATCCAGGGGCCACGAGAGCGCTCGCGGTCCCTGGATTGCTTCGCCAAGCGGCTCGCAATGACGGCGTTTGAGGACGGGTCAAAAATGGCTCCACCCGGCCGATCCCGGCGTGCCGGTGCCGCGGAGTGAGACGCCGGCCCCCGATGAGAAATGGCCGATCCGGGTGACCGCAACGCTGCCGGTGGCCTGACGCAACGCGTCGCCGCCACCGGGAGGAACGGCCAGCACCAACTCGTAATCGTCTCCACCCGTCAGGCAGGTTTCCAACCACCCGGCCCCCGCCGCCCGTGCGGCGGCCGAGCGGGGGACGCGCGCCGGGTCGATCTCGGCCGCAAGCCCCGCCGCGCGGCATAGATGCCCCACATCCTGCACCAGCCCGTCCGACACATCCATGCAGGCATGCACGAGACCCTGCAGCGAAAGGCCAACCCGCGGCTGCGGCAAACGATAACGGTCCGCCAAGAACCCATCCGGGTCCAGAAGCGCGCCGCGAAGCGCACGCAGGCCGAGTGCCCCGTCCCCAATGGTGCCCGTCACCCAAATCTCGTCGCCCGGCAGGGCCCCGGTCCGCCGCAGCGCCTGACCCGGCGGCACATGACCCAACAGCGTGGCACTCAACGAGATCGGCCCCGGGGTGGACGTCGTGTCCCCACCCAACAAGGTGACGCCATACTGGGCTTGATCCTGCCGGAGCCCGGCGCAAAACGCCACGAACCACGCATCCGGCGTGCCGCGCGGGACGGAGACGGTCATCAGATAGGCCCAGGGCGTCGCCCCCATCGCCGCCAAATCCGACA
>JAYVOF010000003.1:0-7299 GCA_043758105.1 Rhodospirillales bacterium | reverse complement strand
GCTCGTCGCTGCGCTTGCCGTAGGGGGCGCCGGTGAGGCTTTCGGCCTCCAGCTCCATCAGGCGCTGGGCGGTGAAGCCGACCATCTCGCGCAGCAGGTCGGTATCGGAGCTCTTTTCCAGCAGGGCGCGAAGGGCCAAGGTAGGGTCGGTCATCGTGAGTGTCTCCAGTGTGGGTTGGTCGGGTTTGCAATCCCAACCTTACCGGAGACCCGCGATGACCGCCGCTATGGTCCGCCCGCCTGCGTCGCCCCCGAGGGGGCGCCGCAGGCGGGCGGACCATGACTAGATCCTACACCACGTCCGGGGACACAACCATCCTGCATCCTGTGCATGGGTTGATCACCTTCCGCGCTGAGTCGAAGCTGGACCAACTTGCCTGGGCGTTGCTGGACACGCCAGAGTTTCAGCGCCTGCGTCGCGTTCGTCAGCTCGGAGTGTCAGAGCTCGTGTTTCCAAGCGCGACGCATACCCGTTTTGCCCATTGTATTGGGGTGTTTCATACGGCACGGGTTCTGATTGGCATTGTAAAACGCCTGCTTCCGATCGAGGAAACATGGAGCCCTGAGCGAGCAGACACCGTAGTCATAGCGGCGCTCTTGCATGATCTCGGGCACGGGCCATTCAGCCATACCTTCGAAACCGTCCAGCGCCGCCGTGGCCAAAACAAAAAGCACGAGCGCTGGTCAGCCGAAATCGTAAGAAATCCTTGGGGCCAAATTGCGCAACTGCTGAATGACTATCGGCCCGGCATGGCAGACGAGGTTGCCGCTTTGTTGGAGGCTGAAGACCCGATCGACCTATACCATGCCGTGGTATCGAGCTCCTTCGATGCGGACCGCCTTGATTATCTGCGCCGAGACCGGCTTATGACCGGAACACAAGCTGGGGCGATCGATTTCGACTGGCTGACCGAGCATATCCGGATCGGCAAGGTCATTACAGAAGCAGCCGATGAGAATGACGGCAGTTCCCCAACAACGCCGACATTCTGCCTAGACAGCAAGGCGCTTCCTGCCGCGGAACAATTTCTCCTCGCCCGATACACGCTGCATGAACAAGTATATTTTCATAAGACCACGAGATGTGTCGAATATATGATCACCCGCCTTCTGGGCTCAGTTGCGGCTCGTGCCGGGGGCGAAGATCCCTCAACGATGACCGGACTTCCGGAGGATCATCCGCTGCTCCGATTTTTTCAAGACGGAACGCCAACGGTCGACGAGTATTTGGCTCTTGACGACATTGTCGTGACAGCTGCGATGACATTGATGGCTGATGCGGCTGACCCACTCATTCGTGAATTAGCGGGCAGGGTGCGGCAGCGGAAACTTTATAAGACGCTTGATGTCAGGTCGCTCGGACATGACGAAGGCCGGCAGCGTAAGCGTGTTCGGGATATCGACCGCATGTTTCCGGACGAATTAGCCGACGGTTCCGTATTTAAGGATGACGGTGCCGGGATCGGCATCTATACGCAGATCGGGGGTGACGACGACAAGACCCATAAAAAACTGCACATTCTCGACGCGGGTCGACCGCGAGAGATTTCCGAGATGTCGCCGATGGTGCAGGCCATGTCTCACAAGCAAATTATGACGCGCTATTATTTCGAACGAAAAGAAGATCGTGACCGAGCAAGGGGAAAAAGATGAGCGGATCAATGACGGAGCGTGAGGCCGTCGTGGCTGGCGTTGTCGCCGCGGCGGGTGGGCGTTTAATAGGTCGGGTTCGCTTGCAGAAAGCCATTTACCTTTTGGACCAGCTCGGATTGCAAAGCGGCTTCACGTATGAATATCACCATTTTGGCCCGTTCTCCCGAGAGGTGGATATTGCAACTTTGGACGCGCAAGAATTTTTAGGCTTGAAGGAAGAGTTCGCCCGCCGCGAAAGCGACGGGGCTCGATACAGCATTTTCAATTTCAACGGCCCTGTGGGCGAGGATGCCTACGGCACCTTAGGACGCGAGCGCGCCAGCAGTTTGCTTGCTACCTTCGAGGGTACGAACGTAACCGTACTTGAATTGGCAGCGACCATCGATTGGCTTTGGCGGTTCGAACGGTCGAACGATTGGCGGTCCGAACTGGTCAAGCGCAAGGGCCAGAAAGTTGAGAACGGAAAGCTCGATCGGGCTCTGGACCTGCTCAGTAGCTTGGGCCTGAGCCCGCAAGAGCCAATTGCGACTGCTAATTCCGCCGTGAGCGCCATTCAGTAAAAGCCGATCCCGCTGTTGCTCTACATGCCAGCGCTTTCGGTTATCGCGCTTAAGGGCGTGCTATGCTGCCAGCACCCTTATATACCCGGCATGGACTCACTCGCCCTTTACATCCACTGGCCGTTCTGCCTTGCCAAGTGCCCCTACTGCGACTTCAACTCGCATGTGCGGGACCGGATCGACCAAACCCGGTTTGCGGCCGCGCTACGGACGGAGCTGGCGTGGGAGGCGGCGCGGCTCGGAAGCCGGCGGGTTGGCAGCATTTTCTTCGGCGGCGGCACCCCTAGCCTCATGACGCCCGATACGGTGGCCGATTTGATCGCGGACGCCACGCGCTTATTCGACCCGGTGCCCGGCCTTGAAATCACCCTGGAGGCCAATCCCACCAGCATCGAGGCGGGTAAGCTGCGCGCGTTCCGGGACGCGGGTGTGAACCGTATTTCTATTGGCATTCAAAGCCTGGATGGCGACGCTCTGCGCCTGCTGGGCCGGCAGCATGACGCGGCGGAGGCTGTGGCGGCGCTCGAGCTGGCCCGCGGAGTCTTCCCCCGGGTATCGTTCGACCTCATCTACGCCCGGCCCGGCCAAACCGTGGCGGCCTGGCGCGGGGAGCTGGACCGCGCCCTGGCTCTTTGCGCCGACCACCTGTCGCTCTATCAACTCACGATCGAGCCCGGCACCGCCTATGAGGCGCTGCATCGCCGGGGGGAGATCGTGTTGCCGGACGCGGACACCGCGGCGGCGTTGTATCATGAAACGATCGAGGCCTGCGCGGCCCACGGCCTGATGGGCTACGAGGTGTCCAACTTCGCCCGGCCCGGGGGCGAGAGCCGGCACAACCTCGCCTATTGGCGCTACCGCGACTACGCCGGCATCGGACCCGGCGCGCATGGCCGGGTGACGCTCGGGCCCGACATCGTCGCCACACGCCGGCATCGTGCCCCGGAACCCTGGGCCGAGCGGGTGGAGACCCAGGGCCACGGCAGCACGGCGGAGGAGCGGATCGGCCCCGCCGACCGAGCGCGGGAGATGCTGCTGATGGGCCTGCGCTTGACCGAAGGGATCGACGCCGCCGCGTTTGTGCGGCGGACCGGGATCGGCCTCGCCGCAGCGCTGGACCCCGATGTGCTGCAGCAGGCGATCGAGGCGGGGTATCTGCGGCACGATAACCAAAAACTGACCGCAACGCTGGAGGGACGGCTGCGGCTCGATGCATTGCTGCAGGCGATGGTACTTTGACTTGTTCCGGACCGCTCCCTGCCCTACCTCACGACCATGAACACCGAACATGATCCCCTGCCCGACGATTTTTCGCCCGAGATCACTCCGGTGCTGGAGCCGGAGATGCAGATCGCGCAGCTCACGGCCGAGCGGGATGACATGCGCGACCGCTGGCTGCGCGCGGAGGCCGAGATGGCCAACGTGCGCACGCGCGCCAAGCGGGATGTGGACGACACGCGGCAATACGCCGTGCAGAAATTCGCCACCGACGTGGTGGAGGCGGCCGAGAACCTCCGGCGCGGCCTGTCATCGCTCCCGCCCGTGACGCCGGGTGAGCCCGAGATCGTGACCAAGTTGCGGGACGGGATCGAGGGGGTGGAGCGCAATTTCGTCGGCATCCTCGAGCGCAACGGCATCAAGCGCACGGACCCGACCGGCACGCCGTTCGACGCGAATCTGCATCAGGCGATGTCGGAACAACCCTCGGACACGCACCCGCCGGGCACGGTGGTGCAGGCGTGGACGCAATCCTGGACGCTCAATGGCCGGCTTTTGAAGCCGGCGATGGTGGTGGTGGCGAAGGGCTGAATCCTCACAATGTTTCGGCAACCCACCTTGTCCGCCGTTACCGGCCTCAATACATAACATCACAGTTCATAGGACGCGCCCCGGTGCTTCGGGCCAGGGCACGCCGCTAATTAGGAGACTGCAATGAGTAAGGTCATCGGTATCGACCTCGGCACCACCAATTCGTGCATCGCCATCATGGAAGGCTCCACCAGCGCGGATGTGCGCGTGGTCGAGAACGCGGAGGGCGCCCGCACCACGCCCAGCATGGTCGCGTTCAGCGACGGCGGGGAGCGGCTGGTCGGGCAGAGCGCCAAGCGCCAGGCCGTCACCAACCCCACCAACACCCTCTATGCCGTGAAGCGCCTGATCGGGCGCCGGTATGAGGATCCGTTGGTGGAGAAGGATAAGGGCATGGTGCCCTACACCATCGTGAAGGGTGATAATGGCGATGCCTGGGTCGAGGCGCGGGGTGAGAAATATTCGCCGAGCCAGGTCAGCGCGTTCATTTTGGGCAAGATGAAGGAGACGGCCGAAGCGTATCTCGGTGAGAAGGTGACGCAGGCTGTCATCACCGTCCCGGCCTATTTCAATGACGCCCAGCGCCAGGCCACCAAGGATGCGGGCAAGATCGCCGGCCTCGAGGTGCTGCGCATCATCAACGAGCCGACGGCGGCGGCGCTCGCGTATGGCATGGATAAGAAGACCGGTGGCACGATCGCGGTGTACGACCTCGGCGGCGGCACGTTCGACGTGTCCGTGCTGGAGATCGGCGACGGCGTGTTCGAGGTGAAGAGCACCAACGGCGACACGTTCCTGGGCGGCGAGGATTTCGACAATCGGGTGATCGGCTATCTCGCGGACGAGTTCAAGAAGGAACAGGGCATCGACCTGCGTAAGGACAAGCTCGCGCTGCAGCGGCTGAAGGAGGCGGCGGAGAAGGCGAAGATCGAGCTGTCGTCGTCGAAGGAGACCGAGATCAACCTGCCGTTCATCACCGCGGACGCCTCGGGGCCGAAGCACCTGGTGATGAAGTTGTCGCGCGCGAAGCTCGAAAGCCTGGTCGATGATTTGATCGAGCGGACGCTGGCCCCGTGCCGCGCCGCGTTGAAGGATGCGGGGGTCACGGCCGGCGAGATCCAGGAAGTGATCCTGGTGGGCGGCATGACGCGCATGCCCAAGGTGATCGAGGTCGTCAAACAGTTCTTCGGACGGGAGCCTGCCCGCAACGTGAATCCGGACGAAGTGGTGGCCATCGGCGCCGCGGTCCAGGGCGCGGTGCTGAAGGGTGACGTGAAGGACGTGCTGCTGCTGGACGTGACGCCGTTGAGCTTGGGCATCGAGACGCTGGGCGGCGTGTTCACCCGGTTGATCGACCGCAACACGACCATCCCGACCAAGAAGAGCCAGGTGTTCTCGACCGCCGATGACAACCAGCAGGCGGTCACGATCAAGGTCATGCAGGGCGAGCGGGAGATGGCGGCTGACAATAAGCTGCTGGGCAATTTCGACCTGACGGGAATTCCGTCGGCTCCTCGCGGCGTGCCGCAGATCGAGGTGACGTTCGACATCGATGCGAACGGCATCGTCTCGGTTCAGGCGAAGGACAAGGCCACCGGCAAGGAGCAGCAAATCCGTATCCAGGCCAGCGGGGGTTTGAGCGAGGCGGACATTCAGAAGATGGTGAAGGAGGCCGAGGCCAACGCCGAAGCCGATAAGCGCCGCCGGGGCGAGGTCGAGGCGCGCAACACCACCGAGGCCATGGTTCACCAGGTTGAGAAGACCTTGAAGGATGACGCAGACAAGGTCCCGTTAGACGCCAAAACCGAGGCCGAGGCGGCCATTACCGGCGCGAAGTCGGCGCTAGAAGGAACCGATGCCGAGGCGATCAAGACTGCGGGCGAGAAGCTGACCCAGGTGGCGATGAAGATCGGTGAGGCGATGTATAAGGCACAGGCCGAGGCCGCCGCCGCGCCACAGCCGGAACCCGGTAAGCCGCACGACAACGTGGTCGATGCCGAGTTCGAGGAAGTGGACGACAAACACAAGAAAGCGTCCTAAACCACCGCTGAAGGAATGGTGCCCGCGCTTCGGGCAAGGCGGGCACCGTTTTGTTGTACGACGAGGACGATGTGGCAAAACCGGATTATTACGCGACCATGGGCGTGGCGCGGGACGCAGGCGCGGATGACCTGAAGAAGGCCTACCGCAAGCTGGCGATGCAGCACCACCCCGACCGCAACCCGCAAGACAAGGCGGCGGAGGCCAAGTTCAAGGAATTGAACGAGGCGTACGACGTCCTCAAGGACGATCAAAAGCGCGGCGCGTATGACCGTTTCGGCCACGCGGCATTCGAACAGGGCGGCGGCAGCTCGGGTGGCGGTTTCGGCTTCGAGGGCGGCGGACTCGGCGATATCTTCGATCAGATGTTCGGCGACATGGCCGGGCGCGGCCGGGCGCGAAGCCGGGCGGGTGCCGACCTCCGCACCCAGGTCGAGATCGATCTGCCGGCCGCCTATATCGGCACCAAGGTTCCGCTGCGCGTGCCGAGCCGCATCAAATGCGACCATTGCAACGGCACGGGGTCCGAGGGCAAGACCGACGCCCAGACCTGCGCCACGTGCCGCGGTGCGGGTAAGGTTCAGGCGCAGCAGGGGTTTTTCTTGGTCGAGCGGGCCTGCCCCACCTGTGGCGGCGCGGGCCGGGTGATCAAGAATCCCTGCAAAATCTGCAATGGCGCTGGCACTGTGCAGCGCGAACGCACGCTGCAGGTCACCATTCCGGCTGGCGTCGAGGACGGCACCCGCATCCGGCTGTCGGGCGAGGGGGAGGCCGGTGCGCCGGGTGCGCCGCCCGGCGATCTGTATGTCCACGTCGGCATTCGTCCGCATGAGATTTTCCAGCGGGACGGGGCGAATTTGTATTGCCGGGTCCCGGTACGCATGACGCAGGCGGCGCTCGGTGCCGAGGTCGAGGTCCCGGTGATCGATGGCAGCTCGGCCCGCGTCAAAATTCCCGCCGGCACGCAAACGGGCGAGCAATTCCGGCTGCGCGGTAAGGGCTTTTCGGTCCTGCGCAGCGCCGCCCGGGGTGACATGCTGATCCAGGTCGCCGTCGAAACCCCGCATCAACTCACCAAACGGCAGCGCGAGCTGATGGAGGAATTCGAAGCGGAGGCGAAGGGCCACGTCAAGGGTCATCCCGAAAGCGAGGGTTTTTTTGCCAAGGTGTCGGCGTTCTTCGATGGGTTGAAGGGCTGAAGTACCGTCATTGCGAGACGCCGCTTGGCGGCGAAGCA
>JAYVOF010000002.1:0-19125 GCA_043758105.1 Rhodospirillales bacterium | reverse complement strand
CAGGTTATCGCTCTACGGCAGGGTCTGACGCGGCCGAAGAATGATGGGCCAGAGGTCGCTGCGTTGAAGGAACGCGCCGTGGCGGAACTCGACGCCGGGCATTTCGCCGAGGCCGACCGACTCCTGGAAGAGATCCATACCCGTGAGCACGCCATTGCCGACGAGCGGGCGAGGGCTGCGACCACGGCACGTGCTGAATGGCTGGCCGGGCTTCAGGCGGAAGCTGACACCTCTGCTCTGCTCGCCCGGTCTGCGCTGCGGCAGCGCGACGGAACCCGCGCTACCGCCCGTTTCGATGACGGCATTCGGAGGTTGGCACCAGCGGAAGCGCATGCACGGTGGTCGTTTATGGTCGATGCCGCAGTGATGCTGCAAGACTTCGGCGAGGTTGAAGGTGATAGCCACGCGCTCGAAAGCGCGATCCGTATTTGGAATCTTGCTCTCGCGGACGCACCACGCCTGACTGATGCGGCCGAATGGGCGACGACGCAGAACAATCTCGGTACCGCGCTTACGAAACTGGGCGAGCGGGAGAGCGGGATGATAAGGCTGGAGCAAGCCGCGGCGGCGTATCGCGCTGCATTGGAGGAGAGGACACGCGAGCGGGTGCCGCTTGACTGGGCGACGACGCAAGACAACCTCGGTGCTGCTCTCGCGATAGCGGGTGCGCGGGAGCGCGGGACCGTACGGCTGGAGCAAGCCGTAGCGGCGCATCGCGCGGCGCTGGAGGCGAGGACTCGCGAGCGGGTGCCGATCGACTGGGCAATAACCCAGAATAATCTAGCTAACGCGCTCGCGAGACTGGGCGAGCGGGAGAGCGGGACAACGCGGCTGGAGCAGGCGGTGGTGGCTTATAGCGCGGCGATGGAGGAAATGACGCGTGATCGGGTGCCGCTTCAATGGGCAATGGCGCAGAGCAATCTCGGCTTCGCGCTCTGGACACTGGGCTCGCGGGCGAGCGGGACGGCGCGGCTCGATGAAGCAGTGAAGGCGTCTCGCGCAGCATTGGAGGAGCTGACACGAGAGCGGATACCGCTTCAATGGGCGATGGCGCAAAATAACCTCGGCCTCGCGCTCACGACACTGGGCGAGCGGGAGAGCGGGACGGTGGGGCTGCAACAGGCGGTGTCAGCGTATCGCTTGGCCCTGGAAGAGTGGACGCGCGAGAGGGTGCCGCTTCAATGGGCTACAGTGCAGAACAATCTCGGCAACGCCTTTATGAGGTTGGGCGAGCGGGAAACCGGGACGACGGAACTGGAGCTTGCGGTGGCGGCGTATCACTCGGCGCTGGATGAGATGACGCGCGAACGGGTGCCGCTCGACTGGGCGAGGACGCAGATCAATCTTGGCAACGCGCTCACCATACTGGGGCAGCGGGAGACCGGGACGACGAGGCTGGAACATGGGGTGGCGGCGTATCAGGCGGCGATGGAGGAGGTGACGCGCGAGCGGGTGCCGCTCCAATGGGCAACGGCGCAGAGCAATCTTGGCACGGCGCTCACGATACTGGGCCAGCGGGAGAAGGGGTCGACGAGGCTTGTGCAAGCAGTGACGGCATATCGCGCAGCGCTTCAGGTTTCTACTCGGGAGCCGGTACCACTCGAATGGGCGAGGACGCAGATGAACCTCGGCGACGCGCTCGAGTCACTAGGAGAGCGGCACAGTGGGACGGCGCGGCTGGAGGAGGCTGTGGTGGCTTGGAGCGCGTGTTTAGCCGTTTCCGAATCTATCTGGCCGTCCGAGTGGGTCCAATCTGTTCAAAGCCGCCGAGATGAGACACTTGCCGAGATCGAGCGACGACATCGAGACGTTCGCGGCCCGCACGGGGCCACGAGCGCGCTTGTTGCCCCTGGACTGCCGCGCCCCAAGCGGGGCTCGCAGTGACGGGCTTTCGTCCTCACCCCAACCCCCGCGCCGCCGCCAGCACTTCCGCTGCGTGACCGGGCACTTTCACCTTGCGCCAGATCCGCGCCACTTTGCCGTCCGCGCCCACCAGCACCGTGCTGCGGTCGATGCCCATGTATTTTTTTCCGTACATCGCTTTCTCTACCCACGCGCCATAGGCCTCCACCACGCCGCCGGGGTCGGAGGCCAGGGGGAAGGTTAGGGCGTATTTTTCGGCGAATTTGTCCAAGGCTTTTACTGGGTCCCTGGAGACGCCGATCACGGGGATGTCGGCACCCTCGAATTCGGGTAGGGATTCCTGGAACGCTTGGGCTTCTTTGGTGCAGCCGGGGGTGTCGGCTTTGGGGTAGAAATAGAGCACGAACGGTTTGCCGTGCAGGCCCAGGAGCCGGACGGTGCGGCCGCCGCTGGCGGGCATTTCGAAATCCGGCGCGGCGTCACCTTCGTTGATCATTCCACAGTCCCTACGTGATGGATAAAGGCGGCGCGCACCTGGGCCGCCCGGGCCGCCATCGTGGCACGCAGCGCGGGCGCGTCCAAGCCGGCGCCGGCGACGCGCAGCAGCGCCTCCAGGGCCGGGGCCGGCAGGTCGGTGGCGCCGCGGCCGACGGTGATGCGGACCATGCTTTGGATGGTGCGCCACAGCCGGTCGGCGGCGATCAGATCGTCGGCTTCCGGCAGCAATCCGCGTGCCTGCAGGCCGGCCAGTGCCACCCTGGTGCTTTGTCCGCCGGGCACCCTGCCGTGCAGCAGTTGCAGGGTTTGCGCGATGAACTCCACTTCGATCCCGCCGCCCGGGCGCATTTTCACGTCCCAGGGGCCGGTGGGCGGCAGATCCCGCAACAGGCGGGCGCGCATAGCGGCGGCGTCCGCCTGGGTCTCGGGCCGGGGCTGGAGCGCGGCCGCAATCGCCCGCTCCACCCGGGCCGTGATCGCGGCATCCCCGGCCACCACCCGGGCCCGGGTCAGCGCCATCCGTTCCCAGGTCCAGGCGCTCTCGGCATGATAGCGTTCGAAGGACGCCAGCGACACCGCGACCGGGCCCTTATTGCCCGACGGGCGGAGCCGCATGTCCACGTCATACAGCGGCCCCTCCGCGCCGCGCGCCGTCAAGGCCGCCACGAACGCGTGCGCCGCCCGGATAAACCACTGGCTCGCCGAGACCTGCGCCGGATGGCTGTAGATCAGCATCAGGTCGAGGTCGGAGCCGGCCATCATCTCCCGCCCGCCGGCCTTACCCAGCGCCACGATCGCGACCGCCCCGCCCCGCACCCGGCCATGCCGCGCCGCATGGTCCGCGAGCACCGCCGGCAGCACGGCCCGGAGCGCCGCGTCCGCCATCGCCGTCCGGGCGAGCCCGGCCTCGTCCACATCGATCCAGCCCTCCATCTGCGCCACGCACAGCCGGAAATCCTCGCCGCGCACCATCCGCCGGGTGATGGCCAGCGTCTCTTCGAGCGTCCGCGCCTCCCGCAGGCGCCGGGTGAGCGTGGCGGACGGGTCGAGATCGAGGCCGGCCGGGTCGAGCAACCCCTCGAGCGCGGCCGGAACCTGCGCCAAATGATCGGCGAGCGATGGGGCGGCCCCCAGCACCGACGCGATCCGGTCCAGCAGCGCCGGGTTGCGCTGCAGCATCGACAGCAGGGCCACCCCTGCCGGGATGCGGGACAGTAACGTATCGAACCGGGCGAACGCCGCGTCCGGGTCCGCCTGCCGGGCGAGCGCGGGCAGCAGTGCCGGCAACACTGCGTCCATCAGCTCGCGCGCCCGGGACGTGCGCAGCGCCCGGATGCGTCCGGCCTGCCAGCCGCGCAACACGGCGATCATCGCAGCGGGGTGGCGGAACCCCATCTCATGCAGCACGTGCACCGTCGCCTCCGGCGCATCGGTGCCGGTAAGGTCGAGGGTCTGGGCGTGCGGCGCGTCCGGTACCGCCTCGAAAATTTCGGCATAGCGGGCGCGGACGATGTCGAGCTGGTGGTGCAGCGCGCGGAAAAAGCTGTCCGTCGAGGCCTCACCCATGAACACCGCGAACCGGGAAAGCTCGTCTGGCTTGGCCGGCACCACATGCGTCTGCCGGTCCGCCACCATCTGCAGCCGATGCTCGATCCGGCGCAGCCGGCCGTACGCCACAATCAGCTCCGCCGCCGCCCGGCGCGGCAAATGCCCGGCGCGCGCCAGCCCCCGCAGGGTCCCGAGCGTCGTCCGCCCGCGCAGCCCCGGGTCCCGCCCGCCCCAGACCAGCTGCAGCGTCTGCGCCAGGAATTCGATCTCGCGGATGCCCCCCCGCCCCAGCTTCACGTCGAATCCGGCGAGGCCTTGGACGCGGCCGCGGTGGGTATCGATGCGCCGCTTCATGGCGTGAATGTCGGCGATGGCGGCGAAATCCAGTCCGCGGCGCCAGATGAACGGGCGGATGGCCGATAGAAATTCGGCGCAGGTCGCACCATCTCCGGTCACGGCACGCGCCTTGATCATGGCCGCCCGTTCCCAGTTCTGGCCCATGCTCTCATAATATGCGATGGCGGCGGGCAGGGACATGGCGGGGGGCGTGGCGGCCGGGTCGGGACGGAGCCGCAAATCGGTCCGGAACACATAGCCGTCAGCGTCCCGGGCCTCCATCATGGCAACCATGTCGCGCGCCATGCGTGTAAAAGTCGCCGACAGATTCTCCCGCCCCGGTTGCTTCGCCGGGTCGTACAGCACGATGAGGTCGATATCGCTGGAATAATTCAGCTCACGCGCACCGAGCTTCCCCATACCGAGCACGCCGAAGCCGGACCCGTTCGCGGGTGCGGCCGGGTCCGGCAGCGTCAGCTCGCCCGCATCATGCGCCGTCCGCAGGAGATGCCGCACCGTGAGGCCCAGCGTGCGCTCCGCCAGCTCCGACAGCGCCTGCGTCACCTGCCGCAGACCCCACATCCCGCCGATATCCGCGACCGCTGCGATCAACGCGACCCGGCGCTTCGCCGTCCGGGTCGCGGCCACGACGACGTGCCGGGGCGCGTCATCGGGCACGGATGTCAACGCATCGAGCGCCTGTACCACGGCATCATCGGCCGTGCGGACGGCCCCCATCAACGCGGCCGGCTCCCGCAGCGCGAGGTCCGCCAGATAGGGGCTGCCACCGCCCAATGCCGCCAGCAGGTCCGGCTCCGCCGCGGCGAAGGCGGCTTCGGAGGGGCCCAGGGCGGCAAACCGCTCCATCAGCCGGGTGGCGGCGCCGGGATCGGCGGGAAGAGGCCAGCGCGTCATGTGGGCCTAGGGTGGCGTCGATGAGTGACGTGCGTCAACGGCCCGGCCTGACCGATATCGAACCAGCTTCTGCCGAAATGCTGCCGCGGCCCGGTCTTTCGGGGTTGGCGTATGTTGTCGCCGCCCGGTTCGGCGATTTGATGCATGGCGTGGCATTGGTTCTGCTGACGCTGGCGCTGGGTCTGGGGTTGGGGCTTGGTGTCCTCGCGTGGCGGCTGTCGAAGGGGCCGCTCGACGTGACCGGCCTGGAGCAATGGGCGGCTTCATACTGGTCCGGCCCGGCGATGACGGTGGGTGCCGCGGCGCTGACGTGGACCGGGTTCGACAACGGCGCCGGGCGGGCGCTGCATATCGATTTATCGGACGTGCGTTTGGCGATGTCGCCGGGCCAGCAGGTGACGGTCCAGCATGCAATTGCCGATTTGTCAGTGGCCGGCTTGCTGCGGAGGGAGGCGGTGCCGCGCACCCTGACGCTGCACGGCGTGCGGGCGGCGATCCCCCTCGGTGGGCTAGATAACGGCACCGGGACCGCGGAGGGCGGGTGGCAACATGTCCTGGATGCCCTTACCCAGCCCGCCCGCACCGACCGGACGGAGGCGGGGCCGGCGCTGTTGCGGCAGCTCCGCACGGTTGTGATCGATGGGGCCGATATCACCCTCACGAACGCGGACGGGACGGAGGGCGGGCGGATCCGGGGCGGTGCCCGCTTCGTGCGTCAGCCGGCGGGCGGGGTGACGGGGTCCGCGCAGATGCATCTGAACGTGGGTGCGGCCCAATCGGATGCGACTCTTACGGCGGGGCTTGCGCCGGACGGCACGCAAGTGGACTTGACGCTCACACCCGTGGACCTCGCAGCACTCGGGTCCGCGGTGCCGGCCTTGGCCGATTTGGCGGCGATACAGGCGGCGGTTTCGGCGCATGTGGTGGTGCAGCTTACGCCCGCGCTCGGTCCCCGGGCGCTCGATTTCCAACTGGCGACCGGGCACGGGCGGGTGGTGGCGCAGTCCGTCGCGCTGCCGTTCGACGCCGTGTCGGTCGCGGGCAGCGCGGCCTGGGACCTGGACTCGGGGCTGCCGGCGCGTGCTGCGCTCAGGCGGGTGCAGGTGGTGTTGGCTTCGCCCAGTGGGGGGCCGGCGACGACTGCGGTGCTGACCGGGGATGCGGTCCGGGCGGGTGGGGCGTTGCGGGCGCGCGGGGCGGTGACCCTCGATCGGCTGGCGGTGGCCGATCTCGGCGGCTTGTGGCCGGAGCGGTGGGGCGGCCATGCCCGGCCCTGGATCGTCCAAAACCTCACCGCCGGGATCATGCGGAACGGGCATGCCGCGTTCACGATCGATGCCGGAGAGAACGGAGCGCACCCCAAGCTCTCTGCGCTCACGGCCGCGCTCACCGGCGACGACGTCACGATCCATTGGCTGCGGCCCGTGCCGCCCGTTGAGCATATGCAGGCGAGCCTCGTGATCGCCACCCCCGACGTGATCGAGATCACTGCGTCCAGCGGGCGCCAAGGCACGGCGCAACTACAGAATGCGCTCCTGCGGATCACCGGAATGTCGGTCAAGGATCAGGATTTATCGATCACTCTGGGCTTGAATGGCACCGTGCCAGAGCTGATCACCGTGCTGAAACACCCGCGGCTGCATCTATTAAGCGACCACCCGATCCCGGTGCAGCGCCCGGCCGGCACGATGGTGGGCACGCTGCAGGTGACGCTGCCGCTCGAAGGCGATCTGCAGTTCGAGCAAGTCGGGATCCATGCCGCGGGCAAATTAAGTGGCCTGCGGCTCGGAAGCCTGGTGGCGGGCCGGGATCTCGACCGTGGCGAGATCGCGGTCGATGTGACGCAGGACGGGCTGCACGCCAGTGGGCCGGCGGCGGTGGCCGGCTTCATGTCCGACGTCGATGTTGTGATGGACTTCAAGCCCGGTCCGCCGGAGCAGGTCACGCAGCGCGCGACGCTGAACGGACGGGGCACGCCGAAGCAGATGGCGGCCACCGGGCTCGATCCCGGTAGCTTCATGCCGTCCGGGGTGGCCGCGGTGGCGGCGGTTTATACCGAACAGCGCGGCGGCCGCGCGGAGGTGACGCTGCATGCCGACCTACGGGAGGCGGCGCTCGCGGTAGCCGGGTGGACCAAGCCGCCCGGTTCGTCAGCCGAGATGGATGGCCGGCTCAGTCTCTTGCATGGCCACCTGGTCGGGCTCGACGGACTGCGCGCCGCGGGGCCGGGCCTGCGCATCGAGGGCCGGGCGGAATTGATCGGCGACCAGCCGTCACGCCTGGTGCTGGATCCGATCGAGGTTGGGCCGACCCGGGCACGCGGGTCGATCGTGCTGCCGCGTCCGGGGGCGGCCATCCGGCTCGACCTCAGCGGATCGGTGCTGGATCTATCGAGCCTGTTCGGCACCAACGGCCGGGCGGCTGGCGGCGGCACGCTGCCGGCCTTTGTCGCCGACCTCCGCTTCGACCGGGTGTTGCTTGCCCGTAACAACGCGTTCGGCATGGTTCGGGCGCATGCCGAGCATGACGAGACCCGTCTGACGGCCCTAAAATTGTTGACGGGGGGCATGGAGCGGATCCAGGCCGAGATCGTGCCGGAGCCCGGTGGCCGGCGTTTGAGCGTGCATGCGGAGGACGCCGGCACGCTGCTGCGGGCGCTCGATGTGACCGACAGCGTGGTGGGCGGGGCCCTCGGGATTCAGGCCAGGTTCGATGACCGGGCGCCGGGCTCACCGCTCGCCGGCACCGCGGATTTGACCGACTTCCATGTGCAGAATGCGCCCGCGGTGGGCAAATTGCTGCAAGCGATCTCGGTTTTTGGACTCCCGGAGGCGCTCAGCGGCCCCGGTCTGAAGCTCAACCGTATGACGGCGCCGTTCGTATGGGGCGGCGATAGCGTGTATTTGGGTGAAAGTCAGGCATCGAGCGCGTCGCTCGGCCTGACCGCCAAGGGTCGCGTGGACATGACCCGGCATACATTGGACGTCACGGGGACCGTGGTGCCGCTTTATGCGGTCAACGCGGCGCTGGGCCGGATCCCGCTGGTGGGCCGGTTGTTCAGTCCTGAGCGGGGCGGGGGCTTGATTTCGCTCAGCTATGGCCTGCATGGGCCGCTCGCGGACCCGTCGGTCGCGGTCAATCCGCTCTCGATTTTGACACCGGGGCTCGCGCGGCGTTTGTTCCGATTGTTCGATTAGGAGCTGTTATGGACTTGAAAGCTATTTTGTTCGACGTCTTCGGCACCGTGGTGGATTGGCGCACGAGCCTGATCACGGAGTTGTCGGCCTGGGGTGCTGATCGCCTGCCGGAGGCCGATTGGGCCGGATTGGTCGATGCATGGCGCGGGGCGTATGCCCCCTCGATGGACCGGGTGCGCAAGGGCGAGCTGCCGTGGACGCCGCTCGACGTGCTGCACCGGCGCACGTTGGAGGAGATCGCACCCCGTTTCGGCGTCACGGGCTTGACCGAGGCGGAGCTCGATTGGATGAACCGGGGCTGGCACCGGTTAAACCCTTGGCCGGACAGCGTGCCGGGGCTGACCCGGCTGCGGCAGCGCTATATCCTCAGCCCGCTCTCGAACGGCAACGTGGCGCTGCTGACCAACATGGCCAAGCGCGCTGGGATTCCATGGGATTTGGTGCTGTGTGCGGAAGTGTTTGAACGGTATAAGCCAGATCCCGAAGTCTATCTCGGGGCATGCCGGTTGCTTGGGTTGGAGCCGGCTCAGGTGATGCTGTGTGCGGCGCATAATTCGGACCTGGCTGCGGCGCAACGATTGGGCCTCCGCACGGCGTTTATTCCGCGTCCGACCGAGTATGGGCCGCATCAAACGCGAGATTTTGCCGCCGAGGGTGAGTGGGATGTGGTCGCTGCTAATATGACGGCGTTGGCTGATCGGCTCTCGTAATTAATCAAAACGCTTAACAAAAGACGCTTGTTAACATTCCCTGACATCCGCTATGGATCATTGGAGACCATCGCTGTATCGGGAACAAAATGGGTTCCGCAGGTCAAACCGCTTCGTTCGTCACGTTCATGATGGTCGCCTTAATGGCGTCGATCGGGCAATTGTTCCACCCGAACACCAGTTTCTACGCAAAGGTCGCGTATTTGGTGCGCGACGTGGGTCCCACCATCAGCCATTGGGTGGCCTACGTTACCATGTGAGGCACCGTTACAGGTGGGGCCGGACTAGCCGATGTTGTTTCTTACCGGCGGAAAGCTTGATCGCGCCGTCGATGAGATCCCGGTCATTTACGATGCTCGCTTCATCGGTGACGGGTCGGTCGTTCACACGGGCACCGCCCCCGCGGATCAACCGGCGCGCCTCACCATTGCTCGCCACCAGGCCGGACTCCGTCAACAGCCGGATCACCGGAATGCCGGCGGCCAAGTTCGCTGCCGGAACATCGTGACCCGGCAGGCTTTCAGCGGCGTCTCCGTTCTCGAACGCCAGCCGCGCCGTCTCAGCCGCCGCCCGGGCGGGTTCCCAGCCATGCGCCAGTGCCGTCGCCTCGGTCGCCAGGCGCTTCTTCGCCTCGTTGATCGCGGCACCCGACAACAATTCGATCTCGGCGATCTCCACCAGTGGCACATCGGTGAACAGGCGGAGAAACCGCACCACGTCCTGATCCTCCGTATTGCGCCAGAATTGCCAATAATCATAGGCCGATAGCCGGTCGGGCGCGAGCCAGACGGCCCCCCGCGCGGTCTTGCCCATCTTGGCCCCCCCCGCCGTGGTAATCAGCGGGGTCGTGAGGCCGAACACCTGCACCCCGCCGATGTCGGCGGCCACCGTCCGGCGGACCAGCTCCACCCCGCTCACGATATTGCCCCACTGGTCGGAGCCGCCCATCTGCAGCACGACGCCATGGCGGCGATACAGTTCGCGGAAATCGTAGCTCTGCAGGATCATATAGTTGAATTCGAGGAACGTCAGCGGCTGCTCCCGTTCGAGCCGCAGCCGCACGCTGTCGAAGGTCAGCATGCGTCCGATGGTGAAGTGGCTGCCGACGTCGCGTAGCAGGCCGATATAGCTCAATTGGTCTAGCCAATCGGCATTGTTGGGCATGATCGCGTCCGCCGGGCCGGTGCCGAATTGGACGAACGGCTCGATGCACCGGCGGATGCCGGCCATGTTGGCGGCGATCTGGGCGTCATCCAGCATTTGCCGGGCCTCGTCCTTACCGGACGGATCGCCGATCCGGGTGGTGCCGCCGCCAATCAGCAGGACCGGGCGATGGCCGTGCCGCTGCATCAGCCGCAGCAGCATAAGTTGAACGAGATTGCCCACATGCAGCGAGCTCGCGGTGCAGTCGAAGCCGATATAGCCGCTGACGGGGCCGGCCAGGAACGCCGCATCCAGTGCCGCCTCGTCCGTGCATTGGAAGATGAAGCCGCGTGCGGCGGCCTCCTGGAGGAAAGGGCTGTTGGGCATTATCGGTCCTGTCGTGCGATGTCCGGCTAGCATGGCTGGCTATGACGTATAGGCTGCGGTGCTGTAAACTATGGGTATGTCAGAACCCCACGCCCCCCGAATTGTCCCCCGCAGCGCCGGCGAGCGGATGCGGCGGATTGGTTTGCGCACGCCGTGGCGCACGGATTTGTATCACCGCGGCCTCACACTGCACTGGGCCCAGTTCCTGGCGGGCGGATCGGCGTTGTATTTGCTGGTGAATGTGCTGTTTGGCGGCTTGTATCTGTTGCAACCGGGCGCGGTCGCCGGGGCGCGTCCGGGGTCGTTCGAGGATGCCTTCTTCTTTAGCGTGCAGACGATAGCGACCATCGGTTATGGCCAGATGTTTCCGGCGACGCTCTATGCCAATTTTCTGGTGACGGTCGAAACAATGGCGGGCCTCATCTTCGTGGCACTCACGACCGGGATCGTGTTCGCCCGCATCAGCCGGCCCACCGCGCGCGTGCTGTTTGCCAATACGATCGTCGTGGCCCCGTTCGGAGGTGTGCCTACGCTCCAGGTACGGATCGCCAACGAACGGCGCAGCCAGATCCTCGAGGCCGCCGTGCACTTGATTTTATTGCGCTACGAACGCTCGGCCGAGGGCGTGCGTCTGCGGCGGTTTCATGAACTTAAGCTCGCCCGATCCCAGACGCCGGTGTTCGCGCTCAGCTTTACCATCCTGCATGCGATCGATGAAAGCAGCCCGCTATGGGGCGCCACAAAGGCAAGCCTTACTGAAGAAGACGCGGAAATCCTGCTGACGGTGACGGGCCTCGAGGAAACGACGTCCCAGACCGTGCACGCCCGGACGTCGTATATGCCGGATGAGATTCAGTGGGACCGCCGGTTCACAGACATTTTCACGACGGACGATGCCGGGAACCGGGCGATCGATTACACCCGTTTCCATAGCACCGACCCCGTATGAGCCGGGATTTGATCAGACGCTAATCCGCCGCGAGCGCCAGCGCCTTCCGCGCCATGATCTGGCCGACATGGTCCTCGATCGCGAGGCCGACCTGCTCGGCATGCGTCGCGAAGATATGATCGGCCCCGGCATAGACCCGGTAATCGACCTGAACATTCTTTTGCGTGTTCAGTTTGTCCACAAGCTTACGGACCGCAGGCTCCGGCACGAGTTCGTCATTATCGCCATGAAGCATTAGGCCGCCGCACGGGCAGGGGGCCAGGAAGCCGAAATCATAGTGGTTGGCCGGCGGTGCCACGCTGACCCATCCGGAAATCTCCGGACGGCGCATCAGCAGCTGCATGCCGACGAAGGCCCCGAACGAATAGCCGCTGATCCATAGGCCGCCGGAATTCGGGTTGACCATCTGCATCCAGTCGAGTGCCGCGGCGGCGTCACTAATTTCGCCGAAACCGCCGTCGTATTTACCCTGGCTGCGGCCGACACCGCGGAAGTTGAACCGCATCACCGAAAAGCCGAGCTTTTGGAACGACTGATACATCGTATAGGCAATGCGGTTGTTCATCGTCCCCCCGTGCATCGGATGCGGGTGGAGAATGAGCGCGAGCGGCGCACCGGTTTCCTTGGAATGGTGGTAACGGCCCTCGAGACGGCCATCGGGGCCGGCAAACATCACCTCAGGCATGGGACTTTAATTCTTTCCTGGCTCCCCGGCTGCGCACGCGCGGTCCGGACGTCGATCTATTTGGGTGGCGATTAGGAGACGTGGCCCACCGGTTCGGTCATGTGACCAGGGTGTTTGACCGCCACGCTTGAAACGGGTTTAGTTCGGTATTGCCGCTATCGTTTTCGGCCTCTCTCATCATATATGTTGGAGCCTGTCGCGTTATCAGGGCCTTCTGGCCAGCAATATAGGCCTTCGGACCCTGAAACACATAATGGAATTGTCGCATGGCGTTCATGTTTCTTCGTGAACTCGTCGCCGCCTACCGTGAGCGGGACCCGGCTGCCCGATCAAATTTGGAGGTGGTGTTGTGCTACCCCGGGCTGCACGCCGTCGTGTGGCATCGGCTGACGCATGGGTTATGGCGACGCGGCCTGCACCTGCCGGCCCGGTTCGGCGCGCATATCGGACGGTTTTTGACCGGGATCGAGATCCATCCCGCGGCCCGGATCGGACGCCGGTTGATCATCGATCACGGCATGGGCGTGGTGATCGGTGAGACGGCCGAGATCGGCAACGATGTGTATTTGTACCACGCCGTTACGCTCGGCGGCACGAGTACCGAGCGTGGCAAGCGGCATCCGACCATCGGCGACAATGTCATCGTCGGTGCGGGGGCCAAGATTTTGGGCGACATCCTGATCGGCGCGGGTGCGCGGGTTGGGGCGAACGCCGTCGTGGTGCAGCCGGTGCCGCCCGGTGTCACGGTCGTGGGCATACCGGCGCGTCCCGTGGACCGTGACCCGGTGCAGCGCCCGGTGCCGCAGCCGCTATTCGTGGCATACGGCACGCCGTGCGAGGAAACGCTGGATCCTTTGGTGCGGACCGTCGAGACGCTGCGGGCCGAGATGCTGTCGCTCGAGGCGCGGGTCGCCCATCTGCAGCGATCCATCGCCGCCGAATAGGCCGCGGAGGCGCCTGTGGCCTATCTCGATGCCAACGCGTCCGAGCCGCTTCGGCCCGAGGCGCGGGCGGCGGTGATCGCGGCGCTCGATGTGACTGGCAATCCCGCCAGCGTGCATCACGCCGGACGGGCCGCACGGCGGCTGTTGCAGGATTCCCGGGCCGCCATCGCCCAACGGTTCGACGCCGATATCGACGGGGTCGTGTTTACATCGGGCGGCACCGAGGCCAACGCGCTCGCCATCCATGGGTTCGGTCAGGGCAGGCGCGTCATCATCGGGGCCACGGAACATGACGCGGTCCGGGCCGCGGCGCCGGGGGCTACGATCCTTCCGGTGGACCGTGACGGCGTGGTTCGCCTGGAAGTGCTCGAGGCGTTGTTGCGTGAGGCACCCGGGCTCGTGTGCCTCATGCTGGCCAATAACGAGACCGGGACGGTGCAACCCATTGCCGAGGCGGCGGCGCTGTGCCGCAGGGCGGGATCGATTCTGCATGTGGACGCAGTTCAGGCGCGGGATCGTTTCAGTATGAGGGAGATTGGCGCCCATAGCATGGCGCTGTCGTCGCATAAACTGGGCGGGCCAAAGGGGGCAGGGGCGTTGCTGTTGGCCGATATCGATATTCCGGCCTTGCTGCCTGGCGGCGGACAGGAGCGGGGTCGTCGCGGCGGCACGCCGGCCCTGCCGTCCATCGCCGGATTTGCGGCCGCTGCGCTCGCACCGCCCGTCGATCTGCGGCCATTCCGGCGGCTCATCGAAGACGCCGCGGAGGCTTCGGGTGCCATTGTGCTCGGCGGCATGGCCCGATTGCCCAATACCGTCTGTCTCGGATTGGGCGGCGTGCGGTCGGAGACACAGGTCATCCGGCTCGATCTCGCCGGCTTTCAGGTGTCGGCGGGATCGGCGTGCAGTAGTGGTATCGTCGGTCGCAGCCATGTTTTGACCGCGATGGGACTGGGCCGTATGGCCGGAGAAGCGATCCGGGTCAGCCTCCCCTGGTCAGTGACGGAGGCCGAGGTGATGGCGTTTACCGGCGCGTATCACCACATGGCCGCCGATCTGAGGCATCGCGCGGCAGTGGAGACTACTTGATCTTGGCTTCTTTGAACGGGACGTGCTTCCGGACGACCGGATCATACTTGCTCAGCTCAAGCTTACCGGTCGTGCTGCGGGCGTTCTTTTTCGTGACGTAGAAATATCCGGTGTCGGCCGTGGAGACGAGGCGGATCTGGACCGTGTTGCTCTTAGCCATGTGGAAACCCCTGGAACCGCAGAAACCCGGCGGACGCCGGGTGCAAAGACCCGCGTGTTATGACGACCGGGCCCGCCCCCGTCAATGTTTTCGGGCAATATTTTCAGGCAATGTTTTCGGTCAGTATTTTCGCAACAGCGCGATCAACCGCCCCTGCACCTTCACCCGGTCGGCCGGAAAGATGCGGATCTCATGCCGGGCGTTGGCGGGTTCGAGAGCCACCGAATTACCGCGCCGCCGCAGCCGTTTCAGCGTCACCTCCGCCTCATCCACCAGGGCCACGATGATCTGTCCGTTTTCCGCCACGTCACCGCGGCGGATGATGACGGTGTCGCCGTCGAGAATTCCGGCTTCGATCATCGAATCGCCCGCGACCTCGAGCGCGTAATGCTCGCCGGACCCCAGCATGGCGACCGGAACCTCGATCTGGGAGCCGCTGTCCTGGAGCGCCTCGATCGGCAAGCCGGCGGCGATACGGCCATAGAGCGGCAGTTGCACCGCCCCCACGTCGGTGGCGGCACGCACACCGGCCAGCCGCGGGCTGAAATCGCCGCGGATGACGTTCGGTGAGAACCCGACCGCTTCTGCCCGGGCCGGCTCCCGGATGACCTCCGGCAGGCTCACGACCTCATTCGGCATCCGCACGATTTCCAGCGCCCGGGCCCGGTGATGCCGGCGGCGGAGGAAACCGCGCTCCTCGAGCGCCGAAATGAGCCGATGGATGCCGGATTTCGAGCGGAGCTGAAGCGCCTCCTTCATCTCCTCGAAGCTTGGTGAGAAGCCCGTCGATTTCAAATGGCGATCGATGAAGAGCAGCAACTCATGCTGTTTACGCGTCAACATAGGCAATCCCCTCTTTGTTGCCGGAACAAACAAGCAACCCAAAGTCGTTCTAGATTGGTTCTACGCGCCGCGTCAACACCGTAATGGTTAATATCAACAGCTAATATCCGGCCCAGTCCAACCGGAGCATCTCGATTTCGGCCCCGGCTTCCAACGCAACAGCATGGGGTGCACGGAAGACCAAAGCGTCCGCGCTATACAGAACATGAAGGAGAGATGAATCTTGCCGTTGAAATGGTGTGACCAACGGCAGGTCCGACCCCTCCGTAACCGTCGCTCGCAAGTGATCGGCCCGGCGATCATTGGCCGGAACGCCGACGGTGAGCCGGCCGCGGCTGTCCCGGGGCGCCATTTCAGCGGCGCCGCCCAGCCGCGCCAGAGCCGGCATCAAGAACAGCACCGCGCAGACGAAGGCGGACACCGGGTTGCCCGGCACGCCCAAAACGGGAGTGGCGCCCAGCATCCCAAACAGCAACGGCTTGCCGGGCCGCATCGCCACCTGCCAGAAATCGAGCACGAACCGGGCCTCCATGAGGCCCGTCTGCACGAGGTCATGATCGCCGACACTGGCCCCCCCGGTGGTCAGCAAAAGATCGGCACCGAGCCGGGCGGTCGCCGTGGCGATCGCAGTACGATCATCCCGGGCGATCGGCAGCACGACCGGATCCCCGCCGCCGATGCGGACCAGGGCCGCCAGCGCGTGGGCGTTGCTACTGACAATACCGCCAGCAACCATCGGATCGCCGGGCAATGAAATCTCGTCTCCCGTGGCCAGAATCGCGACTTTGGGCCGCCGATAGACGTGCAGCCAAGGACAATTCCCCGCCGCGGCCAATCCTATGCCGCGGGCACCGAGCCGGGTTCCGGCCGGGATCAGGGTCTGCCCTTCATGAAAATCCTGGCCGCCACGGCGGATGTGCTGGCCCCGAACCGCCGGCGTGCGGAGCGTGATGCGGCCGCCCTCGACCGTCACATCCTCTTGCGCCACCACCGCGTCGGCGCCGTCCGGGATGACGCTGCCGGTAAACAGCCGGATCGCCTGTCCGGGGCCGACCGACCCGCGATACGGATGCCCGGCCGGCGCCGCGCCGATGACAGCCGCCTCCATCTCGCCGCCTGCCATCGCATACCCGTCCATGGCGGACATGTCGTGCGGCGGTTGGGTCAAACGGGCGATCACCGGTTGCGCCAGCACCCGGCCAAGGCCGTCGGGCAGGGGCACCGTCTCGGCCGAAACCGGCATCATCCGGGCCATGATCCGCGCCCGCGCCTCATCGACCGGCAGCATCTCAGTCCTGCACGAACACGCCCGAGGCGCCGCCCGATTTCTGCACGACTCGCAAATCATCGACCCGCATGCCGCGGTCCACGGCCTTGCACATGTCATAGATGGTGAGTGCGGCGATGCTGGCGGCGGTCAGCGCCTCCATCTCCACCCCGGTCCGTCCGGTCGTGCGCACGGTGGCGGCGATCTCCACGCCCTCGTCCGACAGCTCCAAATCCACGGTCACCGCCGAGATCGGGAGCGGATGGCAGAGCGGGATCAGGTCCGACGTGCGCTTGGCCGCCATGATTCCCGCCAGCCGCGCGATCCCGAGCACGTCGCCCTTTTGCGCCGTGCCGCCGCGGATTAACGCGAGCGTGGCCGGCAGCATTCGCACGATCACCCGTGCCGTCGCGGTCCGGACCGTCTCCGGCTTGGCCGACACATCGACCATGACGGCGCGCCCCTGGGCGTCCAGATGCGTCAGATTCATGCGGTCCCCAATAGCGCCCGTGTGGCCGCGCCCACGTCCTCATGCCGCAGCAGGCTCTCGCCGACCAAGAAGCATTGGGCGCCGAGTTCGGCCAGCCGGCGCACATCCTCATGCGTCCGGATCCCGCTCTCGGCGACCAGGAACCGGTCGGACGGCACGTGCGGCGCCAGCTCGGCCATGATGCCGAGATCGGTTTTCAAGGTTTTCAGATTGCGGTTGTTGACGCCGATCAAGGACGTTTCCAGCCCCAGCGCGCGGTCCAACTCGGCCCGGTCATGCACCTCAACCAGTACATCCATATCGAGCGCCCGCGCCAGTTCCTCGAGCGCGCGCGCCTGAGTATCCGTGAGCGCCGCCATAATCAGCAGGATGCAATCCGCCCCCATCAACCGGCTTTCATAGACTTGCCAGTCGTCTAGGATAAAGTCTTTGCGTAAGACAGGAAGGGACACGGCCGCACGCGCCGATTTGAGATGGGCGGTACATCCCTGAAAATAGCGCTCATCCGTCAATACCGACAGACAGGTGGCCCCCGCATCGGCATAGGCCCGCGCGAGCGCGACCGGATCGAAGGAGTGCCGGATCAACCCGGCCGACGGTGACGCCTGCTTGATTTCGGCGATCAGTGCATACCGGCCCTCACCGGCGGCGTGGCGGAGTGCGCGGCCAAAGCTGCGGGGGACGTCACGCCGGGCACTCAGCTTGGCCCGCATCGCCGGAATGGTGAGCGTGGTCCGGCGTTTAGCGACCTCGGCCAACGTATCGGCGCAAATCTGCGACAGCGCGTCAGGTCCGCTGGAAAAAGCAGGGGCGGCGTCCATGGAAGACAACTCCAACTAAGCAGTGGCCCGGCGTAGCGCATCGAGCGTGGCGAGGGCGGCCCCGCTGTCGATCGACAGGGCGGCCGTGGCGATTCCGGCCCGAAGATCGTCACCCCGTCCGGCGACGATCAATCCAGCCGCGGCATTTAGTAGCACGGTGTCGCGATATGGTCCGCGCGCGCCCTGAAGCAATGCCAGCATGGCTGCGGCGTTAAAAGCCGGGTCGGCCCCGGCAATGGCCGCGATCGGCGCCCGCGGCAATCCAGCCTGTTCCGGCGTCACGGTGAATGTTTCGAACTGCCCGTGATCGAGCGACACCACATGGTTCTCACCGGCCACCGTAAGTTCGTCCAGACCCTGGCCATGCACGATCCACGCGCGTTCGGTGCCGAGGGCCGACAGGGTTTCCGCCATCGGCAGCGCCCAGGCCGGGTCATAGACGCCGGTCAATTGCCGCCGCACCTGCGCCGGATTTGCCAGTGGCCCCAATAGGTTGAAGATGGTCCGGGTGCCCAGCTCCACCCGGGGGCCGGCGGCGTGACGGAGTGCTGCATGATGCCGGGGCGCGAACAGAAACACGCAGCCGGCGTCACGCAATACGTCCGACAGCCGGTCGACCGGCGTATCCAGGGTGACGCCCAGCGCCGTCAGCACGTCGGCCCCACCGGTGAGCGAGGACAATGCGCGGTTGCCGTGCTTGGCCACCGGCACGCCGCATCCTGCCAGCACGAAGGTGACCGCTGTGGAGACGTTGAGCGTGCCCGCATTGTCCCCGCCGGTGCCGCAGACGTCGATCGCACCGTCCGGCGCATGGATCGCGGTCATCCGGGACCGCATGGCGCGCACGGCACCGACCAGCTCCGGCACCGTCTCCCGCCGAACGCGCATCGCCATCAGCAGCCCGGCGATCTGCGCCGGGGTGGCCTCGCCGGACATGATTTGGCCGAACACCGCCTCCGCCTCATCGGACGAGAGGGAGTGGCCCTGAGCCAGGCGGGCGAGGGTCGGCTTCACGCCATGACGCGGAGGGCGGCCAGGCGGAGGAAATTGGCCAGCAGCGCATGGCCATGTTCGGAGGCGATGCTTTCCGGATGGAATTGCACGCCGTGCACCGGCAGCGTCTCGTGGCAGAGGCCCATGATCGTGCCGTCCTCGGTCCAGGCATTGGGCACCAGCACGTTGGACGGGCGGGCCGGATCGACCGTCAGGCTGTGATAGCGCGTGGCCTGAAACGGCGACGGCAGGCCGGCGAACACGCCAGTGCCGTCATGGCGCACGGG
>JAYVOF010000001.1:0-7326 GCA_043758105.1 Rhodospirillales bacterium | reverse complement strand
CCGCCTATCTGCGCTTGGCCATGATCCGGCTTATGCTGCGCCGTCTCGTTCGACTAAGCCCCGTTTTGTAATGACCAACTTTCCGAACGGACTCTAAGACAATGTTGCAGGTTTTCCTGAAGGTGGGATGCGTTGGGTCGTCCCTAGCAAGTAACAGAAGAACTGAAACCTTGAGCGTTGGTTCGCCATTGCAATGAAGGTTTTTATAGCTGCCAGGGAGAGCGATGGAATTTCAATGTTGAAGAAATCATCTAATGTGTCCGATGCCTCTTGATCGAGCTCCATTTGAGCGATCACGGCGCACGCCTCCCGGCGGTATGCCTTTGCAAGATGATTGGCGTCTAGCCAACTCAGCAATGAAACGTCTGCTGAAAACATCATGTTCTTTGTGCCGACTGGAGGTATCTCCTGATAGATCCAGCCTGCCATATTTCGGAAAAGCTCGAATAGCTCGTTGATCCGTCCCCCAAAGCCAGCCTGCCACTCGGCCTCATTTTCGATATTAGTCACCGCTTTTATTCCCTAGGAAACGCCACACTGCGATCAACTGCGCCATCGCCCGCGCCCGGTGGCTGGTCGCGTGCTTCTCCGCCGGGTCCATCTCGCCGTAGGTCTCGGTCCCGCCCAGCGGCACGAACATCGGGTCGTAGCCGAAGCCCCGGTCGCCACGCGGGGGCCAGACCAGGGTGCCGCCGACCCGGCCCAGGAACGTCGCCGTTTCACCGTCCGGCCAGGCCAGGCAGAGGGCACACATGAACCAGGCGCGCGTATCGGTATGGCCGGCCAGTTCGTCATGCACGCGTTGCATGGCGACGCTGAAATCTTTGCCGGGTCCGGCCCAGCGGGCGGATAATACGCCCGGTGCGCCGCCGAGGGCTGCGACGCAAAAGCCGCTGTCGTCGGACAGGGCCGGCAGACCGGAACCAGTGGCCGCCGCCAGTGCCTTGAGCCGCGCATTGCCGGCGAAATCCGGCGCGTCTTCGACCGGTTCCGGCAAGCCGAGCTCGCCGGCCGAGGTGACCGCGATCCCGAGCTGGTGCAGCAAGGCGGCGATCTCGATCAGCTTGCCCGGGTTATGCGTGGCCAGCACCAGCTTGGGGCCGATGTTCCGCATTACGCCAGCGCCGCACGCTGCAGCTCATATAGCCGCCCGGTGCCCACGCGGGCCAGGCGCATCAGCTCGGTGAACTGGCTTTCGCTGAACGGGGCCTTCTCCGCCGTGCCTTGGATTTCCACGATGCCGCCACCCTCGGTCAGCACGAAATTAGCGTCCGCGTCGGCGTTGCTGTCCTCGGCATAGTCCAGATCCAGCACCGGCGCGCCGTCCACCAGGCCGCAGCTCACGGCCGCCACTTGCCCGGTCAGCGGCGATTTCGTGATCACGTTGTTCGCCTGCATGGTCCGGAACGCGAGGCTCAACGCCACCCAGGCCCCGGTAATACTAGCGCAACGGGTGCCGCCATCGGCGTTCAGCACGTCGCAATCCAGCGTCACCGTGCACTCGCCCATCGCCGCGCGGTCCACCACGGCGCGGAGGCTGCGGCCGATCAGGCGCTGGATTTCCTGCGTGCGTCCGGATTGCTTGCCGCGCGCTGCCTCCCGGTCACCCCGCGTGTGGGTCGCGCGCGGCAGCATGCCGTATTCGGCGGTGATCCAGCCCAGGCCCTGGTTCCTCATAAAACTCGGCACCCGGCCCTCCACGCTCGCGGTGCAAAGCACCTCCGTGCCCCCCATGCGGATAAGGCACGAGCCCTCCGCATGATGGGCAAAGCCGGTGGTGAATGAGACGTCCCGCAAAATATCCGCGGCGCGGCCGGAGGGGCGCATGGTGCTGTCCTAAAAGTTGGCGTCATATAGCGTCGCATGGGTATGAACGGCAAAACGGCATGAAACCAGGAGTGCCGCCCCCCGGGCTCGACCCCCGGTCGGCCACAGTCTTGCGCGAAATCGTCGAGCAATATGTCGCCACTGGGGAACCAGTTGGCAGCCGGACGCTGTCTCGCCGCCTGCCGTTCGCATTGTCACCGGCCACATCCGCAACGTGATGTCGGATTTGACCGACGCCGGGCTGCTGTTCGCGCCGCATACCAGCGCCGGGCGGCTGCCGACGGAGCGGGGGCTGCGGCTGTTCGTCGATGGCCTTCTGCAATTCGGCGCCCTCGAGGACGGGGAGCAGGAGGCCATCAGCCTGGCGCTGGAGGCGCGCGGCCGCAGCCTCGAGGACACGCTGGCGGAGGCGAGCACCATGCTGGCCGGGCTCGCGGGCGCCGCCGGGCTGGTGCTGGCGCCAAAATCGGACGGGGCGGTGCGGCATATCGAATTCGTGCCGCTGGGACCGGGGCGCGCGCTGGTGATCCTGGTGGGGGCCGATGGCGGGGTCGAGAACCGGGTGATCGAGACCCCGCCCGGCCTGCCGCCCTCGGCGCTGATTCAGGCCGGGAATTACTTGAACGCGCGGCTGTCGGGCAAATCGTTGGCGGAGTTGCGCCGGGTGGTGGGCACGGACATGGCGGAGGACCGCACCCAGCTCGATGCGCTGACGACCCAGGTGGTAGAGGCGGGACTGGCGACCTGGACCGGCGAGGGCCGCGGCGGATCGCTGATCGTGCGCGGCCAGGCACGGCTGCTGTCGGAGGTGACGCAGATCGAGAACCTGGCCGCGATCCAAAGCCTGTTCGAGCGGCTGGAGCGGCAGGAGACCATGATCCGCCTGCTGGAATTGGCGGAGGCGTCGGACGGCGTGCGCATCTATATCGGGGCCGAAAGTGGGTTGTTCGGCGCGGGCGGCGTCAGCATGGTGGTGGCGCCAGCGCGGAACGAGGCGGACCGGATCGTGGGCGCCATCGGCGTGATCGGGCCGACGCGGATCAATTATGGGCGGATTATCCCAGTTGTGGACTATACCGCTCGCGTGATCGGACGGCTGCTGGGCTGATCACGTTATGTGGTCGTGAGGAAACGTACGCCGCCGGACGTCGTTCTGGACGGAATGGCTGCTCAACCTCTCGGTTCATTCATGGTGTCTGCGTCGCATAACTGCCTATTACTCGTGGAGGATGACGATCTCGTCCGCATGACGATTGCGCTCATGCTGGAGGATGACGGCTTCGGCGTGGTGGAGGCGGCGAATGCGGCTGAGGCGCTGACCTTGATCCGCGGCGGGCTGGACGCGTCCGTGCTGGTGACGGACGTGGACCTCGGGGCTGGCGCGAGCGGGGTGCAGCTGGCTGACACTCTGCGGGCGATCCAGCCGGACATCGGCATCGTGTTCATCACGGGCCGTCCCGCCTCCATTGGCCACCGGCCCGGCAACCCGCATGAGGCGGTGCTGTCCAAGCCGTTCCAAGGCAGCGACCTGGCGCGGCTCGTTCGCGGCGTGAGCCATGTTTGATACCATCCTGGGAACCGTCGACCTCTACAAGGCGTTCCGGCGGTGAATTCTGAGGACCACGCTGCCATGATGCGTTTCGTGCGACGAATGCCGGCCGTCATACGTTCTTATCTGTCATTGCGAGCCGCTTGGCGAAGTAATCCAGGGGTCACCAGAGTATTTGTTGCCCCTGGCTTGCCGCGCCCCAAATGGGGCGCGCAATGATGGGTTCTAAATCTACCGCCTGTATACTACTTGTTATTTTGATCTTCATCCTCGTGAATGTGGCTGAGGCGGCGACGGACTACATCGCCCCCGGCACCCCCGCCACGGTCGGGCGGAGCGGCTCCTTGGTGGGGAACACGCCCGGGACGGCGGTGCCCGCGCCGCGCGGTGCCATGGGCACGCTGGGCCTGCCGGAGGGGACGCCTGGCGATAAACGGGCCGATCAACGGCCTGATAAACGGGTTGATAAACGGGCGGCGGGGCCGGGTCAGGACGCTCCCCCCGCCTCTCAAAACGGCGACGCCGCGCCACCCCGCTAACCCGGCGGCGCGATGCCGCCCGCCGCCATCTGACGCAGTTGCTCCGGCACGAGGAGCACGACGGCAGCCCGCGAGCGGAGAATCTGCCCGGCTCGGCTCAGCGCCGCAAGTTCCCGAGTCACCGTCTCACGCCGCGCACCGACCCGGCTGGCGAGTTCGTCATGCGTGGGTGGGGGACTCACCACCCGCGTGCCATCCGCCCGGGGCCGGCTCAGCCGCAGTAATTCGGCCGCGAGGCGGAGCCGGGTCGGCAGGACGGTGTGTTCCAGCAACCGCCGGTTCTGCAACCGAATCCGGCTGGCAAGTAGATGCATAAGCCGGAGCGTGACGGGGGGCGACGCGAACAGCAGCTCCCGGAACGCCGCACCCGGCACGGCGCAGAGCTGGGTCCGGACCAGCGCTTCGGCCCGGGCGGAGCGGGGCGCGTCATCGAGCGCCGCCATCTCCCCCATGAGGTCTCCCGCGTTCAGGTCATCGAGGATTTGCGCGTGCTCACCGTCGGCAGTGCGGATCACCACGCGGATGCTGCCCTGCATCACGAAAAACACGTCGGTCGAGTGGTCATCGAAATCCAGCACCATCTCGCCCGGACCAACCTGGATCCACCGGGCTTGGAGCAGCATGCGCGCAAGCAACACGTCCGGCACCCCGGCAAGATAGGGGTGTCCGGCCAGGCTGTGGGCCGGTTCGAACGAAGATGCCATTCAAGATGCGATATCAGAACGATCCAAATAATGCCAGTCTCAAAATCAGGACGGCCGCAGTGCGAGCCCCGGTTTAGGGCGTGGCGGTCAATACGGGTGCGCGTGTCGCCCCTGGATTCCTCCGCCAAGCGGCTAAGAAGAAAGTGTTCACCAACCCCGTGTGACAGCGCCTGCCGCGGCGGGTTGCGAAGGGCAACCCACCCTACGGGCCTGCAATCGTATGGTGGGATGCCCTTCACTTCGCATCCCACCATGTGATAGGGCCAGTTTCATCCCAAGGGTCCGCTGAAGGCCGGTGCGGAACTCGCACTGACGAGGTCAGAGAACCGGTCAAGCATTCATGCCGTTGGTATGACACCGGTACTTCGGACTCGAAACCCGATTAACAGACGCGGCTCGCCAGTGCGACGTCGCGGATGCGCCGGGCCATGGCCGCGATGCCGTTGCCCCGATTGGTCGAAAGAGCCTCCATCAGACCGAGATCGCGTAGGAACCCCGGGTCGGTGGCGATGACCTCATCGGGGGTGCGTCCGGAATAGACCCGGAGGAGAAGCGCCACCAAGCCGGAGACGATGGCCGCATCCGAGGCGCCGGCCAGGAACATGTGCCCGTCCCGGATATCCGCCTCCATCCAAACTTGGCTCTGGCATCCTGGAACGCGATGAGAATCATTCTGCCATTCGGGCGGGAAGCGCGGCAGTTTGCGCCCGAGTTCAATGATGAACTGATACCGGTCCATCCAGTCATCGAACACCTCGAGTTCCTCGCCGATGGCGGCGATCGCTGCGGCGGCGCTTGGCTCTTCAGGTAACAGAAACGGATCCGGCATCGCCAAGATATGGGGTCCTAGGCGGGATTGAAAACGGCGGCGGGATTGAGAACGGCGGCGAGCGTGAGCAAACGAAAACGGCCCCACCCCGAGAGGGTGGGGCCGTTCGTCAGGCTAAGACCGACGCGGTCTTAACCCAGGGTCTTATGCGTGGGTGGCGACGATGTGGTAGCTGCACCGGCCGGACTTGGTCGTCACATCGAGCGAGCCGTTGGACACCGTGCCCGTGATCATCCCGCCGCGGCGGGAGATGTTACGAACGCTGCCATCGGCACCGACGCGGGCGCGAATGCCCTTGAGCACGAACACGTTGTGACGAATGCTCGTGCTCACAGCACCCGGACGGGCGCAACCACGGTGATACGTGCCGGCCGTCTCGGAGTTGCCACGATACAGGCCGTCCACGGACGACATCATCGGTGCGGCCATCGGGGCCGGGGCGGGCTCGGGCGCCATCGCCATCGGCGCGGGTGCGGCGGCCGGGGCCATCGTATTGCTGGAGCAGCCAGCGACGGTGCCGGCGGCGAGTAGGAACATAGCGAGGTTAAGGCGCATTATTATTCTCCTGTATTGGCGGCGGAGAAACGCCGGAAAACACACGCGCTGTCAAGCTATGTTGCAAACTGTTTCTGCGCCGATTTGGAATTTTTTCTATAGAATGAACCGACTCAAGTCTCCCTTTGCCGCCAACGGGGCCACTCGCTCTTGCACATAGGCCGCATCGACCGTCACCGAATCACCGCCGCGGTCGGTCGCGGTGAAGCTGATTTCCTCCAGTAATTTCTCTAAAACCGTCGATAAACGCCGGGCGCCGATGTTTTCCACCCGCTCGTTGATATCCGCCGCCAGCTCCGCCAGCGCGTCCACCGCGTCAGCGGTGAAACGGAGCGTGACGTTCTCGGTGCCCAGCAGCGCCTCGTATTGTTTTATGAGACTATGCTCTGGTTCGACCAAAATCCGGCGCAGATCGGCGCGGGATAGCGGGGCCAGCTCCACCCGAATCGGCAGACGCCCCTGTAATTCCGGGAGCAGATCGGACGGCTTGGCCAAATGGAACGCGCCGCTGGCGATGAACAGCACGTGGTCCGTCTTCACCGGGCCGTATTTAGTGCTAACGGTCGTGCCCTCGATCAATGGTAGCAAGTCCCGCTGCACGCCTTCCCGCGACACGTCGCCGCCGCGAAACCCGTTCTCGGACCGGGCGCAGACCTTATCGATCTCGTCCAAGAACACGATGCCGTTCTGCTCCGCATGGGTCACCGCGTCCTTGGTGAGCTGATCCTGATCCAGCAGCTTGTCGCCCTCGTCGCGATGCAGCGTCACGCGGGCGGCGGCGATGGTCATTTTCTTGCGGGATGATTTTTGGCCGAACATGCCCTTCATCATCTCGCCGAGGTTCTGCATGCCTCCGGGCGGCATCCCCGGGATCTCCATCACCCCGACCGGCGTCGCCTGGTCCGCCACCTCGATCTCGACCTCTTTGCCTTCCAGCTCGCCATCCCGCAGCATGCGCCGAAACTTACTCCGCGTGTCGGCACTCGCGCCGTCGCCGACCAGTGCCGTCACCAGCCGGTCCTCGGCCGCCAGCTCCGCCTTCGCCTGTACGTCCTTGCGGCCTGCATCACGCAGCATGCCGATGCTGGCCTCAACCAGATCGCGCATGATGCTGTCGACGTCGCGGCCAACGTAGCCGACCTCGGTAAACTTTGTCGCTTCCACCTTGATGAACGGCGCTTGCGCCAGCTTCGCCAGGCGGCGTGCGATCTCCGTCTTACCGCAGCCGGTCGGGCCGATCATTAGGATGTTCTTGGGCACGACCTCATCGCGCATCGCCTCGGGCAAATGCTGCCGCCGCCAACGGTTGCGCAGCGCGATCGC